>JBKOWZ010000255.1:0-19343 GCA_046724665.1 Actinomycetota bacterium
GGATCGCGCCGTGCAGGTGATGCACGACGTCGCGCGCCACAGCGGTCGGATCGGCGCCCGGCAGCAACAGCACCGTCGCCCCGGCCCGCTCCCCGGCCAGCCCCCGGCGGGTCGCGGCCAGGTGCGCGGCGGCCGAGGCCAGCCGCTGCCGGTCGGCATCCTGCGCCTGCGCGACCACGGCCACGTACAGCACGTCCAGATCCGCGCCGAGCCGCCGCGCCCGCTCGCGCAGCGACTCGAGGTTCGACTCGCCGCGCTCGGCCGCGTCCAGCAGGTCGGTGACCAGTTCGCCGCGCACCCGGTGCTCGGCCTCGCGCGCCGAACGCTCGATCAGCAGCCGCAGCGCCGCCATCGTCGCCGCGCGCTCCAGGATCCGCTGGTCCGAGCCCTCCAGGTCCAGCCGCGGCCGGCCGCGCAGCACCACCGAGCCCAGCCGCTCCTGGCCGGCCGTCACCGCGGCGACCCACAGCCGCCCGGCCGGCAGCGCGCGGCCGGTCTTGGCCGACTGCGCGGCCGTCGCCTCGACCGCCTCCAGCTCGTCCGGCTCCAGCAGCCCGCACAGGCAGCGGCCGTTCTCGTCCGCGATCACCACCGGCCCGCCGAGCAGGTCGGCGACCGACGCGGCCAGTTCGCCGAGCCCGGCGCCGCGCAGCAGCAGCCCGGTCAGCGCCTCGTGCGCCTCCGCCGCCCGCTCCACCGCCGCGCTGTGCGCCTGGATCGTGCGGCTCGCCTCGGCGAGCTCGGCCAGCGCCGCCTTCGTCTCGGCCAGCTGGTTCGCCGACTCGATCGCGATCGCGGCGTGCGTGGCCAGCGAGCTGAGCAGCGTGATCTCGTCCCGGCTGAACGGCCTCACCCGGCGATCCGACGCGTACAGCACGCCGATCACCCGACCGCTGGCTAGCAGCGGCACGCCGAGTATCGCGACCAGGCCCTCCTCATGCACGGCCGCGTCGATGGTGCGCGTGTGATGGAACTGATCGTCGTTGAAGTAGTCCGCCGTCACGTACGGCGAAGCGGTCTGCGCGACCAGCCCGCCGAGCCCTTCGCCCATGCCGAGCCGCACCTGCTGGAACTTCGCCGACACCGAGCCCTCGGTCACCCGCATGAAGGTGTCCCCGGCGACCGGATCGTTCAGCGACAGGTACGCCACGTCGGTGCCGAGCAGCTTGCGGGCCCGCACCACGATCGCCCGCAGTACCGAGTCCAGGTCGCGCAGCTCGGCCAGGTCGCTCGCGGTCTCGAACAGCGCGGCGAGCTCGTTCTCCCGCCGCCGCTGCTCACGCAGTGTCGAGCGCACCCGCAGCGCCAGCGTGCGTGCCCGCTCCAGCCGCGCGATCGTCCCGGGGTCCGCGCCGTCGGCGTGTGCGCGGGCGATCGGCGCGTCGTACTCGACCGCGGAGGCGTCCTGCACCAGCAGGCTCAGGAACGGCAGTTCGATGTCGAGGTCGGTGTTGGATTCAGCCACGTTGGAATCAGCCACAGCGCCGTCCAGTGTCGTCAAAGGTCACTGTGCAGTCGGGTAATCGGGTAATGCCGTGTCGTCGAGTATTACTGCGCGGTCCAGGCTCCGTCGATGGTCAATGACGCGCCGTTGATGAACGAGGCCTGCAGGGAGCACAGGTACACCGCAAGCTGCGCCACCTCCGCCGGCTCGATCAGCCGCTTGGTCGCCGACCGGGCGAGCAGCACGTCGCCGATCACCCGCTCGCGCGGGATCGCGTGCGCGGCGGCCTGCTCGGCGATCTGCCGCTCGACCAGCGGCGTACGCACGTAGCCTGGGTTGATGCAGTTCGAGGTGACGCCGCGCGGCCCGCCCTCGACCGCGACGACCTTCGAGAAGCCCTCCAGCGCGTGCTTGGCCGTCACGTACCCCGCCTTGAACGCCGAGGCGCGCAGGCCGTGCACCGAGCTGATGTTCACCACCCGGCCCCAGCCGCGCTCGTACATCCCCGGCAGCGCCCCGCGCACCAGCCGGAACGGCGCCTCGACCATGACCGCGAGCATCCGGTGGAAAGCCTCGGGCGGGAAGTCCTCCACCGGCCGCACCACCTGGAAGCCGGCGTTGTTCACGACGATGTCGGCGTCCCGCGCCAGCGCCTCGGCCAGGTCGAGCTCGGCCAGGTCCACCGCGCGCGCCTCGCCGCCGGTCGCCTCGGCGACCTGCTGCGCCCCGGCCGCGTCCAGATCGACCACACGCACCTTCGCGCCCGCCGCCGCGAGGGCCAACGTGCACGCTCGGCCTATCCCGCTGGCGGCGCCGGTGACCACCGCCGTACGGCCGGTAAGGTCCACGTTGGCGGCTACGAGCGCGGTGTCAGGGTGCTCCACAGTCGTCATGGTCCAGACCGTAAGGTCACGTCGCGGCTGTGCTCATGTGGCCGACCGACATAGATCGACGCAAACGCTGTGGGTGCGCACTCACGGCGTCGCGGCGACGTACTCCGTGTTGGCCTTTGTGGCGTGGTGCGTCGCGTGGTGCCGGGCGAGAGCCGCGACGGTAAGGCTGACCGCCGCTGTTACCGTGCCGCAGGACGCAGCCGTAACGATCAGCTGCGTAGCGGTGTGGTGCGCCACCGCCAGGATCACCACCGTCTCGACCACGATCCCGCCGAACACCAGCCAGCCGATCACGTGCGAGCGCCGGGCGACCGCGTCCAGCAGCGCCAGCTGCGTCAGCGCCTGAGTCGCGCCGGACAGCGCGAACAGCCACGCCGCCGAGGAGAGCTCGAACCCGGCGCCGCCGTCGAGGTACTTCGCGCCGAAGGCGATCCGGATCAGCGGGTCGGCGGCGGACAGCGTGGCCACGACGATCAGCAGCCCGATCGCCACCGACAGCGCCATCGCCGTCATCAGGGCCTTGCGGCGCGTTTCCGGCACCGCCAGCCGCGGATACGCCAGCACCCCGGCGAACTGCGGTCCGAAGTAACCCGCGCGAGTGAACATCGCCCCGGCCTGATAGCGCCCGAGCGTGTCCCCGCCGATGTAGTGCGCGGCGAGCAGCCCGTCCAGCAACGAGAGCACCAGCACCGCGCCCAGGCTCCACGACGCAGTGCTCAGCTCGCGTACGTACCCGAGCCCGCGCACCAGACGCGGTTTGCCGACCATGTCGCGCAGTGCGTAATGCGCGATCGCCGCTGTCACGAACCACGAGGCCGCCAATGCGCCCATGATCAGCCCCGGCGTCGCGCCGACCGCGCCCGCACCGAGACCGGCCGCCATCTTGGCTCCGTTCGGCGCGACGAACAGCAGCGTGTACGCCGTGAACCGCGAGCCGCCCTGCGCGATCCCGAGGTAGCAGAAGATCAGCGCGTTGGGGATCAGGGCCAGCGCCGTCAAGGCGACCTGCCCTGACGACACCGCGGGCAGCAGCGCCGAGACGGCCGGGGCGAGGCTGGCGAGCACGAGCGTCGTGGCGACCCCGGTCAGCAGCGACCAGCGCACCAACGGCCCGGTCAGCGCGCGCAGCGTCTCCCGGTCGGCCGTGCCCGCACTCGCCACCCGGCGCGCGGTGACCGCCTGGATCGCCGTCGCTGGGATCGAGGCCACCAGCAGGATCGTCAGCAGCGCGCCGATCGTCCCGTAGCCGGTCTCGTCGAGCTGATGCGCGAGCGCGAAGCTGAATCCGTACGACAGCACACTGCCGACGAGGGTGCCGACGGCCACCAGCGCGCTGTCAGCGAGGTGGTGACGACGGGCCATGGGTTCAGCGCCCCTTCCGGAGGCCGGGGCCAAGTGCGCTGAGCATGCTAACGCATCAGGTTCGGCATCATCCTTAACGCTTCTCGGCGACGAAGATCGCCGTGCCCGGCACGAGCCGTCCGCGCAGGGCCGACCATCCGCCGCCCCACCGGTCGCCCAGATCCTCCGGGTATTCCGGCTCGACGAGGTCGAGCAGCACCAGCCCGGCGGCCGTCAGCTCCCGCACTCGGTCGCCGAGCGTCCGGTGGTGCTCTACGTACGTCGCGACGCCGTTCTCGTCCTGCTCGACATACGGGCGCCGATCGAAGTACGAGTCCCGCACGGTCAGCCCGCCCTCACCCGGGTCGTCCGGCAGACACCAGCGGAACGGGTGCGTAGTCGCGAAGACCCACCGCCCGCCTGGCCTCAGCACTCGTGCGACCTCACGCATCAAGGCCGCCGAATCCTCGACGAACGGCACCGCGCCGTACGCCGAACAGGCCACGTCGAAGGACGCGTCGGCGAACGGCAGCACGGTCGCGTCCGCGAGGACGAGCCGCAGCGGCGTACCCCCGCGTTCGTCGTCGATCCGCCGGGCATGCGCGAGTTGCCGCGCGGACAGGTCGAGCCCCACGACGTCCGCTCCCTGCGCCGCCAGCCAGCGCGAACACTGCGCCGCGCCGCAGCCGACCTCCAGCACCTGCCGCCCCGCCACCGGCCCGAGCAGCTGCGCGTCCTCCTCGTAGAGGCCCTCGGGGCCCCAAAGGAACCGCGCGTCGCCCAGGAAGTCGCCGTGCTCCGTCTGGTACCAGTCGGAGGCGCCGTCCCACCAGCGCCGGTTGGCCCGCGTGGTCTCCGCATTGTCCGCCTGACGCCGGGTCACCAGCGCCGAGGGATCCTGATCCGCGACCTTGTCACTCATGGCCCAAGCCTCCCACCCCGCCGGGTATGCGCCGGATCGATTCGATCGCAGGCCCGCCGATTGCCTGAATCGGGGTACGTACTTCCGTAACAAGGCCCCGAAACGCTATCTTGCGAGGGTCCGCCGGGCGCCGCACCGCACGCCCCGCGATCCGGCGCCCCGGTTCGGCCCGATCGCGGTCGGCGCGATTGACCATGGAAGCGTGCGGCCCGTATCCTGGCTGTTGCGCTGCGGACCCGTGTGGCTTCGGACCGAGGGGGCCGCACCGACTTTCGAACCGCTCAGTTCCCGAGTCAGGCTCCGCCGCGTGTGTCATCCGACCACATATCCGTACCCGGAGCCCTTTCCCCCATGACGAGCAGCACCGAGACCGTCCGGACCCCGCAGGTCGCGATCAACGACATCGGTTCGGAAGAGGCCTTCCTCGCCGCCATCGACGAGACCATCAAGTACTTCAACGACGGCGACATCGTCGACGGCACCATCGTGAAGGTCGACCGGGACGAGGTCCTGCTCGACATCGGTTACAAGACCGAGGGCGTCATCCCGTCCCGCGAGCTGTCGATCAAGCACGACGTCGACCCGCACGAGGTCGTCGCCGTAGGCGACCACGTCGAGGCCCTGGTCTTGCAGAAGGAGGACAAGGAGGGCCGGCTGATCCTGTCCAAGAAGCGCGCCCAGTACGAGCGCGCTTGGGGCACGATCGAGAAGATCAAGGAAGAGGACGGGATCGTCACCGGCACCGTCATCGAGGTGGTCAAGGGCGGCCTGATCATCGACATCGGCCTGCGCGGCTTCCTGCCCGCCTCGCTGGTGGAGATGCGCCGGGTGCGCGACCTCCAGCCGTATGTCGGCAAGGAGCTCGAGGCCAAGATCATCGAGCTGGACAAGAACCGCAACAACGTGGTCCTCTCCCGCCGCGCCTGGCTCGAGCAGACCCAGTCCGAGGTGCGCCAGACCTTCCTCACCACCCTGCTCAAGGGCCAGGTGCGCTCGGGTGTGGTCTCCTCCATCGTCAACTTCGGCGCCTTCGTGGACCTGGGCGGCGTGGACGGCCTGGTGCACGTCTCCGAGCTGTCCTGGAAGCACATCGACCACCCCTCCGAGGTCGTCGAGGTCGGCCAGGAGGTCACCGTCGAGGTGCTCGACGTGGACATGGACCGCGAGCGGGTCTCGCTGTCGCTCAAGGCGACGCAGGAGGACCCGTGGCAGCAGTTCGCCCGCACCCACCAGATCGGGCAGGTCGTGCCGGGCAAGGTCACCAAGCTGGTGCCGTTCGGCGCGTTCGTCCGGGTGGACGAGGGCATCGAGGGCCTGGTGCACATCTCCGAGCTGGCCGAGCGGCACGTGGAGATCCCGGAGCAGGTCGTGCAGGTCGGCGACGAGATCTTCGTCAAGGTCATCGACATCGACCTGGACCGCCGCCGCATCTCCCTCTCGCTCAAGCAGGCGAACGAGGGTCTGACCGGCGACGCGACCGTGGACCAGTTCGACCCGACGCTCTACGGCATGACCGCGTCCTACGACGCCGAGGGCAACTACGTCTACCCCGAGGGCTTCGACCCGGAGACCGGCGAATGGCTCGACGGCTACGAGACCCAGCGCGAGGAGTGGGAGCGCCAGTACGCCGAGGCGCAGGCCCGCTTCGAGCAGCACCAGCGGCAGATCTCCGAGGCCCGCAAGGCCGACGCCGAGGCGGCCGCGGCCGGCAGCGGCGCGGCGGCGGCCCCGGGCGAGGCCGCCCCGTCCAGCTACTCCTCGGCCCCGGCGGAGAACTCCGGCGCCCTGGCCACGGACGAGGCGCTGGCCGCGCTGCGCGAGAAGCTGGCCGGCGGCCAGAGCTGAGCAGCCGTTCAAGCCGCTGATCTCTGAGCGTTGACGAGCGCCCGGCACACCCCGCGAGGGGCCCGTGCCGGGCGCTCGTTCCGTTGTCCTGGTGCACCTCGCCTGCGCGCGAACGCAGGCTGCCACGGCCCTAGGATCACCTCATGAGCGAGGCACGTACCGTCATGGTCGGCTTGACCGGCGGCATTGGCGCGGGCAAGTCCACGGTCGCCAGGCTGCTGGCCGAACGCGTCGCCGCGGCGCCTGAGGGCTCCGTCGTGGTCCAAGACGTTCCGCTGCTCGTCGAATCCGGATTGGCCGGCCTGTTCGAGCTCGTTGTCGTCGTGGACGCCGCCGACTCGGTGCGCGTGGCCCGCCTGATGCGTGATCGCGGAATGACTGAGCAGGAGGCGTCGGCGCGTATCGCCGCCCAGGCTCCGCGCGAGCAACGACTGGCCGCAGCCGACGTGGTCTTGAACAACGACGGAACACCCGAGGATTTAGCCGACCAAGTCGCGGCCCTATGGAACCGAATCGGGGCCTTAGGGCGTACGCCACGTTAGAACGTCTGGAGTGGCCATCCGGACCTGCGTTAGGCCAGAAGCCGGAGTAACTTGCACCGAATGCCCGGTAAGTTAGAGCGCGCAGGTATGGTCCTGGTAACCTCCCGACGTCCTCGGGTTCGGGCACACCCGCGAGGACCGATCACTTGGGAGGGTGACGTGGTGACGACCCCTGCGCAGCAGCGCGCCCATAACGCGACCACGGCCGAAGATAAACCGGTCGAGGGTGTCGTGAACGGTAGCGCGCAGGCCGCCACCGCCGAGGTAGAGCCCGCGCAGGCCACGTCCGCCGAGACCGTGGCCGAAGAGACGGCCGCGGTGGACGGCGCCGAGGCCGCGAGCCCCGCGCCGGTCCCGGCCGCCCCGTCCACGGCCGCCGAGGGCGCCGCCACACGGCCGCGCACGCTGCTGGTCGCCATGGTCCGCGAGGCCCGGCCGAAACAGTGGGTCAAGAACTTCCTGGTGCTCACCGCGCCGCTCGCCGCCGGGCGCATCGGCGAGTCGAAGGTGCTCGGGGCCAGTGCGATCGCCTTCGCCGCCTTCTGCCTGGCCGCCGCCGCCGTCTACTACGCCAACGACTCGCTCGACGTCGAGGCCGACCGGCTGCACCCGAAGAAGCGGCACCGGCCGATCGCCGCCGGGCTGATCCCGATCCCGCTGGCCTGGGGCACCGTCGTGGTGCTCTCCGTCGCCGCGCTCGGAGTGGCCTTCACCGCCAACGTCGGGACGGCGGCCGTCGTCGCGATCTACCTCGCGATGCACCTGTCCTACAGCGCCTGGTTCAAGCACATCCTCGTGCTCGACCTCGCGCTGGTCGCCGGCGGCTTCCTGCTGCGCGCGATGATCGGCGGCGTCGCGGCGGGCATCCCGCTGTCCCAGTGGTTCCTGCTGACCACCGCGTTCGGCTCGCTGTTCGTGGTGGCCGGCAAGCGGCACTCCGAGATGGTCCTGATGGGGGAGGCGGCCGCGACCACCCGCAAGGCGCTGGCCGCGTACTCGGAGTCGTACCTGCGCTTCGTCTGGCAGATGGCCGCCGGGCTGACCATCCTTACCTACGCGCTGTGGGCGTTCGCGCTCGGCCAGGACCAGACCGGGGTGAACTGGCACGAGATCTCGATCGTGCCGTGGTCCTTCCTCTTCCTGCGCTACGCGATGTTCGTGGACAGCGGCGAGGCCGGTGAGCCGGAGGACGTGCTCTTCGGCGACAGGGTCATCATGGCCATCGCGATGATCTGGCTGGGGTGCTTCGCGGCGGGAGTATTCAGTGCGCACTGATCTGTCCACACTCATCGGCCGGCGCTCCGGGCGCTCCGGTCCCGGCGTTTCCGGCACGACCGTCCCCGGCGCTCCGGACACCGACGACCCGGAGCCGCGGCGCCTGACCGGCTGGGGCCGCACGGCACCGACCGTGGCCGAGGTCGTCCGGCCGCGTACCCGTGAGCAGGTCGCCGAGGCCGTCGCGACAGCCGGACCCCGCGGCGTGATCGCGCGTGGGCTCGGCCGCTCGTACGGCGACCCCGCGCAGAACGCGGGCGGCCGCGTGATCGACCTGACCGGGCTCAACCGCATCCTGTCCGTTGACCTGGAGACGGGACTGGTCACGGCCGAGGGCGGCACGTCGTTGCACGCCCTGATGCGGGCCCTGGTCCCGTTCGGGTACTTCGTGCCGGTTACCCCGGGGACCCGGTACGTGACCGTCGGCGGCGCGATCGGCAGCGACATCCACGGCAAGAACCACCACGCCGACGGTTCGTTCGCCCAGCACGTCACCTCCATGGACCTGCTGCTCGCCGACGGCACCGTCCGCACCCTGACCCCCGACTCCGACCCCGAGCTGTTCTGGGCCACGGCCGGCGGCATGGGCCTGACCGGAATCGTGCTGTCCGCGACGATCCGGATGATCCCGATCGAGACCTCGCGGCTCGCGGTGGACACCTTCAAGCTGCCCGACCTCGACGCGCTGATGGAGAAGCTGGCCGGCACCGACGCCGACTACCGCTACACCGTCGCGTGGATGGACTGCCTGGCCAGGGGCGCGAAGCTGGGCCGCGCGCTGCTGGACTGCGGCAACTTCGCCGCGCTCGGCGAACTGCCGGCCAAGCACCGCGCCGAGCCGCTGGCGTTCTCCGCGAAGCCGGTGGCCGGCGCGCCCGACCTGTTCCCCTCCGGCCTGCTCAACCGGCGCACCATCGCGATCGCCAACGAGGTCTGGTACCGCAAGACTCCGGCCACGCATCACCACCTGGCCACCATCGGCGGGTTCTTCCACCCCCTCGACGGCATCCGCGACTGGAACCGGGTCTACGGGAAGGCCGGGTTCGTCCAGTACCAGTTCGTCGTCCCGTTCAGCGCCGACGCCGCGTTGCGCCGGATGGTCGAGCAGATCAGCCGCGTCCAGGCGCCGTCGTTCGTTACGGTACTCAAGCGCTTCGGTAAGGGCTCGCCCGGATACCTCTCCTTCCCGACCGAAGGCTGGACGCTGGCGCTGGACTTCCCGACCGGTACACCCGGCCTCGACCGGCTGCTGCCGTGGCTCGACGAGCAGGTGCTGTCCGAGGGCGGCCGCGTGTACCTCGCCAAGGACGCCCGGTTGGCCGCCGCCGACCTCGCGGCGATGTACCCGCGTCTCGACGATTTCCGCGAGGTCCGCGCCAAGGCTGACCCGCACGGAGTGTTCGTCTCGGACCAGTCCCGCCGACTGGCCCTGTAAGGGAGCAGATGATGAAGGACGCGCTCGGTTCAGTGCAGTCGCTGCTGATCCTCGGCGGCACCTCGGACATCGCGCTGGCCACGGCGCGCCGGATGGCCGCGGACAAGACGCGCAGGATCGTGCTGGCCGCCCGGCCCTCCGAGCGCCTCGACGCCGCCGCGCAGGACCTGCGGGCGTTCGGTGCCGAGGTGGAGACGGTGGCCTTCGACGCCGCCGAGGTCGAGGCGCACGAGAAGGCGCTGGGCGAGGTGTTCGCGAACGGCGACGTGGACGTGGTGCTGCTCGCGTTCGGCGTCCTCGGCGACCAGACCGCGGACGAGCAGAACCCGGTCGCCGCGGCGCGCGTCGCCCAGACCAACTACGTCGGCGCCGTCACCTCCAGCCTGGTCTGCGCAAACGCGCTGAAGAAGCAGGGCCACGGCGCGCTCGTGGTGCTCTCCTCGGTGGCCGGCGAGCGCGGACGCCGGGACAACTTCATCTACGGCTCGACCAAGGCGGGCCTCGACACGTTCGCGCAGGGCCTCGGCGACTCGCTGCACGGCAGCGGCGTGCACGTGATGGTTGTGCGGCCCGGCTTTGTCGAGACCAAGATGACCGCCGGCATGCAGAAGGCGCCGTTCTCGACCACCCCGGACGCGGTGGCCGACGCGATCATCGCCGGGCTGCGCAAGGGTTCGGAGATCGTCTGGGTCCCCGCCGCGCTGCGCTACGTCTTCTCCGGCCTGCGGCACCTGCCGCGCCCGGTCTTCCGCAAGGTCGCCAAGCGCTAGCCCCTGGCACCACCTTCGCCCACCCGCCGCGCTCCACCCACGCCACCGGCTCTGACCTGCCCGCTCCCAACTTATCCACAGCTTCCCGGAAACGCCTGCCCACTTGTCGGCGCAGGCGTTTACCGTGGTATCCATGACTCGACCGTTGACTGACCTAGAGCGAAAAGTGGCGCCCTTCGAGGTCGTCAGCGACTACAAGCCGTCCGGGGACCAGCCCGAGGCCATCGCCGACCTGGAGCGGCGGGTGCGCGCCGGGGAGCGGGACGTGGTGCTGCTCGGCGCGACCGGCACCGGCAAGTCCGCGACCACCGCGTGGCTGATCGAGCGGTTGCAGCGGCCGACCCTGGTCATGGCCCCGAACAAGACCCTGGCCGCGCAGCTGGCCAACGAGTTCCGCGAGCTGCTGCCGAACAACGCGGTCGAGTACTTCGTCTCCTACTACGACTACTACCAGCCCGAGGCGTACATCGCGCAGACCGACACCTATATCGAGAAGGACTCCTCGATCAACGAGGAGGTCGAGCGGCTGCGCCACTCCGCCACCAGCTCTCTCCTCACCCGCCGCGACGTGGTCGTCGTCGCCTCCGTCTCCTGCATCTACGGCCTGGGCACGCCGCAGGAATACGTAGACCGCATGATCCGCCTGAACGTCGGCGAGGAGTACGGACTCGACAGACTCCTGCGCAAGCTCGTCTCGATCCAGTACGCGCGCAACGACATCGCCTTCACCCGAGGCACGTTCCGGGTGCGCGGCGACACGGTCGAAGTCTTTCCGGTATACGAAGAACACCCCGTGCGCATCGAACTGTTCGGCGACGAGGTCGAGCGCCTGATGACCCTGCACCCCGTCACCGGCGAGGTGCTCACCGACGATGACGAGCTCTACATCTTCCCCGCCACGCACTACGTCGCGGGCCCGGAGCGGATGGCCCGGGCCATTGAAGGCATCGAGGCCGAACTCGCCGAGCGCCTCGCCGTCCTGGAACGCCAGGGCAAGCTGCTCGAAGCACAACGTCTGCGCATGCGCACCACCTACGACCTGGAGATGATGCGCGAGGTCGGCTTCTGCTCCGGCATCGAGAACTACTCACGGCACATCGACGACCGTGAGCCGGGCAGCGCGCCGAACACGCTGCTGGACTTCTTCCCCGAGGACTTCCTGCTCGTCATCGACGAGTCGCACCAGACCGTCCCGCAGATCGGCGCGATGTACGAGGGCGACTCCTCGCGCAAGCGGGTCCTGGTGGACCACGGCTTCCGGCTGCCCTCGGCGGTGGACAACCGGCCGCTGCGCTGGGAGGAGTTCGTCGAGCGGATCGGCCAGACGGTCTACCTGTCCGCGACCCCCGGCCCGTACGAGCTGTCCCGGGCCAGCGGCGTGGTCGAGCAGGTCATCCGGCCGACCGGCCTGGTCGATCCGGAGGTCATCGTCAAGCCGACGCAGGGTCAGATCGACGACCTGGTGCACGAGATCCGGCAGCGCGCCGAGCGCAACGAGCGCGTCCTGGTCACCACCCTCACCAAGAAGATGTCCGAGGACCTCACGGACTATCTGCTGGAACTCGGCGTCAAGGTCCGATACCTCCACTCGGACATCGACACGCTGCGCCGAGTCGAGCTGCTGCGCGAGCTGCGCCTGGGCGTGTTCGACGTGCTCATCGGCATCAACCTGCTGCGCGAAGGCCTGGACCTGCCCGAGGTGTCGCTGGTGGCGATCCTGGACGCGGACAAGGAGGGCTTCCTGCGCAGCGGCACCTCGCTCATCCAGACCATCGGCCGTGCGGCGCGCAACGTCTCCGGCCAGGTCCACATGTACGCCGACAAGATCACCCCGGCCATGGCCAAGGCGATCGACGAAACCAACCGGCGCCGAGCGAAGCAGATCGCGTACAACACGGAGCGCGGCATCGACCCGACCCCGCTGCGCAAGCGAATCGCAGACATCACCGACTCCCTGGCCCGCGAGGACGCGGACACCAGAGAGCTGCTAGGCGGCGCAGGCCGCCAGCAGTCGCGCGGCAAGGCCCCGGTGCCCGGCGTCGGCTCGAAGGGCGGCGTGTCAAGCATCGACGTCGTCGGCAAGCCGGCCGAGGAACTGGAGGCACTCATCGAGGACCTCAGCTCCCAGATGCGCGCCGCCGCAGCCGAACTGCACTTCGAACTGGCCGCCCGATTCCGCGACGAGATCGGGGAGCTGAAGAAGGAGTTGCGTGGCATGCGTGCTGCCGGAGTGTAGGCCCACCATCCGCCAACTCCGCGCCCAGAGCCTGACCCTGGCGCCGCGCCGCCGCAGCTGAGCTGTACTTCGGTCTGGCTGCCCGGTTCCGCGATGAGATCGGGGAGCTGAAGAAGGAGTTGCATGGCATGCGTGCTGCCGGTGTGTAGGCCCACTATCCGCCAAGCCCGTGCCCATCCTGACCCTGGCGCCGCGCTGCGGCAGCTGAGTTGCACTTCGAATTGGCTGCCCGGTTCCGTGACGAGATTGGGGAGCTGAAGAAGGAGTTGCGTGGCATGCGTGCTGCCGGCGTGTAGGCCTACCACCGCTACGTCCGTGCCCAGCCTGGCTCTGGCGCCGCGCCGCTGCGGCCGAACTGCACTTCGAACTGGCCGCCCGATTCCGTGACGAGATTGGCGAGCTGAAGAGGAGTTGCGTGGCATGCGTGCTGCTGGCGTGTAGGCCTATCACCGCTACGTCCGTGCCCAGTCTGACTCTGGCGCCGCGCGGGAAGTCCGTGCAGCGGCGTCTGACAGGTGTCTGACAACCGTCAGCCGCTGTGTGAGCGCCCGAAACGGCCGCATGTCTATTGACGCCTGCGCTTTGACATCTCTTGGCACCTGCACCTTGACGGCTGTGCTTTGGTGCCTGCGCTACTTATGAGCGTTCGCGAGGGTGAGGGTAATGAATATAAGCGGCTTGTATGATTATCGGCTGGTCTGTGCGGCAAGAGGGGCGGGGTGGCTCGCGGTCGGGTGGCTCGCCGTCAGGGCTGGTTGAGGGTGAACCAGACGATCTTGCCGGAGGCGGTGCGCCGGTGGCCCCACTTGCGGGACAGCTCGTTGACCAGCAGGATCCCTCGGCCGCGCTCGGCGGTCGCGGACATCTCCTGTAGTTCTGGCGGGGTCCGTGTCTGATCGCAGACCTCGCAGAGCAGGCCGGTCGCCTCGCGCTGCAAACGCAGCCGGATCTCGCCGCCGGCGTGCTGGATCGCGTTGGTGACCAGCTCGCTGACCAGCAGTTCCACCGTCTCGGTCAGCGCGCTCAGTTGCCAGGCCGCCAGAGTTTCGCGCACCAGGCGTCGGCAGTGCGCGACCTGGCGCGGCTCGCCGGGGAGCCACCAGGCGGCCGAGCGGTCGGCGGGCAGCGGGTGGACCCGGCTGATCAGCAGTGCGATGTCATCCCGGTCCTTGGTCAGGTCCAGTTCCTTGACCACCTGGTCGCAGATCTCTTGCAGCGGGCGGCTCGGCTCGGACAGGTTGGCCCGCAGCAGGTCCAGCCCCGAGTCGATGTCGCGTGCCTTGTTCTCCAGCAGCCCGTCGGTGCAGAGCACGAACAGCGAGCCGTCCGGCAGGTCGATCTCCAGGGTGTCGAAGGTGCCCGTCGCGCCGCCCAGGCCCAGCGGTAGCCCCGGAGTGACCTGGTGCAGCACCTCGGTCGTGCCGTCCGGGTACACGACCAGCGGCGGGACGTGCCCGGCGCGGGAGACCGCGCACTGTTGCGTGGCCGGGTCGTAGACCGCGTAGACGCAGGTCGCGAACAGTGAGTCGTCGATATCCGGCATCAGGTCGTCCAGGTGCGCCAGCACCTCCGCCGGCGGCAGGTCAACCGCCGCCAGCGTGCGTACCGCCGTACGCATCTGCCCCATCGCGCTCGCCGCCTGGGTGCCGTGGCCCATCACGTCGCCGACCACCAGCGCGACCCGGCCGCCGGACAGCGCGATCACGTCGAACCAGTCGCCGCCCACCACGGCCATGTCACTGCCGGGCAGGTAGCAGTGCGCTATCTCCAGGCCCGCCGGGGCGGTCAGCCTGGTCGGCAGCATCGCCTTCTGCATGCTGATCGCGGTGTGCCGTAACTGGTCGTGCAGCCGCGCGTTGTCCATCCAGATCGACGCGCGCGCCGCCACCCGCTCGATCGACGCGAGTTCGATCGCGCGGAACGTGCCACGGGCCGGATCGCGGGTGAACACCATGACGCCCAGCACCCGGCCGCCGACCAGCAGCGGAGCGAAGACGCTGGGCCGCCCGCCGAGCAGCGCCCCGACGTCCGAGCCGTCCGCGCTCGGCGGCAGGAAGTCCAGCTCGCTGATGATCACCTCGTGCGAGCGCATCGCCCTTGCCGGCGGCGACGTCTCCGGCACGACCACGACCTGTTCCGCCGGCAGCGCTCGGCCCAACCGCTCGGCCAGATCGCAGTCCCAGGCGCTGAACGCCAGCCGGACCAGCCGGATCGGCCCGTCGCGCGGCTCGGCTGCCCCCGCCCCGCTCAGCACGCTCTCGCGCAGCAGGATCGAGGCGTGGTCGGCGAAGCCCGGCACGACCAGATCGACGACCTCCTGCGCCGTGATCACCGGATCCAGGGTGGAGCCGACGCGCACCGCGAGTTCGTCCAGCGGGTCCCAGCTGCCACGTCGGCGGCCCGCAGCCCTGGTGCGCACGGCCTCGACGTCCACGGCTTGCGCCCCGGAGTCCGGTCGGGATGTCGCCACTATCCCGGCCGTGCTCTGCCTGCTCTCCACACCCACCTGCCCTAATGCCTCGGCAGTTGACCGCCCGGCCGCACGCCTCCGTAGCCCGACCGGAGCGCGATCCGGGCCTGCCGCGCGTCCGCTGCCAAGGGTAGGCGTCCGGTTGCGCCGCGTAAGTCGAATGGCCGATTTCTTCACTCGGCCGGATGAAATATACGAATGGTGCTTAACTTGCTACACTAAGTGATCGCACAATGAGGCGGTCTGTGATTGTGCGACAATGGTGCGCAAGGAGGGGAGTACTCCCGCCCCGGTGTGGTGACGTCGTCAACACGGCAGACGTCGTGGACGCTGCGAGAGCAGCGCCCGCGCGAGCTGGCCCGGCGTCCCCGGTCTCGGCCCTCGGCGCACACGCGCCGGTCGGCGAGGCGGAGGAGACCTCCGGCGATGACCGACGTCTAGTGTCCGCCGGAGGAAGTACTTATGTCCGTTCCGCTTTGGGTGTGGGCCGTCACACTGCTCAGCCTGCTGGCCGTGCTCGCCCTCGATCTCTTCGTCATCGGCCGCGGGCCCCACACGGTCTCGCTGCGCGAGGCGGGGTCGTGGGTGGGGGCGATGGCCTTGCTCGCGGTGACGTTCGGCCTCGGCCTCAGCCACGTGGCCGGGCCGACCTATGGCGGGCAGTTCTTCGCCGGCTGGATCACCGAGTACAGCCTGTCCGTTGACAACCTGTTCGTATTCGTCGTGATCATGTCCCGGTTCAAGGTGCCCCGGGACTACCAGCACAAGGCCCTGCTGATCGGCGTGCTGCTGGCGCTCGGCCTGCGCGGCGTGTTCATCGGCCTCGGCTCGGCCGTCGTGGCGGCCTTCGACTGGGCCTTCTACGTCTTCGGCGCCTTCCTCATCTACACGGCCGCCAGGCTCGCCACCGGCCACGGCGACGAGAGCACCGGCGATACCGGCCAGCGCGACGGCCCCGGCACGCTCGAGGCCGCCGCCCCCCCGGAGAACGGCCTGGTGCGCTTCGCCCGCCGGATCTACCCGACCGTGGACGAGTACCACGGCTCCGCGCTGACCGCCTGGATCGGCGGCCGCCGCGCGCTGACCCCGATGGCGCTGGTCATCCTGGCGCTCGGCGCGACCGACGTGCTGTTCGCCCTCGACTCGATCCCCGCCGTCTTCGGACTGACGCAGCAGCCGTACATCGTCTTCACGGCGAACCTCTTCGCCCTGCTCGGCCTGCGCCAGCTCTACTTCCTGCTCGGCGGGCTGCTGGAGCGGCTGGTGTACCTGTCCACCGGGCTGTCAGTCATCCTCGGGTTCATCGGGCTGAAGATGATCGTCGAGGCGCTGCACGGCTCGGGCATCGAGCACCTCGGACCGGTCGCGCTGCCGACCATCTCGATCCCGGTCTCCCTCGGCGTCATCGTGGTCACTCTGGTCGTGACCACCGTGCTGAGCCTGACCGTCGGCAGCCGCCGACGCGCTCCGCAGAGCGTCAACCGCTAAGGCGCCGAACCTGCGCGCGGTCCACCGTCTGGTCTCTTGTCACACGTTCAGATAAGTCCATGTATTGTTGCAGCTCGCTCAATCACCGAGGCGATACAGAGGGAGCTGACACTGCGTGTTCGACGAGTCAGTCTTCGGTGACGAGCCCGACTTCGATCCGGCGTCCGGCGGCCTGGTCTTCGGCGACCGCACCCCGGGCGCCTTGGGCGCCGCGGGCGTCACGCCGCTTGCCGCGATCGTCGAGCAGTTCGGCGGACGGCTGCCGGAACTCGCCATCGAACCGGGGCTCATGGCCGCCGTGGACCAGCACTGCGCCGCTGTGCGTGACGCTGTCTACTCCTACGCATACGGACAGGCTTCGCTGTATGAGGCGCTGACCGACTATGTTCTCGGGTTCACCGATGCCCTACGCGAGATGGGCTGGGAAGCGAACGAAGGCTATGACTTCGCGTCGCTGCGTCTGACGGCCGTGTGCTACTTCATGCGCGAGTACGGCGTGAGCGCTGCGGGTTAGGCCGCGCCCACGCCGTACTCGCGATTCGTCGTTGCCTACGCTGCTTCAGCCACCCATCGGCTGGTCACCGGGCGAACTCGGCGGCATGCCCGGGCCGGGCTGCCCAGGACGGCCGCTCCCACCGCTGCCGGTACCCATGCTGCCGGGAGTACCGGGAGCGGAGGACGACGGCGTGGACATCGACGGCCTGGCGGCCTGCTGTCCGTACATCGCGTCGGAACGCCCCTGCTGGTAAGCGCCTGCCGAGCCCGCGCGGCGCGCCTCGTTCTCCGCGGTGTTCAGCATGCGCTCCCACCGCTCGCGCATCGGCAGGACCAGACCCCCGCCGACGCCGACCACCAGGGTGCCGACGATCGCGGCGAGCACCGCGATCAGCAGCGGACCGGTGACCGCCGTCGCGATCCCGGCCTGCCCGAGCGCCGCGATGACGCCGATCCCGAGGATGAACACCGAGGCGGCGGTGGCCAGCACGTTCCCGTAGGACAGGCTGGAGAGCGCCCCGCCGACCAGGTCGCGCACCACCCGCGCGATCGCCGCGGCCACCACCACGATCACCAGCGCGACCAGGCCGCGCGGCAGCCAGGCGACCACACCGTTGATCATCGTGCTGACCGGGTTCGTGCCGAACACGCCGAGCGCCATCTGGAGCGTGATCAGCAGCAGCGCGTAGTAGACCACCCTGCTCACGATGCCGGTGGCGTCGTACTTGCTGTTCTGCATCGCCCGGCTGATCCCGCCGCGCTCGGCGACCTTCTCGAAGCCGACCTTGCGTAGCACCGTGTCCAGTGCCCGCGCCAACAGCCGCGCGATGAACCAACCGATCGCCATGATGACCAGGAAGCCGACGAACTTCGGCACAATCCTGGCCACCGCGCTCCATGCGTCGGTCAGTCCCTGGCTGAAGTTGATCGAGGCCAAGGGGATTTGACGCACCGTCGTCACCTGCTCTCCGACCGGGCCGCGCCGATCGCGCGACGTCCACCTCAACCGTCGTAACACGGTGGGATACGGGCATGCGCGTCGGGTGATCCGAACGGGCGGCGGCCGAACGGGCAGCTGACGGCCGACTGACGGCCCGATGGCGGCCGGCTGACTACCCCTCGGGTTTCCGGCGCATCCGGTAGTGCAGCACCATGAACGGCAGGCCGAAGACCCAGAACGCGTGCTCGGCGCGTAACGAGCCATCCTCGACGTACACGTCGAGCTGCTCCGCGAAGCCGTGCACGGCCACGGTCGTCAGCTCTCTGGTCTCCGCGTCGATGTACGTCAGGTAGTGCCCGGGATGCATCAGGTCGCTGCGGCTGCTGAGGACGAGTCCGCCGCCGGGGCGTGCGGTAGGCGTCAGCGTCGCGGTAAAGCTGGCCTGCGGCAGCGGAAAGCCGACACTGACGTACCCGCGGCCCTCGTGCCGGTACGTCGTGTAGATGCCCATGTAGATCGGCTCGTCATTGTCGGCGAACGAGCGAATCCACCCGCGTACCGCGACCACGTCGTTGTCCGGCGCGCTGATCGTGTCGATACGGCTGCGGATGCCCCGCTGGGTCTCGCGCTGGTTCATCGGCACGCTGGCCTGCCCGAGCGGCCGCGCCACCAGGTTGCGGTACAGCAGGTACCCCGGCCGCACCCACAGCCGCCACTCGGGCACGATGTCGAGCGTGAACCGCGTCGTGTGCTCGTAGAACTCGCGCACGAGCGGATCGACCCCCGAGGGATCGAACTGCGGCCCGGCGAGCGAGTCGAGCGAGGCGACGATGCCCACATCGGTGGCGTCGGCGGTATACGTGCCGCCGAGCACGTCGGCCAGTTCTCTGACGTACCCGGTGCCGACGTATCGCGACCGGGCCTCCAGCGGCACGACAAACGGCAGGTCCTCCGCGCGGACGCGTTCGGCCAACAGACTGACCTGCGCGTCGCGGAACAGCAGCGCCGACACGACGCGGAACGCCACCACGCTCGCCGTCGCCACGACCGCCGGGGCAGGGGCGGGCGCACGAGAAAGACCAGCGGCAGTCGCGGCACGTCCGGACCGCCGGCGCCGCGCGAACGCGAACCCCTGGCCCACCGCGGCCCCGAGCACCGGTCCCAGCGCCACCTTCTGCGGCCGCAGCCCGAGTGCGCCAGCCACCCCACCGCTGACCGCCCCCACGGCCACCGGACCGGCCCCGGTC
>JBKOWZ010000125.1:0-10780 GCA_046724665.1 Actinomycetota bacterium
GCGTCGAGGACGCGCGCGACCAGGGCCCGCATCTCGGCCGCGTCCGCGCCGAGGCGCCCGGCGATCTCGGCCGTCGTGTCGCCGCGCGCCAGCGCGCGCAGCACGTCAAGCTCCACCGCGCCGAGCTCGCCCTTCGGCAGCGGCCTGACCTGCGCGTCGGCCAGCAGGTGCCCGGCCAGCTGCGGGCTGATCCAGTGCCCGCCCGAGGCGACCTCGGCCGCCGCCTCGCACACCACCCGGGTCGGCTCGGTCTTGTGCACGAAGCCCAGCGCCCCGGCCTCGACCGCGTCCAGGATCTCGTCGCGGGTGGCCGGCCCGGACACGGCGAGCACCCGCAGGCCGCGGCCGGTCACCGCGGCGACCGTCTCGCGGATCGGCGCCTCGCCCAGGTGCAGGTCGCAGACCACGACATCGGGCCGGATCGGGCCGTCGAGCGCGGCCGGATCGGTCACCGTGGGCAGCACGGTGAAGCGGGCCGCGACGAAGCCGAGCGCGAGCCCCTCAGCGGTGGCGGGGTAGTCCTCCACCAGCGCGACGCAGATGCGAACGCCGTCATTGCCCATCGGGTGTCCAGCCAATCGTCACGGTCGTTCCCCGGCCGGGCGCGGAATCCACGCGCCAGTGCGCGCCGTGCCGGTCCAGCGCGGCATAGGTGCCGGTGAAGCCGCCGCCGGGCACGACGGTCGCCGTGTCGAATCCGGGCCCGTGGTCGCGCACCACGATCTCGCCGCGCTGCGGCGTGGACTCGACGTACAGGTTCACCCGGCAGCGCGCACCCGCGTGGCGCGCGGCGTTGCGCAGCGCCTCGCCGACCGCGGCGCACAGCGGCTCGACCAGGTCGGCGGCCGGCTGGACGGTGACGACGAGCACCGGTTCGAGCACGAGTCCGCCGGCCGAGGTGTCGCAGACCTGATGTATCAGGGTCTCGAAACCGGCATCCGCCGCGTCGGCGGCGTCCGTGCCGCCCGTGCCGTCCACTGCTCTGGGGTCGGCGATCAGCAGCCTGGCACGCCCGGCGGCCAGGCGGGCGTCGCGCAGCAGCCGCTCCTCCACCGGCTCGCCGGCCAGCAGCCGCTCGACGATCGGCAGCAGGTGGTCGTGGATCTCCCGGTGGATCCGCTCACGCTGGCGCGCCGCCTCGGCCGCCACGGCGCTGCGCGCGGCCTGCTGCTGGCTCTCCTCGGCGGCCGCCCGCGCCTCGTCGGTGCGCCGGGAGAGGCTGCGGAACTCGCGCATCGACAGCGCGGCGACGACGTACCAGGCCGCGAATCCGAGCAGGTCGGAGAAGAGCTTGAGCCGCACGTCGGGCACGACGGCGAAGACCCATCCGACGCACAGCGCCGCGACCGCGGACGTCTGCACGGGGCCGAATTCGAACGCGAACCCGACGATCGCCGAGCAGGCGAGCGCGGTGGGCACCAGTTCGGTGGCGACGGTGTTGTGCAGATGCGGCGCGGCGCTGCGGGTGCCGACGAGCATCAGCGCGAGACAGAACACGACGTCGCCGGTGACGAGCGTGCGGTCGCGCAGCGTCCCGGTGCGGCGCACCCGCGCGGCGAACCAGACCGCCTCGCCGGACGCGGCGGCGGCCGTGCCCGCCGCGAGCCACGGCCGCGCCAGTGAGGCCCACGCGAACAAGGGCACGTACGCGAACAGCGAGGTCGCCAGGCGCACGAAGGTGAGCATCCGGCCGATACGCTCCTCCGTCCGCACCGCCATCCCGCCGTTCTGCGCCCGCGCCTCGGGCGCTGTCACGCCTTCGGTCACGCTGTCCCTCCAGTTCCGCGCCGCGCCCGACGACTGGATCCATCCAAGCCTGGAGGCTCGTGCGCGGGCAGGGGAATCCCGGTATTTCCGGGGTTACCGCGACGCGCGGCGCCGTGCCAGGCTGAAGCCGCGAAGCACTGGCGAATGCGAATACGGACATCGCGAGGCGAGGGGGACGGTGTGGCGAAGCCGCAGGTGAAGGTGCGCAGCTACCGTTGGGAGTTCGAGCTGCGGCGCGACATGGAGCAGATGCTCGCGGACGGCTGGCAGATGGCCGGCCAGGTGGGTCAGTTCGCGCAGGGCTACGGGGGGCTCAAGGGCAAGCAGAAGGTGACCGTCACCTGGATCAAGAACGACTGATCCGGCCTGATCGGGCACGGTGCGCTGATCGGACGCCGCGCACGCGCCCTGCTACGTTGGTCGGGTGGGCGACGCGATGAGGCTGCCGGCGACGGCAATCCGCATCAGGGCGCTGCGGGAGGGTGACTACGAGCCCGTGGTCGCCGCGCTCGGCCAGTGGTGGGGCGCCGACCGCGCGCTGGTCAGGATGCTGCCGCGGCTGTTCTTCCGGCACTTCGCGGCCACCAGCCTGGCCGCCGAGTCCGCGTTCGAGTTCGAACCCGGCGCCGCGCCGGCCGGCCTGCTGGTCGGGATCGTCTCAGACTCGGTGCCCGGCGAGGCGCACGCGCACTTCGTCGGGGTCGCGCCGTGGCTGCGCGGGCAGGGCGTCGGCCGCGCCCTCTACCTGCGCTTCTTTGAACTGGCCGCGGCTCGCGGCTGCGTGCGGGTCACCGCGGCCACCACGCCGTCGGACACGGACTCGCAGGCCTTCCACACCCGCATGGGCTTCCGGCAGCTTCCGGTGCCGGGCGGACTGCCGACCGCGCGGCAGGTGTGGAAGGACTGGGACGGACCCGGCGAGGACCGCGTGCGCTACGTACGCGACCTGGTGAGCACCGCGGCTACGGCTGCCCGATGAAGTTGACCGTCAGGCTGGCCGCCCGCGCCGTCGAACTCGTGGGCGTCGGGTCGAACAGCGCCGTCCCCGAGCCGTAGCAGGGCAGCACGAGCGACGTCGAGATCGCCAGCTTCGTGCCGTACTCGGTCACCGTGCCCACGGGCACGATCCGGGTGACGGTGCCCTGGCTGTAGACGATCGAGACGTTGACCGCCGTGCCGAGCGAGCCGGTGTAGCCGACGCCGGTGGTGGCGCCCGTCGAGGGCGGCAGGACCGCGACATACTGGCCGGGCAGCGGATGCCCGGTCTGACCTGGGAAGACCGGCCCGAAACAGGCCATGTTGACCGGCGCGGGACTGGTCACATGGCCGTTGACGTCCGCGACGAAGTACTGGTTCGGCCCGATGGCGGTGGCCGAGGCGGGTGCGGCGCCGGCGCCGACGGCGGCCAGGGCCGGCAGGAGGACGCCGGCGGCGAGCGCGGCGGTCTTGCGTGCGCTGGTAAGGAACATGAGGACCCCTCTGCGCGAGACGGTGTTACCGGCAAGTATCAACGTGCTCTTACTCGCTGTGCCGCAGAGGAGTATCGGCGCGGCTCCGGGCGGACGCAACCCCTGGGCCGCATCATGGATCCGGCCTGGCGCCGGGCTCTAGTCGCCGGGCAGGGGGAGCAGTTCGTAGATCGGGTTGAAGACCGCCCGGTGCCCGTCCAGCGTGGTGATGCGGCCCCGGACCCGGACGTGCCGTCCGGGGCTGATGCCGGGGATCTCGCGGCGGCCGAGCCAGATCACCGCGACGTCGCCGGTGCCGTCCCAGAGGTCCGCCTCGAGGGAGGGCACGCCGGCGCGGGGGCGGATCGTCACGGTGCGCAGGGTGCCGGCGATGCAGACCTTCTCGCGGTCGGTGCACTGCGAGATCGGCTGCGCCCCGGTGGCGGCGATGCGCTCCTGCAACTGCTCGGCGTGCAGCTCGGTGGGGTCGGCGGTCAGCCGGTCGAGCAGCCGGCGCAGCCCGCGCCGGCGGGGGCGCGCCTCGCCGCCCTGGTCAGCGGACTGGCTGGTTGGTCGTCGGGTCATCGGGGACTCTCACCGGGGGTTGGGATGCGGGCGGGGTGTGCGCGCCGGAGGAGCGCAGCTGGTAGGGGACCGAGGCGACCACGACGCGGCGCTGGTAGAGCAGCCTGCCCTTCAGCCGCAGCGCGGACTGGTTGTGCAGCAGCTGCTCCCACCAGTGCCCGAGCACGTACTCGGGGATGAAGACGGTCACGATGTCGTTCGGGTTCTCGCTGCGCAGCCGTTTGACGTACTCGACCACCGGCCGGGTGATCTCGCGGTACGGCGAGGCGATGATGGTCAGCGGCACCGGGATCTCGTGCTCGTCCCACTGCGCCTTGAGCGTCGCGGTGTCTCGCTCGTCCAGGTCTACGGTAACCGCCTCCAGCCGGCTCGGCCGGGTGGCCTTCGCGTAGCCGAGCGCCCGCAGGGCCGGCAGGTGCAGCTTGGAGACCAGCACGATGGCGTGGTTGTTGGACGGCGGCAGGACCTTGACCGGGCCGGGCGGCGCCAGTTCGGCGGCGACCGACGCGTAGTGCCGCTGGATGCTGCGCATCAGCAGCCAGATCAGCGGCATCGCCACCACCACGATCCAGGCGCCCTTGGCGAACTTGGTGGCCAGCACGATGACCAGCACGGTCGCGGTGACCCCGGCGCCGATCGCGTTGATCACCCGCGAGCGCTTCATGTGCGCGCGCCGCCCCGGCTCGGTGGTCTGCGGCAGCAGCCGGTTCCAGTGCCGGATCATCCCGGTCTGGCTGCACACGAAGGACACGAACACCCCGACGATGTACAGCTGGATCAGCCGGGTCGGCGAGGCGTGGAAGATCACCACGAGCATGATCGCGAAGCCGGAGAGCAGCAGGATGCCGTTGGAGAAGGCCAGCCGGTCGCCGCGGGTGTGCAGCTGCCTCGGCAGGTAGCCGTCGCGGGCCAGGATCGAGGCGAGCACCGGGAAGCCGTTGAACGCGGTGTTGGCCGCCAGCACCAGGATCAGCGCGGTGACGAACTGGAGCACGTAGAACAGCGCGGAGCCGCCGAACACCGAGTGCGCCACCTGCGCGATCACCGTGCGCGGCGTGCCGCCGGCCGGCAGGCCGACCAGGTCGGCGGCGTCGGCGGCGTGCACGTGCCCGGCCAGCGCCAGCGCGGTGACCCCGGCGAACATGGTCACCGCGATCGCGCCGAGCAGCGCCAGCGTGGTCGCGGCGTTCTTGCTCTTCGGCGGCTTGAACGCGGGCACCCCGTTGCTGATCGCCTCCACACCGGTCAGCGCGGTGCAGCCGGAGGCGAAGGCGCGCAGCAGCAGGAACATCAGCGCCAGGCCGCCATAGCTGCCGGTGGCCCGGATGTGGTAGTTCGCGCTCTCGGCCGTCAGGTGCTGTCCGGTGGCCAGCTTGACCAGGCCCCAGACGATCATCGCGCCGACCGCGGCGATGAAGCAGTAGGTCGGGATGGCGAAGGCGGCGCCCGACTCGCGTACCCCGCGCAGGTTGACCAGCGTGATCCCGGCGATCACCGCCACCGAGATCAGCACCACGTGCGTGTTGAGGGACGGGAACGCCGAGGCCAGGTTCGCCACTCCGGACGATACTGACACCGCCACGGTCAGCGTGTAGTCCACCATCAGCGCGCTGGCCACCGTCAGCCCGATCTTCGGGCCGAGGTTGGTGGTGGCCACCTCGTAGTCCCCGCCGCCGGAGGGGTAGGCGTGCACGTTCTGCCGGTACGAGGCGACCACGACCAGCATCAGCACGCCGACCGCCGCGGCGATGTACCAGGTGAAGTGCAGCAGCGCGATGCCGCCCGCGGAGAGCACCAGCAGGATCTCCTCGGTCGCGTACGCCACCGACGACAGCGCGTCCGACGCGAACACCGGAAGTGCGATCTTCTTCGGCAGGGTCGCCTCGCCCAGCATTTCGCTGCGTACCGGCGTGCCTACCAGAACCCGTTTGAGAAGCCCCATCGTCGATGACACGTCGGCATGCTAGTGCCTGGACGAAAGAACCGCGCCTGCCCGTCCACCGGCAGCGCGGCGTGCCGCAGGACGGGCACGCGGGCGTCACACGCGGTCGGCGGCGATCAGCAGGTACTGGAAGCTGCCGCCGCGGTAGGCGGTCAGGAAGGTCTCCTCGATGCCGGTGGCCAGCGGGGAGCGGGCGCGCAGCTCCCAGTACGGGATCGTCGCCTCGGTCAGGTCCACCACCGCGACGGGCACCAGCCGGTTCGCCGCCATCTCGCGGAAGTACGCGGCGCGGGGGTGGATGTCGCAGATGTAGTGCGCGTTGATCTCGCTGACCGCCCGCGACGGCAGCCCGTAGGAATCGTTGTAACACCCTGTGACGGTCACGTACCGGCCGCCGCGCCGCAGCAGCCGCGAGCACTCGGCGAACAGCAGCGCGAGATCGACGTACATGGTGCTCTCGTTGTTCCAGGCGGCGCGGTACGCGCCGTCCGGGAAGCCGGTGTCGAGCATGTTGCGCAGGTGGAAGCGCACCCGGTCGGCCACGCCCCCCTCGCGCGCCTGCTCGTTCGCGAACGCCACCTGGGTCTCGGAGATGGACACGCCGTCCACGTGGCAGCCGAAGCGCAGGTTCGCCACCAGGCTGCCGCCGCCGCGCCCCGAGCCGAGGTCCAGCAGCCGGTCCTCGGGACCGACGGCGCCGAGGTGGTCGGCGAGCAGCTCGGCCTGCCGGCACTCGAGTCGGTGCAGCTCGGCGGTGATCCGCCGGTCGCGGGTCTCCTCGGGACCGTCGAGCACGGACCAGTCGGGCTCGCCGATGCCGTAGTGGTGGTGGTAGATGCCGTCCACCTCGCCGAGGCGCAGGTTGACCGCGTTGCGCTCGCTGTTCCAGTAGTCCGCGACGGACTGCTCGTAGGCGCTGGCCGTGACGGGTGCGCGCAGATCCGTGGTGTTCACGATGACTGGTCTGCCCTTCTCGCGTTCTGACGGTCGGATCAGTCGGTGGTTGGTTCAGGCGGTAGTGGATTCAGGCGGTAGCCGGGGTGGAGTGGTAGCGGGCGCTGGTGGCGTGCCAGCGCCTGCTGCCGCCCATCCACGCCCACACGCCGCCGAGGAAGCGCCCGAGCTGCGCGGATCCCTGGGCGGCGAGCAGGGCGGACTCGGCCTCGACGCCGTGGACGAGTTCGTCGTGCAGCGCGGCGGTACGGTCCACCGCCTGCTGGAGCGTGCACCCCTCCTCGGCCATCAGGACCTTGGGCAGGCTGAAGTCGAACCCGGCGTTGACGCGTTCCTCCTTGCCGAGCGAGTAGAGGTCGTTGACCAGCACGCTGGCCACGCCCGCGGCGGTGAAGACCCGGCGCACCCGCGGATCGACGGCCTCGTGTGCGGGGACCTCGTAGCCGCCGACCGCGTCGGTGAGCACCATGCACGGGCAGAAGGCGTTCTCCCAGCGGTGCAGCAGGAACTCCCACACCGGAGGCACCCGGCCGGACAGGTGCCACTCGGCCTCCTGGTTGTAGGCGATGAACATGACCGCCAGCTCGTGGCGCAGCCGGAAGACCTGCGTCGGGCTGGCGTGGCGGGCCACGTTGGTCCAGCTGGAGCGGATCGCCTTCTGCACGGGGTCCTCGCGCAGCTGCTCCTCGTACTGGAGCGCGTAGGGCGGCGGGGGAACGCGCGCCGGCGCCATCGCGGCGTAAGCCATGGCAAGGCGCGGACTGATGCGTGCGGGCTGCGACTCGGCGGAGTCGCCGTCGAGGTAGAGATCGTCCACGGCCCACTCGGCGACCGCGCACTTGGCGGCGGCGGTCAGCCGGTCCACGTCGTCGCAGTCGGGGTGGGCGAGCATGATCAGCCGGCCGAAGCCGCAGGCGCGCAGCCTCTCCAGCTCTCCGGGCCGCGCGCCGATCTCGCCACCCCACCAGGCCACCAACTGGTCGTCCACCGCGTCGCCGAGCGCCGGGTCGTCGCGCAGGGCGTCGGGGCCGTACAGCGGCGGCACCCGGACCGGTGCGTCGCTGCCGGCGTCCTGGTCACCGGCCGAGTCGCCCCCGGCCGCGCGCCGGGTGTCGATCGCGGCGTCGGTGGCGGCCCAGAACATCCGCACCGCCGAGGTGCCCAGCCCGCCCGATCCGATCAGCACGCTGGAAAATCCCTCCGGAATCGGCATCGCAGACTCCTTTCTCTTCCTCGTGTGGTCGTGTGACAGGTCAGGAGCGGGGCGCGGCGACGTCGGCGTTCTCCAGGACGCCGATCGCGTCGGGGACCAGGATCGCCACCGAGAAGTAGACGCTGACCAGGTAGGACAGCAGCGCCTTCGTGTCGATGCCCATGAAGCGGACGTTGAGCCCGGGCTCGTACTCGTCCGGGATGCCGGTCTGGCGCAGGCCGACCACGCCCTGCTCGTCCTCGCCGAGCCGCAGCGCGATGATCGAGCTGGTCAGGTCGGCGGCAACCGGGATCTTGCCGCAGGGGAAGATCGGCACGCCGCGCCACGCCAGCCGCTGCTTCCCGCCGATCCGCGAGGTGCCGACCATCAGCCCGCGCTTGTTGCACTCACGCAGGAAGGCGGCGATCGCCTTCGGATGGGCCAGCAGCATGTCGGTCTTGCGCCGCATGGCCAGCAGGTCGTCCATGTCGTGCGGGGTCGGCGGCCCCGACCGGGCGCTGATGCGCTGGTCGAACCGCGCGTTGTGCAGCAGCCCGAAGTCGCGGTTGTTGACCAGCTCGAACTCCTGCCGTTCGCGCAGCGCGTGGATGGTGAGCTTGAGCTGCTCCTCGATCTGGTCCATCGGCTTGTTGTAGAGGTCCGCGACGCGGCTGTGCACCTTGAGCACGGTCTGCGCGACGGCGAGGCCGTACTCGCGGGGTTCGAGTTCGTAATCGACGAAGGTGCCCGGCAGCGCGACCTCGCCCTCGTGCCCGGCCGCCAGGTCGATCGCCGCCTGGCCGTGCGGATCCTGCGGTCGCGCGGCGCAGTCAAGGTATCCGCGTACGCACTCGCGCAGCGCATCAGAGCCTGCAAGAGCGGCCAGCGCGTCGAACGCGGCGCGTTCCAGCATCAGGACCGTGCCGGCGGTCTGAGCCGTCGTCGTGTACTGCCAACGCTCGCCGGGCCGCGCCAGCGCGTGGTCGCCGAAGTGGTCGCCGTCCGTCAGCACGCCGACGGCGGCTCGGCCGTCGTACTTTCCGGCCGCGTGCTTGTCGATCCGGCCGTGCGCGACCAGGTACACCCGGTCGATCGGCGTGCCCTGCTCGGTCAGCGTCTCGCCGGGTCGTACGTCGCGCCGGGTGAAGCGGTCCGCGAGCGTCTCGAGCAACTCCGGATCGTCCAGACCGCGCAGCACCGGCAACTCGGTCAGCGACAGCGACGCGACGCGTACGTCATCCCCGGTCTGCACGAAGCTCACCCGCCCGAGCCCGACCGTGTGCCGCAGCCGCCGGTTCACCCGGTACGTGCCCGCGTGGACCTCGACCCACGGCAGCATCCGCAGCAGCCAGCGCGACGAGATGCCCTGCATCTGCGGCGCGCTCTTCGTGGTGGTCGCCAGATTCCGGGCGGCGGCGGTGCTCAGGCTCTGCCGCGTCCCGTTCCCGCCTGGACGTATGCCCATGCTCGCGTCGATCGTCACAGCGCCCATGGTCACGGTGGCGCGCGAGGGGCGGCAATTACTCGATCGAAGGAGTTGCGCCCCTGACCAGGACGGTCTAAGCCGGGCCGAAACGGTACCGGCCCGGCCCGGGCTACCTGCCGACGGCGATGCCCTCCGCGTCGGCGAAGGCTGACACGGAGTCGGTGAACGACCTCAGCGGAGCGACGTTGCCCTGAGCGAGCCGGGCGTAGGCGTTGACGTGCCCGGTGCCGAATGGAGACGACTTGACCATCGCGTAGATGGTCCCGTCGGTCCGGCTGACCGCGATTCCGGTGATGACGCCGCCCGCGAGACCAGTCGCAGGCCCCTGAATCGTGCGGATCGGACGCGCGTCGCCCGAGGCGTTGGCGGCGTAGACGTTGATGCGCGTCGCCGTACCGTCGCTGACCGCCGCGTAGATCCGGCCGGTGTAGGGCGAGTAGGCGATCGACAGCTCGGCACACGGCGAACCGCACGTTCCGAGGCCGGTGTCCGGACCGGAGATGACTCTGACGGGCGTGGCGCCGCCGCCCGCCCCGCCGGTGAAGACCTCGATGGCGTTGCCCTGCCCGCCGGTGACGGCGGCCAGCACCTCGTTCAGGCCGTCCACGGCCAGGATGCTGGGCCACGGGTTGAAGCCGCTGTTGAGCGCGATGGTGCGTAGCGGCGGCACGTTGTACAGGTTCCCCGGGGAGCCGCTGGCGCCTGGCGGCTCCACCTTGATGACCGGCTCTGCTTGGCCGCCGGCCACGTACTCGTATCCGTTCGCATCGACGGCGATGCTGCTGTTGTCCGGCGCGTAGGCCTGGAAGATCCGCGACGGCGGCGTGCTGCCGCTCGCTCCCGGCGGGAAGACGAAGGTGGTCGCGTTGGAGAGGAACGTCTGGACGTACAGGTTTCCGGAGTTGTCGAAGGTGACGCCCCATGGAGCCCAGTACGTATTCGGGTTCTGCGGATTGGCGACCGTGCGGGCCGGCGTGACGGATCCCGTGCTGCCGGTGTTGTACGCCGTCACCGGCCCCGAGTCGGCGTTGGCGACGTAGACCAGCTCGCCGGACGTCGTCCCCGTGGACGTCGGCTGCGGTGACGCTGTCGTCGTCGGTGGCGGCGTTGACGTGAAGGTGGGCACTGGCGTCGAGGTCGGTTGCGGCGTGGGCGTCGCCTGCGGGCTCGGGGCCTTCGCGGGCGCCGGAGCGGCGATGGCCAGCGCCAGGGCCAACCCGCCCCCGAACGCGACGGACGTGCCCAGCCAACTTCTCGGCCTCATCGCAGACCTCCGATTCACTGCCGGCCGGCGTCCTCGCCGTGAGCGTGGCAGCGCGTCACCCGGTGCGCAAGAAGAGCGTGCCGTGGCGCTGCGCGGAGGCATGATGCGCATGAAAGCGGCGGGCCGTCGGCGCGGCCAGGCG
>JBKOWZ010000017.1:0-36042 GCA_046724665.1 Actinomycetota bacterium
GCTGGCCACCCTCGCCGGGCTGCCGCTGCCGCAGACCGGCCTGGTCGAGCTGGCCGAGAACGCCGCGCGCCGGGCCGCCGCCGCGCACGCGGCGCTGGCCGACCCGCTCTCCTCGGTCCGGCTGATCGCCACTCCGGACACCGTCGCGATCACCCGGCTGCGCGCCGCGCGCACCGCGCTGGCCCTCTACGGCCTGCGGCTCGACGGCCTGGTGATCAACCGTCAGATCCTCGAAGCGCCGCGGGACAGCTGGTCGCGCGGCTGGGCCGCCGCCCAGCGCATCGCCACCGAGACGCTCACCGAGACCTTCGCCGGCGTCCCGGTGCACGAGGTCCCGTACCGGCCCTGCGAACCCCTCGGCCTCGAGGAACTCGCCGTGGTCGCCGCCGCGGCGTACGGCGCCGGCGACGGCCTCGGCCCGGCCGCCACCCCGCCGCTGCCCGCGCTGGCCGAGTCCGAGGGCGGATACACCCTGGTCGTGCCGCTGCCGGCGGCCGATCGCCGCAGCCTGGGGCTGGTGCGCCGCGGCGACGACCTGATCCTGACCGCCGGCGCGTATCGCCGCACCCTGCCGCTCGAACCCGTGCTGCGCCGCTGCCGGGTGGCCGGCGCCGTGCTGCGCGACCAGGCGCTCAACATCCGCTTCGTCCCCGACCCAGACTTGTGGCCCACGTCCCCACCCCCCGCAGGAGGCCAGCCGTGACCGAGCAGCCGGACGAGTCCGAGTCCGAGGGCGAGATCCCCGTCGTCGAGCTGAACCCCGTCGAGATGAACCCCGTCACGCGCCCACCGGCGACGACTGCTCCCGATGCCGACTGGACGCGGACTGAGCCGGTACGGGATGATCCGGGAACGTTCGGTGAGGAAGCGCGGCGGCTGTGGGACTCCGTCCGGGAACAGTTCGTCGATCCTCTCGTGCGCAACTACCCGGAGGCGGCCGGGCATCTCACCACTGCGGGCACGGAGCTCGCGGCGGCGCTGCGCGCGCTCGTCCGCGGCGCCGAGCGGCGGTGGACTGAAGGCGGCGAGCAGGAGCAGCGCCGCGACGGCCCGGACGGGCCGGAAAGGGCGGAGTGAGGGGACCATGGGACTGACGATCGGCGTCGACATCGGCGGCACGAAGATCCTGGCCGGCGTGGTGGACGAGAACGGCGCCATCCTCGACCAGGTCAAGATCGCCACGCCGAGGGACTCGGCGCAGACCGCCGCGGCCATCGCGCAGGCCGCCCAGAGCGTCCGCAAGGACTACCCCGTCGAGGCCGTCGGCCTCGGCGCGGCCGGATTCATCAGCGCCGACCGGGCCACCGTCCTGGTCGCGCCGAACATGTCCTGGCACGACGAGCCGCTCAAGGCCCGGATAGAAGCCCTCATCGATCTGCCGGTCTTCGTGGAGAACGACGCGAACGCGGCAGCCTGGGGCGAGGCGCGCTTCGGCGCCGGGGTGGGCCAGGCCAACGTCGTGCTCTACACCATCGGCACCGGCGTGGGCGGCGGCATCGTCCTCAACGGGGAGCTGTTCCGCGGCCACTTCGGCATCGGCGGCGAGCTCGGCCACTACCGGGTCGTCCCGGACGGCCGGCAGTGCGGCTGCGGCCAGCTGGGCTGCCTCGAGCAGTACGCGTCCGGCAGCGCCCTGACGCGGTTCGTGAAGGAGCGCGCGCAGGCCGAGCCGGACCGCGCGCAGATAGTCCTGTCGCTGGGCGACGGCACGCCGGAGGGCATCGTCGGCGCGCACATCACCGAGGCGGCGCGCAAGGGCGACCCGATCGCGCTGGAGGCCTTCGCCGAGGTCGGCGGCTGGCTCGGCCAGTCCATGGCGGACGTCGCCTCGATCCTCGACCCCGCGGTCTTCGTGGTGGCCGGCGGGGTGTCCGACGCGGGGGAGATCCTGACCGGCCCGACCCGCAAGAGCTACTACGCGAACCTGGCCGGCACCGGCGACCGGCCCTTCGCCCAGGTCGTCACCGCCACGCTCGGGCCGGACGCCGGCCTGATCGGCGCGGCGGACCTGGCTCGGTACCGGTGATGTTCTGATGCTTTAAAGGACCGCGCCCTAAAGGACTGCGCCGTCCTCGGGATCGTCGTCCTCGTCGTCGGGCCGGTCCTTCAGCCGGCTGACGAGGTATCCGAAGCCGATGACTCCGGCGAGCACACACGCCAGCGCGGCCCACTGCGGGGTCTCCCAGCGCAGGATCGTGGCCAGCGCGAGGTATCCCGGGCCGCCGAGCCCCGCGAGCCAGGCCGCCTTGGTCGCCACGCCGAGCTCCGGCAGTGGCGGCGGGGGAGGCGGGACGTAGCCCTCCTCGTCGGCCGGGTCGGTCGGCTGCTCCCAGTCACGCGGTCCCTCCGCGGTCCACGTGACCGCCGGCGGCGCCGAGGGCGGCACGTCCGGACGCGCCGCGGGGCGTACGACGCGCGAGGGGGCCGTGGGCACCGCGTCCGGCACGTCCGGGTCGCCCGGCAGGTTCTCCGAGTCGGGCCAGGCCCCCTGCCGGTCGGCGGTGCTGGCGTGGAACGAGGCGACCAGTTCCGTCCACACCGCGTCGTCCACCGCGCCCGGGCGCTCGCCCTCGCTCGGACGGTCCGAGCGATCCATATCGCCTGTGGTCATCGCGGAGCTCCCGCCTCGAGAGTGCGTGTCGGGCGCCGGGTCCCACCCGCATCGTCCCACGCCGCGTGCGTTCCCGTACAGCCAACCGCACACTTGGACTCATTCGTTGCCTGCCACGCCACAGACGCGGCGACGTCGGTACACTGCGCTTCCCGCACGTGATTCGCGCTCATGAGATCCCCCACGCCCGGAGGTGCAGCCGCAAGGTGTCGTACAACGCCAAGCCCCCGCGCGGCACCGGGTTTTACAACCTGCTGAAGACCGCGCTGCTCGGCCCGGCGCTGAAGATCGGCTTCCGGCCGGCGGTGGAGGGGACCGGGGACTTCCCGGCCGAGGGCCCGGCGCTGCTGGTGGCCAACCACCAGTCGTTCGCGGACTCGCTGTTCATGCCGCTGCTCGCGCCGCGCCCGGTCAAGTTCCTGGCCAAGGCCGAGTACTTCACCGGACGGGGCGTCAGGGGCTGGCTGTCCAAGGGCTTCTTCAGCGGCGTCGGCTCCATCCCGATCGACCGCAGCGGGGCGGGTGCCGCCGACCCGGCCCTGACGACCGCGCTGCGGCTGCTCGGCGAGGGCCAGGTGGTCGGCATGTACCCCGAGGGCACCCGGTCCCCGGACGGCCGCCTGTACAAGGGACGCACCGGCGTCGCGCGCATCGCCCTGGCGGCCCGCTGCCCGGTCGTCCCGTGCGCCATCTTCGGGACCCGCCGGGTCCAGCCCACGGGCCGCCGCGTGCCGGTTCCCACGCTGCATCCGGCGGGCCGGATCCGCGTCGTGTTCGGCCCGCCGCTCGACTTCTCCCGCTACACCGGCGCCGACGGCGAGATCTGGCAGGAGTTGGCGGGCACCGAGGCCGAGCGCGCGGTGCTGCGCGCGGTCACCGACGAGATCATGCTCACCCTGGGGCGGATGACCGGCAGCGAGTACGTCGATGTCTACGCCTCCACGATGAAGGACACCACGAAGTAGCGGGCCGTCACGCGGCCGGGTTCAGCGCGATCCGGTGCCCGGTGACGGCCACCTTCGTTTGCAGATAGCGCAGGTTCGACGAGGTCACGAACACTCCCGTCGGCACCTTGTCCACCACCTCGATCCCGTGCAGGCCCAGCTGGACCTCCTTGTCCGGGTTGTTCGACAGCAGGTGGATCCGCGAGACGCCGAGTGCTTGCAGGATCTGCGCCGCCGCCGTGTAGTCGCGGCCGTCCGGGGGCAGCCCAAGCGCCTCGTTCGCCTCGTAGGTGTTCAGGCCCTGGTCCTGCAACGCGTACGCGTCGAGCTTGTTGTACAGGCCGATGCCCCGGCCTTCCTGCCGCAGGTAGATGAGGTAGCCGCCGGCCTTCGAGATCTTCTCCGCCGCGTCGCGCAGCTGCGGCCCGCAGTCGCAGCGTGCCGAGCCGAACACGTCCCCGGTCAGGCACTCCGAGTGCACACGCACCAGCGGCACCTCGGCCGGCCGGCCGAGGCCCAGCGCCACGTGCTCAAGCCCGTCCGCGAGCCCGTCGAAGGTGAACGCCTGTGCCTGGGTGCGGTACCCGTCGCTGAACTGCAACGGGATCCGCACGCTGGTGCGTATCGCGGCGGGCGGCAGCCCATCCGCCCTGGACTGCTCGCTCATCGGCTGCTCCCGTGCTGGTGGCGTGTGCTGTGCTGATCGTTCATACGAGAATCAGAACCGGCGGGTCGGTTCGGGAAATTCCCACCACGCGGTATGGTTTCGCGTTGTTCACGCGCCTGTCACCCGTCCGCGATGCGAACCGGGGTAAAGCAACCCACGGGTAACCGGTAGGTTTAAACGCGCGGTGCGTCGGCAGGGCAACGGCGCCTGGCACCCGACGCGACTCGGGTCCGCGCCGCCAGCGTACCGCGACGGGTTGTGACACGGGCGGGCCGGTGCGGCGGCGACCCTCCTCCATCATCGGTTTCGAAGGGATCACAATGCGCGTCGGAGTCCTGACCGGCGGGGGCGACTGCCCCGGTCTGAACGCCGTCATCCGAGCCGTCGTCCGCAAGGGCGTCCAGCAGTACGGCTACGAGTTCGTCGGGTTCCGCGACGGCTGGCGCGGCCCGCTCGAGGGGCTGACCCGAGACCTCGACGTCAAGGCCGTGCGCGGAATCCTGCCGCGCGGCGGCACCATCCTCGGCTCCTCCCGCACCAACCCGATCAAGGTCGAGGGCGGCGTGGAGCGGGTCAAGGAGAACCTGGCCGAGCTCGGCGTGGACGCACTGGTCGCGATCGGCGGCGAGGACACCCTCGGCGTGGCGACCAAGCTCACCGAGGAGGGCCTCAACGTCGTCGGCGTCCCGAAGACGATCGACAACGACCTGAACGCCACCGACTACACCTTCGGCTTCGACACCGCGGTGACCATCGCCACCGAGGCGATCGACCGGCTGCACACCACCGCCGAGTCGCACCACCGGGTGCTGATCGTCGAGGTCATGGGCCGGCACGCCGGCTGGATCGCGATGCACTCCGGCATGGCCGGCGGCGCGAACGTCATCCTCATCCCGGAGGAGAAGTTCGACATCGACCAGGTCACCGCGTGGATCGAGTCGCGCTTCCGCAGCGAGTACGCCCCGATCGTGGTCGTCGCCGAGGGCGCCACCCCGCAGGACGGCGGCGAGGCGCTGGTCTCGCAGGAGCTCGACGCCTTCGGCCACGTGCGCCTCGGCGGCATCGGCGAGTCGCTGGCCAAGGAGATCGAGAAGCGCACCGGCAAGGAGGCGCGCACCACGGTGCTCGGCCACGTGCAGCGCGGCGGCACGCCGACCCCGCGCGACCGCTGGCTGGCCACCCGGTTCGGCCTGCACGCCATCGACGCGGTGCACGACGGCGCCTGGGGCAAGATGGTCGCCCTGCGCGGCACCGAGATCGTGCGCGTCCCGCTCGCGGACGCCACCACCGAGCTCAAGCTCGTGCCGAAGTCCCTCTACGAGGAGGCCAAGGTCCTGTTCGGCTGAGCCTGCCGGACAGCCGACTTGCCCAACCGCAGCACTGCGCCGTGGTCATACGGCGCAGTGCTGCGTGCTTGTCCGACTGCGGTACTTTCTCCTCGTGTCTCCCCAGCCCGCGACGCCGCAGACCGCCCGCGCGATCAACGACCGTGCGGCTCTCGCCCTGTTCGCCAGGCGCGGCGCGCTGACCGCCGGGCAGTTGCAGGAGGCCACCGGCCTGGCCCGCCCGACCGTCACCGAGCTGCTCGGCCGGCTCGGCAGCGCGGGCCTGGTCGAGCAGATCGGTGAGGTCGGCGCCGACCGGCGCGGCCCGAACGCCAGGCTCTACGCGCTGGCCGGGCACCGCGCCTGTGTCGCGGGCATCGACGTGCGTAGAGACATCGTCTATCTGACCGTCACCGACCTCGCCGGTCGCACGCTGGCTGATCGCGCCGTACCGATCGCGCCGGGTACGCCGACCCCGTCCGCGCTCGACGCCGTCACCGACGTGCTGGCCGAGGCGGTGCACGAGGGCGGGCCGCTGTCCTCGGTGAGCATCGGCATGCCCGGACTGATCAACCCGGTCACCGGCCTGGCCCGCCCCGTCACCGCCGACGCCGGCTGGCACGCCGAACTGGCCCAGGCGGTGCGTGAGCGCACCGGTCTCGGCTCCGGCGCGGTCACCCTGGACAACGAGGTCAACCTGGCCGGGATCGCTGAGCACCGGGTGATCGGCCCGCTCGGCATCGACTCCTTCGGCCTGCTGTGGCTCGGTGACACAGGGGTCGGCGCGAGCCTGATCCTGGACGGCGCGCTGCGCCGCGGGGCCTCCGGCGGCGCGGGCGAACTCGGCTTCCTCGCCGTGCCGGGAGCCGGCCCGCAGCTGAGCCCGTACGACTGCACCGGCGGGCTGTTCGACCTGGTCAGCCTGTCCGCGATGGACGAACTCGCCGGGAGGCACGGCGTACAGGCAGGCGATATCGAGCACGCGATCGAGCACGCCCCGTTCCGCACCGAGCTGGCCGCCCGCATCGCGCTGGGTGCGGCAGCCTTCGCGCTCGTCGTGGACCCCGGCGTGGTCGTCCTCGGCGGGGACCTGGGGCGCGCCGGCGGCCGGCCGCTGGCCGACGCGGTCGAGCAGCGGCTGGCCGTGGTCTGTCCGGTGCCGACACGCGTGCGGACGACGGCGGTGCCCGGCAATCCGATCCTCACCGGCGCCGTGGCCACCGCCCTCGACCGCGCGCGCGGCGCACTGTGGCCGTGACAGTGTCGATCTGAACCCAGTCCGATCTGAACCCCTGGTCAGGGCCCCAGCAACCAGCCGATCTCCCGCCGCAGGATCCCCAGCCCGTCCCGGCTGAAGATCGACTCCGCGTGGAACTGCACACCCGCGTAGGTCGGCCCGCGCAGCGCCGCGATCTCCCGCGAGCCCGGCATCGTCGCGATCCGCAGTCCCGGCACCTCGAATTGCGGCGCGAGCGCCGCGAACGAGTTGTAGAACCCGACCAGCTCGCGCCGTCCGAACAGATCGACCTCCACCTGCGTGCCCTGATTCGGCTCGGGTCGGCGCACCAGCTCGAAACCCAGCGCCGTGCACAGGATCTGGTGCCCCAGGCACACGCCGAGCACCGGCTGCTCCCGCGCGAACAGCCGCTGGATCAGCACCCTGCCGACGCGCACCTTCGGCAGTGTCAAGTCACGCGGATCGCCCGGCCCGGGGCCGAGAACGACGAGGTCGAAGCCCTCCAGGCCGTCGTGCTGCTCGTATCCCGCGGTGCCGTCCACCGCGGCGTACGGCGTGCGCGTCACGTCCAGCCCGAGCGCGCGCAGTTGGACGGTGAGCATCGACGTGAACGCGTCCTCGTTATCGACGATCAGCACGCTGCGTCCATGCAGCTGCGGCACGACGAACTCGCCCGAGGCGTGTTCCTCAAGCCAGAACGGCGCGAGCGACTCGTTGCGCGCCGACAACGCCGCGAGTACCCGCGGATCGTCAGCCCACTGTCGTAGTCCGGCGTTCTGCTCGGATCCCGCCTCGAGTGGCGCCGCCTCGCCGACGACCCCGAACGCCCGCAGCACCCCCGCCGCCTTCGCCCGCGTCTCGCGCACCTCCTGATACGGGTCCGATCCACGCACCAGCGTCGCCCCCACCGGGATGCGCACCGATCCGTCCGCGGGATCCAGATACGCCACACGCAGCAGCAGCGAGGCGTCCATCGACTGTCCGTTCGGGCCGTCCGGCGGCCCGATCAACGCCGCCACCCCGCCGTAGTAGCCGCGGCCCCCGGTCTCATGGCGCTGAATCACCCGGAATGCGTTGCGGATCGGCGACCCGGTGGCGGTCGGCGCGAACATCGTCTCGCGCAGCACCTCGCGCACGTCCAGCGATGTACGAGCCCGGATGTAGTACTCGGTGTGCGCGAGGTTGCGCATCTCCTTGAGGAACGGCCCGGTCACCCGGCCGTGGCCGCCGACCCCGGCCAGCATCTTCAGCTCCTCATCGACCACCATCGCCAGCTCGTCGCGTTCCTTCGGATCGGCGAGGAAGGCCAGCACCTGGTGAGCGGTCGCCGCGGCGGGCGGCATGCGCAGCGTCCCGCTGATCGGGTTCATCACCGCGACGCCGTCGTGCACCGAGACGTGCCGCTCCGGCGTCGCGCCGACCATGACCCGGTCGCCGGTGTGCACCAGGAAGGTCCAGTAAGCCCCGCGCTCCTGCGTCAGCAGCCTGCGAAACGCGCCGAGCGCCGTGGCCGTCACGTCGTCGCAGTAGCCGACGAACGATCTGCGCAGCACGAAGTTGGCGCCCTCGCCCCGCCCGATCTCCTCCTCCAGCACCGCCTTGACCTGGAGCGCGTAAGCGTCGTCTGAGACGTCGAAGCCGCCGTCCCGGATCACCGGCGGATCGGCCTCGGGCAGCTGATCGACCGAGATCTCAGCGCGCGAACGCACCAGCAGCGTGGTCAGCGGCGCCCCGTCGTCGTGGCAGGCGTCGCCGCGCTCACGCAGCTGCCGGTAGGGCACCAGCGCGAGCTGGTCCGCGTACGGTAGGTCCGCCAGCCGCGCGACGGCCGCCATCTCGCCGCGCAGGACCTCGATCCGCGCCCTGCCCTCCCGCCGCAGCAGCGCGAACGGGGGCGTGAGCTCGACCGTGTCCGTGTCGTCCATGACATCCAGGCCTTTCGTCAGGCCGGCTGCCGCCCGGACCGGACCGGATGCCCGCGGAAACAGCGAACCGGCCGCCAGGTCGGCGGCCGGTTCGCGAGTCGTAGAGTGCGCGCGATCCTCAGCAGTCCGCCGAGTCGGCGGACCACCACTGGTTCAGCTGGAAGATTGCGCACATGGCGGCGACTGTAGCAGGGAGCTCACCGCTTCGGCAGTAGGAAGGAGGTGCCCAGGATCACTACCGCGAGCGCGGCGCAGATCGAGGCGGACACGGTCATCGCCGTGACGTAGCCGTGCGCGGTCGGCGCCTTGCCCAGGACGCTGAAGAAGACGGTGCCCAGCACGGTGACGCCGATCGCGTTGCCGAACTGCTGCACGGTCGTCAGCGCGCCCGCAGCCATGCCCGCCTGCGGCGTCGGGATGCGCAGCAGCACCGCGCCGATGATCGACGGCAGCGCCAGGCCGTTGCCGAAGCCGACGATGACCATGCCGGGGATCAGCCAGCCGACCGAGGTGTGGTCGCCGCGCGCCGCGAGCATCGCCACGGTCAGCAGCAGGCCGGCCAGGCTGGTCGCGGCGCCGATCGTCACGACGCGGCGGCCGAAGCGGCGCGCGTACCAGGAGCTGATCGCGAACGCCAGGCCGAGCGGCATGAACGCCAGGCCGGCGCGCAGCGGGGTGAGGCCCAGGCCGTCCTGCAACAGCAGCGTCAGGCAGAGCATGAAGCCGGCGAAGAAGGTCAGGTAGCCGCCCGCGATCACCAGGCCGGCCGCGAAGACCCGCTCCCGCAGCAGTCTGACGTCGAGGACCGGTGCTCCGTCGCGCCGCCCGAGCCGCGCCTCGTAGGTCAGCACCGCTATCGCGGCCGGGATCGCGGCGGCCATGGACAGCCACGTCCATACGGGCCAGCCCTCCGGGCGGCCGAGGGTGACCGGCACCAGGATGAGCGCCAGCGAGGCGCTGATGCCGACGGCGCCGACCGGGTCGAGCCTGGTGTTTCCGCGCCGGTCGTGGGCGGGCAGCCAGCGGGCGGCGAGCGCCGCGGCGGCCAGGCCGATCGGCACGTTGATGAAGAAGATGGTCCGCCAGCCCCAGCCGAACAGGTCCGCGTCGAGCAGCACGCCGCCGAGCACCTGGCCGGCCACCGCGCCGACGCCGACGACCCCGCCGAACGCCGCCATCGCCCGCGCTCGCTCGTGCACCGGGAACATGACGTTGATCAGCGCCAGCACCTGCGGCACCATCGCGGCCGCCGTCGCGCCCTGGAGGATCCGCGCCGTCACCAGCGTCGCCGGGTTCTCGGCCAGGCCGCACAGCAGCGAGGCGAGCGTGAACGTGGTCATCCCGATCAGGAAAAGCCGCCGGTGGCCGTGCAGGTCGCCGAGCCGGCCGCCGGTGATCAGGCCGCTGGCGTAGGCGAAGCCGTAGCCGCCGACCACCAGCTCGATCCCGGCGTCGGTCGCGTGCAGGTCGTGCTCGAGCGAGGGCGCGGCGACGTTCACCACGAAGTAGTCGAAGAGCGCCATGAACATCGCGGACAGCAGTACCGAAAGCGACCGCCACCGGCGCGGATCCGGTTCGGCGGCTGATCGCAGGGGCGTGGTGGGGGCCGGAACGCGGATGGCGGTGTCGGACATGTGTACCCCTGGGGCGGGTGAATCAGGGTAGTTCGATAGTTCTCGAACTAGGATCGGTTGATAGTACGAGGATCATCGAATGAGCAGCAACCGAATTTCCCCGCGTCCCCCCACGCCCTCGTAGGATCGCGGTAACACTCAACACCAGGGGACCGACAGTGACTTCGCAGACCTCGCCCACCTCGGGCGACTACACCGCGGCGCCGGGGCGTTACGACGAGATGCAGTACCGGCGCAGCGGTCGCAGCGGCCTGCGGCTGCCGGCCGTCTCGCTCGGCCTGTGGCACAACTTCGGCGACACCAAGCCGCTGGAGACCCAGCGCGCGGTGCTGCGGCGCGCCTTCGACCTCGGGGTCACCCACTTCGATCTGGCCAACAACTACGGGCCGCCCTACGGCTCGGCGGAGCGCAACTTCGGCACGCTCTTCGCGCAGGACCTGCGGCCTTACCGGGACGAGCTGATCATCTCCACCAAGGCCGGCTACGACATGTGGCCCGGCCCCTATGGCGACTTCGGCTCGCGCAAGTACCTGCTCTCCTCGCTGGACCAGTCGCTGCGCCGGATGGGCCTGGAGTACGTCGATGTCTTCTACCACCACCGGCCCGACCCGGACACGCCCTTGGAGGAGACCATGGGCGCGCTGGACGCGGCCGTGCGCTCCGGAAAGGCCCTGTACGCGGGCGTCTCCAACTACGATCCCGAACGCACCCGCGCCGCTGCCGCGATCCTGCGCGAGCTGGGCACCCCGCTGCTGATCCACCAGCCGTCGTACTCCATGCTCAACCGCGGCCCGGTCGAGAACGGCCTGCTCGACGTCCTCGCCGACGTCGGCACCGGGTGCATCTGCTTCTCCCCGCTCGCGCAGGGCATCCTCACCGACCGCTACCTCGGCGGCGTACCGGCCGACTCGCGCGCGTCGGTCGGCCACTTCCTGCGACCGCAGGCCCTGACCGACGAGGTCATGGCCAAGGTCAAGGCCCTCAACGAGATCGCCGCCGGGCGCGGCCAGAGCCTCGCGCAGCTCGCCCTGGCCTGGGTGCTGCGCGACCCGCGGATGACCTCGGCGATCATCGGCGCCTCGTCCGTCGGGCAGCTGGAGAACAACGTCGCGGCGCTGCGCGCTCCCGCGCTCACCGGGGACGAACTGGACAGTATTGGTCAAATCCTGAGCAAGTCGTAGCGGCGGGCCCGTCTCGCTGACCGAAATAGCACCGACCCGCGGTGCGCACGTCCCTTAGCCTTGGTGGCGTGGATACGAACCGCACCGACCCCGCCGCCGAGTCCTGGCGTGACCGTCCGGCCAAGCAGCAGCCCGCCTGGCCGGACGCCGCCGCCGTCCAGCAAGCCGCCGCCGAGCTGCGCTCGTATCCGCCGCTCGTCTTCGCCGGGGAGTGCGACCAGCTCAAGCAGCGCCTCGCCCAGGTCGCCCGCGGCGAGGCCTTCGTGTTGCAGGGCGGCGACTGCGCGGAGACCTTCGCCGGGGTCACCGCCGACGCCATCCGCAACAAGCTCAAGACCCTGCTCCAGATGGCCGCGGTGCTCACCTACGCCGGCTCGGTCCCGGTCGTCAAGATAGGGCGGATCGCGGGCCAGTACGGCAAGCCGCGCTCCAAGGACACCGAGACCCGCGACGGCGTCACCCTGCCCGCCTACCGCGGCGACTCGGTCAACGGCTTCGACTTCACCGCCGAGGCCCGCGTACCCGACCCGTGGCGGATGGTGCGCATGTACCACTCGTCCGCGTCCACGCTGAACCTGGTGCGCGCGTTCACCACCGGCGGTTACGCGGACCTGCACCAGGTACACGCCTGGAACCGCGACTTCGTGGCCACCTCGCCCGCGGGCAAGCGCTACGAGCTGCTCGCCTCCGAGATCCAGCGCGCGCTGGACTTCATGCGCGCCTGCGGCGTCGATCCCGAGGAGACCCGCACCGTCGAGTTCTTCTCCTCGCACGAGGGGCTGCTGCTCGAGTACGAGGCCGCGCTCACCCGCACCGACTCGCGCACCGGCACGCCGTACAACACCTCAGCGCACTTCGTGTGGGTCGGCGAGCGCACCCGCGACCTCGACGGCGCGCACATCGAGTACTTCTCCAGGATCCGCAATCCGATTGGCATCAAGCTCGGCCCGGGCACCACGCCGGACGACGCGCTCGCGTACCTGCGCCGGCTCAATCCGGACCGCGAGCCGGGCCGGCTCAGCTTCATCATCCGGATGGGCGCCGGGGTGATCCGGGACAAGCTGCCCGCGCTGGTGGAGAAGGTCACCGCGGAGGGCCACGAGGTCGCCTGGATCTGCGACCCGATGCACGGCAACACCTTCGAGGCGCCGAGCGGGCACAAGACCCGCCGCTTCGACGACGTGCTCGACGAGGTCAAGGGCTTCTTCGAGGTGCACCGGGCATTGGGCACCCACCCCGGCGGCATCCACGTCGAGCTGACCGGCGACGACGTGACCGAGTGCGTCGGCGGCGGGCACGAGATCGCGTTCGGCGACCTGGGCAGCCGCTACGAGTCGGTCTGCGACCCGCGGCTCAACCGGTCCCAGTCGCTCGACCTGGCGTTCCTGGTGGCCGAGATGTACCGGAGCGCGGTGTGACGACCAGGGGCGAGACGGCGACGGTTGACCTGCGCAGCGACACCGTCACCAAGCCGACCGCGGCGATGCGCTCCGCGATGCTCGAGGCGGAGGTCGGCGACGACGTCTACGGCGAGGACCCGACGGTCGCCGCGCTGGAGGCGAAGGTCGCCGAGCTGTTCGGGTTCGAGGCGGCCCTGTTCGTGCCGACCGGGGTCATGGCGAACCACATCGCGCTGCGGATGCTGGTGCGCCCCGGCGGTGAGCTGATCGCCGACGCCGACGCGCACATCCTCGCGCACGAAGACGCGGGCCTCGCCTGGCACGGCGGCATCCAGACCCGCACGACGCTGACGGCGAGGGGCCTGCTCTCCCCGGACGACGTCGCGCGCCTGATCCATCCGCACAGCCCGCACACGGTCGGAACCACCGCGGTCGAGCTGGAGAACACGCACAACCGCGGCGGCGGTTCCGTGTACGGCATCGAACACCTGCGGGCCATCCGCGAGGTGGCCGATGCGCACGGCGTCGCAGTGCACATCGACGGCGCGCGCCTCTGGAACGCGCACGTCGCCACCGGCACGCCGCTGCGCGCCTACGGCGAGATCGCGGACACCATGTCGGTCTGCCTGTCGAAGGGGCTCGGCGCACCGGTCGGCTCGGTCGCGTTGTTGCGGGCGGATCAGCGCGCGCAGGCCGTGCTGATGCGCCACCGGCTCGGCGGCGGCTGGCGGCAGGCCGGCCTGCTCGCCGCCGCGGGTATCTACGCCCTCGATCATCATGTCGAGCGCCTCGCCGAGGACCACGCGAACGCGCGCCTGCTGTACGCGCAGCTGCGCGCCGCCGGTCTTGACGTGCGGGAGCCGGAGACCAACATCGTGCTCGTAGACGTGCCCGACGCCCCGGCCCTGGCCGCTCGCGCCGCCGAGCGCAATGTCCGCGTATCAGGCTTCGGTTCCCGCCTGCTGCGGCTGGTGACGCATCTCGACGTCACCGAGAAGGACTGCGTGTTCGCGGCCGAGGTCCTGGCTCGCGTCGCCTGACCAGCCCGGATGGTCCCGTACCGTCCGGATTGGTTGCCGTTCGCGGCTGTTGATAGACCCCTGCGATATGGATACCGTCCTTCCCGACGTATCGACTCGCGGCGTGTTTTGCAGGGGGATGATTCCGTTGGGCCTGTTCGACAAGCTCTTCCACGACGACGACAAGCACGAGACGGCCAAGCGCAAGAAGCGCACCGCGAGGGCGGCCGGTTCGTCCGCCGCGCACACGCCGAGCGGCCCGCACCACACCCACGCCTCGTCGAGCGCCGCCGCGGTCACCGCCGCGCACGACCAGGCGATGACGCTGCACATCCTTTCGCACATCCCCGACCACGCGCCGCGCGAGGACGACCCGCACTACCACCTGTTCGAGCAGGCGAAGGACCGGCTTAAGCGCCAGGGCCTGTGGAAGTGCGTGATCAACGACGAGCTGTGCAGCGGCGACCCGGAACTGCACCACACTCACATCGAGTTCTCCCAGATCAACCAGGTCGATCCGGACAAGGTGGAGCAGGCGCTCGGGCTGCACTTCGACAACGACGAGGAATTCCAGGTGTGGGCCGAGTCCCCGGGCAACCTCGAAGTACTCTGCGTCGCGCACCACCGCGCGCACTACGGCATCCACATGATCCCCGGCCCGCTGTGGGAGGCGGTGCGCTTCCACAAGAAGGGCGCCCAGCCCGCGGCCGAGTTCATTCCCGCGTCAGAGGCAGACGACAAGTAGACCTCAAGTGGACCTCCCGGCCGGGAGGTCACATGTCGTCCCGGGTCAGACAGGCCTCGCCGCCGACGAGCGAGGCCTGATACACCTCGATCTTGCCGCTGATCAGGTTCAGACACTCGGTCAGCTCAGCCATCTGCGCCAGGACGCGTTCGCGGTGCTCGCGCAGCAGCGCGAGCCGCTCCTGCTCGTTGCCGGGCCCTTGCCGGACGTACTCGGCGTACCGGCGGATCTCAGGCAGCGGCATCGCTGATGCGCGTAGCTTGATGCACACTGCCAGCCATTCGATGTCTTGCTCGCCGTAGACGCGCCTGCCGCCCGGATCGCGCCGCACCGGATCGGTGAGTATCCCCTCGCGCTCGTAGAAGCGCAGTGCGTGCACGCTCAGCCCGGTTCGCTCGGCGACCTGGCCGATGCTCAGGCGGGACTCGGTCCCGGACTCCGTGGTGCTTGTCATGCGGCGAGAATAGACGCTTGACCTAGAGCCGACTCTAGCTCCTAGCATGAGGTCCATGATCAATTCTGTCTCGAACAGCCTGCGTCACGGGGAGTCGGCAGCATGAGCGTCTGGTTTGTCACGGGGGCCTCGCGCGGCCTCGGCGCGGCGATCGTCCGCGAAGCGCTGTCCCGCGGCCATCAGGTGGCCGCCACCGCGCGCAGCGTCGAGGACGTGCGCCGCGCCTTTCCGGAGGCCGGCGACGCGCTGCTGGCCGCTGCGGTGGATGTCACCGATGAGCAGCAGTTGCGCGACGCCGTGGACGCGACCGTCGCGCACTTTGGCCGTATCGATGTCCTGCTCAACAACGCCGGCCGGGGACTGCTCTCGGCGGTGGAGGAGGTTTCGGACAAGGCCGCGCGTGCGGTGTTCGACGTGAACCTCTTCGGCGTCCTCAACACGCTGCGGGCCGCGCTGCCGACGCTGCGCGCGCAGCGCTCCGGCCTCGTGCTCAACATGAGCTCGGTCGGCGGCTTCACCACCGCCCCGGGCTGGGGCCTGTACGCGGCGACCAAGTTCGCGCTGGAGGGTGTCTCCGAGGCGCTGGCCCTGGAACTGGCGCCGCTCGGCGTACGGGTCACCATCGTCGAGCCCGGCGGCTTCCGTACCGACTTCCTCGACGACTCGAGCCTGCACACCGAGCCCGCCGCGATCGACGACTACCGGCAGTCGGCCGGCGCGACCCGGGACTTCGTGCCGACCGCCAACCACGCCCAGCGCGGCGACCCGCTCAAGCTGGCCGCCGCGGTGGTCGATCTGGCCGAGTCCGGCGAGACGCCGCTGCGCATCCAGCTCGGCTCCGACGCGGTGGCGCGCGTCGAGGCCAAGCTGGACTTCATGCGCGCCGAGCTCGATCGGCTGCGGCCCATCGCGTTGTCAACAGACCTGGTTTAGCGTCACGGCTAGTGCGCTTCGAGGTCGGTGCGGGCGAAGCGCGGCAGCAGGAAGCCCAGCGGCAGGCAGAGGACGACCGCGACGCCCGCGAACCACAGCGTGCTCGAGGTGGCGGTCACCGAGGTGTGCCCGGCCCGCAGCGAGTCGAAGTACAGCGTGCCGAACAGGGCGACGCCCAGCGAGTTCGCCAGCTGCTGGACCGCGTTGAGCACGCCGCCCGCGGTGCCGGTCTCCTCGTCGTCCACCGCTGAGACGACCGTCGCGAAGAAGGTCGTGATCAGCAGGCCCATGCCCAGGCCGCACACGGTGTAGGCGGGCACCAGCTGCCAGGTGGTCAGCGACTGGCCGGCGGCGCTCACCGTCCAGGCGACGCCGCCGATGCCGGCCGCCATCATGACGCCGCCGACGTGCAGCACCTTGCGGCCGTACTTCGGCGCCAGCAGTCCGCCGCCCAGGCCCGCGCCGATCGCCGCGCCGAGCGAGAACGGCAGCCCGGTCAGGCCCGCGTGCAGCGAGGTGTAGCCGAGCGCCAGCTGGATGTGCAGCATCAGCACCAGGAAGAGCGCACCCATCCCGGCGAAGAAGAAGGTCCCGTACACCAGCCCGCCGCTGAACGCCCGCTTGGCGAACACGGACGGGGTCACCAGCGGGGTGCGGCCGCGGCGCTGGCGCGAGCGCTGCTGGAGCCAGAACAGCAGGAACACCGGCGCCGACGCGGCGATCATGGCGAACATCGAGGCCGGCCAGTCCTTCTCGCGGCCCTGGATCAGCGGGTAGACCAGCAGCAGCATGCCAGCGCCGGACAGCAGCATCCCGGCCACGTCGAGCCGCGGCGCGTCGGTGCCGCTCTCGCGCTCCCGGTCGCGCGGCACGACGCGCCACGCGCAGGCGAACGCGAGCAGGCCGAGCGGGATGTTGACCCAGAACACCGAGCGCCACTGCGAGCCGAACAGGTCCGCCTGCACCAGCGCGCCGCCGACGATCGGCCCGAACGTCGCGGCCAGCCCCATCACCGGGCCGAAGATGCCCATCGCGGCGCCGGCCTGGGCCGGCGGGAAGACCGAGCGGATGATCGTCAGGCCCTGCGGCAGCATGATCGCCGCCGAGAGGCCCTGGAGCGCGCGGGCCGCGATGAGCAGCTGCGGATCGCCGGCCGCGGAGCTCAGCGCGGAGAACGCGGTGAACGCGCCGATGCCGATCAGGAACATCCGGCGGTGGCCGTAGAGGTCGCCCATCCGGCCCGCGGTGATCAGCGCGACGGCCATGGCCAGGGTGTAGCCGGCGATGACCCATTGCAGCTGGCTGCCGGAGGCGTGCAGGTCGCGGGCGATCGAGGGCGCCGCGACGTTCACGATGGTCGAGTCCAGCAGGTCCATCACGTCCGCCCCGAGGACGGTGAGCAGCACGAACCACTGGAGCCTCGTGGGCTTCAGGCCGGTCGGCTTGTCGGCGGTGGCGGTGTCTTGCGGTGTGTCTTGTGGTATCCGGGCCGGTTGATCCGTGGTGGCCGACATGGTTGCCTCCCCGTGGGTGGACGAACGGTGTTTGTGTTTGGAACACTGTTCTACAGGCGTACGTTGTTCGCGTCAAGTACACTGTTCGTGAATTGCGTACACTGTTCGTCCAGGGTACGGTCGGAAGCCGAGGGCAGTCGGCGTCGAGACAGGGAATCGGGAGCGCGGATGACCATCGCGCGGGACGAGGCGCAGCGGGGCCGGCTCGGCGTCGCCGCGCCGCCGTGGGCCGGACCGAAGGCCGCGCGCGCGGGCAGGGCAGACAAACCGCAGCTCAGCCAGGAGGCCATCGTCGCCGCCGCGATGCGGATCATCGACAGCGAGGGCCTCGACGCCGTATCGATGCGGCGGGTCGCCCAGGAGCTCGGCACCGGCGCGGCCTCGCTCTACGCCTACGTCGCGAGCAAGGACGAGCTGCTCGACCTCATCTTCGACTGGGTCATGGGCGAGGTCGCGGACCGCTGGCCCGACACCGAGCCGACCGCGCAGAACTGGCGCGACCTGGCCCGGGACCTGGTACGCATCGCGCACCAGGTGCTGACCTCGCACCGCGACGTGGCCCGCGCGCTCCAGGGCCGGATCCCGTTCGGGTCGAACGGGCTGCGCGTGGTGGAGATCCAGCTGGCGATCATCCGGGCCGGCGGGGTCCCCGACGAGGTCGCCGCGTTCGCCGGGGACCTGATCGGCCAGTTCCTGGTCTCGTGGGCGGTCGAGGACGACATGTGGCGCTCCCGCCTCGCCGAGGTGGACGAGGGGCGCATCGCCGAGCAGATGAACAAGATCCGCGACTATCTGGCCGCGTTGCCGGCCGACCGCTTCCCGAACGTCGTGGCGCTGGCCGGCCCGCTGATGAGCCAGCATCCCGAGGGGCTCGACCGGTTCGAGCTCGGCCTTGAGGTGCTGCTGCGCGGTATCGCGTCGTTCGCGGCCTAGCGTCCCGTCAGGATCCGGGCGGCTGCTCCACGAGCTGCGCGAGGTAGAGCGGCTCGCCGAGTTCCCGGACCAGGCCGAGCTGGGTCTCCAGGTAGTCGATGTGCTCTTCCTCGTTCTTCAGGATGTCCTCGAAGATGTTGGCGGAGGTCACGTCGTCCTTCTCGCGCATGTAGCGGATGCCGCGGCGCAGCCGGTCCACCGCCTCGAGCTCGATCTGGAGGTCGCACTCGAACATCTCGGCCACGCTCTGGCCGATGCGCAGCGGGCTGAGCCGCTGGAAGTTGGGCAGGCCCTCGAGGAAGATGATCCGCTCGGCCAGCTTGTCGGCGTGCTCCATCTCCTCGAGCGACTCGCGGCGGGTGTGCCGGGCCAGCTTCACCCAGCCGTTGTTCTCCTGGAGCTTGTAGTGCAGCCAGTACTGGTTGATCGCGGTCAGCTCCGCGGTGAGCTGCTCGTTGAGGAACTCGATGACCTTCTTGTCGCCCTTCATGGCCCTTATTGTGACGCGCCGGCGCGGCGCAAATCTGAGTGAATGGGGCGTAGCGCCGCGAGTCGGCCGCCTGCTTCGGCCGAATGGGTGATATCCCGCTCGCGCAGCGCCCGCTCTATCAGGCAGCTGAGGCGTTCGACGCAGCTGCCGCAGCTCGTGCCCGCCCCGCAGCGCTCGCCGAGCGCCTCCTCGGTGCACGCGCCGTCGGCCACCTCCTCGGTGATCTCTTCCTCGGTCACGCTGAAGCAGACACAGGCGTACATGTGGTGTGCTTCCTCCAGCGCGGCGGTGGTGATCAGGTAGGCCATGGTTAGGTAAACCTAAGCTAACCCGGCACCGCTCGAATTGCCAAGTCCGGGCTGTGGCCCGTGTGGTACTGAGCATCCATGTCGATCTGGGACGATAGACCTCATGGGTCTGAGTGGCACCGACGCGGGGCGGCTTCCACCCGGGCAGCGCGTACAGGAGAGCTGGCCGGTTCTGCACTACGGGCCGGTGCCCCGGTTCAAGCCGGAGCGCTGGGACTTGCAGGTCTACGGGGCGACCGCCGACGGCGGAAAGCGGGTCTGGGACTACGAGGCGTTCAGCGCGCTGCCGACCCACGAGGTCGAGGCAGACCTGCACTGCGTCACCAAGTTCACGCTGATGGACAACGTCTGGTCCGGCGTGCTGGCCAGCACGATGATCGAGCTCGCCCCGCCCGCCGACGACGCGACGCACGCGATGGTGTGGGCCGAGTACGGGTACTCGGCCAACCTGCGCCTGGACGACATGATGCGCGACACCACCATCCTCGCGACGCACCGCAACGGCGAGCCGTTGACGCCGGAGCACGGGTTCCCGCTGCGCCTGGTGGTACCGCACCTGTACGCGTGGAAGGGCCCGAAGTGGGTGCGCGCCATCGAGTACCTGGTCGTGGACCGGCGCGGCTTCTGGGAGGAGCGCGGCTACCACAACGTCGGCGACCCCTGGCGCGAGCAGCGGTACTCGTACCAGGAGGACTGACCGGCCGGCCGCCGGTCAGACGAAGGTCACGCTGACGTTCTTGAAGCCGAGCGATTGCAGCAGGCTGACGAGCATCGCGCGGGTGTTGCGCTCGGCGTCGATCCGGACCGCGCTCGCGGCGGCGGCCTGCTCGATCTTCTTCTGGGCCAGCTCGTAGACGGCCTGCTGGCTGTTCGGGTTGCCGCTCAGGAACGAGTTGAGCCGGGTGAACAGGCCCTGCTGCTGGGCGAAGACATAGGACTGCTTCACGTCGAGCACGGCGGGGTCCAGCTTCGCGTGCGGCAGGGTCAGCGTCGCGGTGAGCCGGTCCGCGGAGACCTTGACCGCGTCGCCCTTCAGGTGCGAGAAGTCCACATAGGCGTTGTCCGCGCCGACGCCGATGAACAGGGTGTCGCTGCCCTCGAGGAAGCTCGGCAGGATGCCGGAGGTGGTGATGTCCACCACCACCTGGAAGTTGCCGCTGGCCGCCTCGTACTTGGACAGATCGACGATCGACTTGAGCACCACCGGCTGGCTGCGCTCGGTCGTCGTCTCGCTGAACGGACTGCGCAGCTGCGGGAACAGGTGCACAGCCGACCCGACGAGGTAGAGCACGAACAGGGCGGCTATGCCCCCTGCCACGCCCGCGATGCGGTTGCGCCACTTGGCCATCGTGATCGTTTCTCCCACTCGCTGCTCGGTTTGCGCTCGGCCCGGCCAAGGTACTGTGTTAGCAGACTGAAGGAGGATGAGTGTGGCCAACCCGAGACCACGTTTCGGAAGGCGGCGGCCCGGCGCGGACGGCGCCGCACCGCGGCCGCTCGGCTGCCTCTGGCCGGTGTTCTGGCTGATCCTGATCATCGTCCTGCTCGGACTGCTGTTCGGCGGTTATCGCAAGGGCACGAAGATCGGCGCGCCGTCGCCGCAGTCGTATACCACGTATACGCAGACTTACTCTGGTGTTTCCGGCGCTGTTTCCGGCCTCTAGTCAGAGCGCTTCCTTGTCGGCCATCGAGCCGAGCAGCCGCAGCGTGTGAAGCGAGAGCTGGTCGCGGATCCACTCGACCGCAGTCTGCCACTGCCGGGTGAAGCCGGGCCGCCGCTCGAAGCCGTCCCAGACCGAGCCCAGCGCGGTGCTCACCCGGGCCCCGGGCAGCCACAGGTGGAGCAGGTTGCTGACGATCGGTTGCAGCTCGCCGACCGCCGGCGGGCGGTCGCCGGACACCGCGCGGATCCGCTCGATCCGCTGGGTCAGGGTCGTCAGCACCCAGTCGTGCAGGGCCAGGTCGCGGCACAGCTCCAGCACGTCCTCCAAGCGGTACGCCTCGCGCTGGTCGTGCGGGACGAACAGGCTCAGCACCCGGTTCGTGTCGTCGAGCAGGGTGAGTTGCGCGGCCGGCGCCGGGTCGTCGTCTTTGGCGGCGTAGAGCACCGTCCAGCGCAGCCGGGTCCACTGGAACCTGATCGGCGGCCGGCCGTCCAGGAGCGGCGAGGCCTGAAGCCGCAGCGACAGCCGCTCGCACACCGAGCCGAGATCGAGGCAGTCCGGCGCGGGAATCCTGGTCAGCTCGGCGAAGCCGGCCGCCAGCCGGCCCGCGTCGGCGCGCCCGACGGTCTCCAGCCGGCCGGGCTGCGCCGTGTAGTGCGACCACTGCTGCCGGCGCTGCGAGCCGGCCGGGTCGATGTGCGTGTACGTCGAGGCCTGCAACACCCGGCCGCCGGTGAGCGCGGCGTGTGTCAGGACGGTGCCGATCGCGCGGTACCTCGCCCCGCTGTCGGCCACCACCTGGCAGTCGACGCCGTTGGCGACGTCCGGCGACAGCACGTGCTGGATCGGCCGCCGCGACTCGCGCACCGGCTCGCCGGGCAGCAGGTCGAGCAGTTGGGCAGCGGCGGCCGTGGTGAGCGCCGCGCTGTGCCGCAGCAGGCCGGTGCGGATCTCGCCGACCGCCACGGTGGCCCCGGGCGCCGACAGGTCGCGCGCGGCGGTCAGATGGCCCGGATTCGCCTGCGTGCGCATGGTCAGAAGTCTGTCACGAACAGGTACGCGATCCGGCCGGTCACGTCCTCGGCGATGCGCATGCCCTCGCCCGCCGCGCGCTGCTGCACCCGCTCCATCACCCCGGAGTCCTGGGCGACCTGGTTGAGGATGACGCGCACTGCGTGCTCGATCGACAGGAAGCGGTCGTCGAGCAGGGAGAGCGTCTGGTAGCCGTGGAACGGCGCCGCGTTCGGCTCCACCTGCGCCACCGGCGGCATCGCGGACCACTCGTTCGGCAGCTCCTCGGGCAGCGGCCGCGGCTCGATCACCGCCCGGCCGTGGTGGCGCAGCAGGCCGAGGCGGGCCAGCTGCCAGACCGCGGCGAGCATCGGGCAGGACCACAGCCGCTCGCCGTCGCTCTTCTCCGACCACAGCTGCACGTCCATGAAGATCGAGTGCTGCCTCGCCTCGGCCTCGACCGGCGGGCGCCAGCCGTGCGAGCGCAGCGCCTCCGTCGTCTCGGCCGGCGAGCGCTGGCCGTTGGACAGCCAGCCGGACTCGGCGACCGGCGGGCGCGAGCCGTTGGTGCCCTCGACCGGGATGGAGACCAGGCGGCCGGCCACCATCTTGGCCACCTCGACCCCGTCGGCCACCGCGCAGCCGGACTCGCGCGCCACGTAGTCCACCCGCACGCCCGCGTCCGCAGCCGCCTCCAGCAGCATCGGGATCAGCTCGGCCGGCGACTTCAGGTCGCTGAAGTAGTCGTCCACCAGGAAGCAGGTGCTGATGCGCGGCCGACCCTTGAGCCCGCGCGACTCGAAGGTGCGCAGCGCCGTGTGATACCAGGGCGCGATCTGCGCTATCCGGCCGCGCAGGTGCTCCTTGTCCCGGGTGAAGTCCTCCATGTACAGGTGGTCGAGCTCGATCGACACGTGCGAGTACCCGACGTCCTTCACCCGCCGCAGCGTCGTGGTCTCGGAGAAGGTCGTGTCCATCGGCTCAGATCGCTTCCCACGGCGTCGGATCGGTGACCGCGCGGGCCAGCTGTTCGAACGCTTCCACCGTCTCCTTGTTCGCGATCTCCAGCTGGTTCACGTCCCGGTCGGTGATCAGCTGCTCGCGCCACTGGAGCACCGTGTCCAGCTGGACCGTGCCGATCCGGCTGAGCCGGCCCAGGTCCAGCCGGGCCGCCAGCTTCTCCAGGTCCTGGTCCATCGCGAGCAGCCAGTTCTGCTGGGTGTCGCGCAGATACCCGTTGGCGGGGGAGTGCGGGTCGATGACCGCGGTGCGCACGAAGCGGATCATCGACCGCATCGCGGCCTCGGTGTGGCCGTTGCTCACCGCCGAGTTGAGCAGGCCGCGCTCGCCGTAGACCAGGTCGTGCGCGGCGCGCACGTGCTGGCGGGTCCAGCGGTGGAACACCAGCCAGCGGGCCGGGACCATGCGCAGCGCCGAGCGCGCCGTGCACTGGAGCACCAGCTCGACCGCGAACGAGCGCCCGGCGCTCAGGTCCACCATGATCAGGTCGAACTCGCCGTCGAGCTTCACGAACAGCTCGGTACACCGGTCCACGGTGTCCTTGACCACGCTGAACTCGCCGCCGCCACGGCTGCCCGGCAGCAGCACCAGCGACCCGGCGCCCGGCGGCGGCCCCGCCATGCCCAGCTTCGACTCGACCCACACGTTGACCCGCTGCACCTCGGTGGAGCGGTTGCCCAGGTAGTCGTGCAGGCCGTTGCCGGTCACCCCGTCGATCGCGTTCTCCACGTCGAAGATCGTGCCGATCGTCGGCGAGCCGAAGTCGAAGTCGAGATAGCAGGTGTTGTAGCCGCGCAGCGCCGCCCGGTAGGCCATGTTGGTGCTGGTCACCGAGCGGCCGGTGCCACCCTTGTGGGAGATCGAGAAGATGATCATCCGGCTGCTACTCCCGGCCCTCTCGGGCGTTCTCACGCGCCAGGGCGTTCTTGTCGAGTTGTGTCACGGCGTTGACGCACAGCGCGATCGCGGTGGACGGCTGCTGCTCGATCAGGGTTCTGGCCCGTTGCAGCGAGTTGCGGATCTCCTCGAGCCCGCGCTGCATGGGGGAGTAGTCCATCGTCGGGGTGGACATCTGCAACTGGTTGAGCAGGAACTCCGCCTCGCTGACCATCGCGGCGGCGGTGTCGCTGAGGATGTCGTTGTGCGCCTGACGGCTGCTCAGCGCGTTGGCCGAGGAGACCAGCGCGTCCACCACCCGCGCGTTCATCGACCAGAGCGGGTCGTCGTGGTGTCCGCGCATCCCGGTGAACACGCGCGCCGGGTCGTCCCACAGGCCGCTGGCCTTGCCGCCCTCGATACGCCGCTGGGACAGGTGGTTCCACACCTGGGTGGCCAGGTTCAGCAGCTGGTCGCGCGCCCTCGGGTTGATGGCCAGTTCGGCGAGCTGCGTGCAGCGCTTGAACAGCACCGGGGCGAAGTCGGAGAGCTGGTAGCTCATCGCCGGGCCGAGCTCTTCTGAGCCGTTCAGCTCGATCTTGAACCCCGGGTCGTGCAGTTCGAGCATCGGGTCGTCCCGCAGCGCCCGCCGGGTCAGCCGCGCCCGGTTGGCCAGCTCGGACAGCAGCGGCACCAGCCGTTGCAGGTCGGACTCGCTCGCGGTGCGCTGGCGCAGGTCCTGGATCAGCACCGCGGAGATCAGCAGGCTGTAGTAGTCGTTCTCCGTGTCGTCCACGGTGCGCCACGGCACGTCCTCAAGCGGCCAGCGTCCGTCGCCGAACCGGGCGAGGCGCGACCAGTACATCTGGGTCAGGTCGCGGCGCAGGCCGAGCGCGGTGGCCAACCGGTCCTGGACCGGGTTCAGCAGGCCGAGCACCCGGGTGCGGTCCCGGGACAGCTGCTCGATGGTGTCCAGGGCCATCAGCGTGAAGTAGAGGAAGGGGGCGGACAGCGCGACGCCTTCGCCGAACGGCAGCGGGGCGGCGTCGTCGCCCTCCAGGTCCACCGGCGGTGCGCCCTTCGCGATGCCCCAGGTCCAGCCGAGCTCGAAGAGGACCTCGGGGTCCTCGAGCTCCGGGGCCACGACCACGCCGAGGCGGGCCTCGTTGAGACGACCGCGCACGGCGGCCATCCGGTCGTTGAACTCTTCGACGATGAGCTGCGTGTTGCCGGTCTCGCCCTGGTCGAGCAGGCGCATGAGGTTGGCGCCTTCGGGCGAGTCGATCTCGACCGGGTTGGTGGTGAAGCCGCGGATCAGGCCGACCAGAGCCGCGGTCAGCCGGTCGCTCACCCGCTTCCGCAACTCGGTGGCCCGCGTCAGCCAGGTGCCGCGCGCCGTGGTGTCGATGTAGTCCTGGAGGAACTCCTGGGCCGACAGGCACAGGCTGACCGAGGTGGTGAACGAGATGAGCAGGTCGAGGTCGCGCTGCTCGGCCGTCAGCTTCTCGCCCTCCACCCACGGCAGGAACGCGGTGCCGCCGGCGAAGGACGGCAGGCCGTCCGGGGTGGTGTAGCGCGTCACGTAGTCCTCGAGCACCTCGATGATCGTGCGCGGGATCTGCGACTCGCTGCCGAAGCGGCGCAGCGCGGCGCGCGCGTCCGGCGAGGTCTCGTTCGGCTCGGCCAGCCGCAGCACGGGCAGCGCGGTGGCCGGCTGGAGGACGCACAACAGCTGTTCGGCGTCTGAGATCGAGTTGGGGGCGACGCGCCCGTGCCACCGCCACTTGCGGTCCGCGAGCGCGAAGTCGCCCACCGCGCTCCACACCTCGAGCAGTCGGCGCCGCGGTTCGATGTTCTCGACGTTCGATCTCATCGGCACTCCGAAGCCAGGCACATTGTGTTGTGCTGTGTTGTGCGAATCATGCTAGTGGCCTGACCGGGCGTTAGCCATGCAAGCGGCGGATTCGCGAGCGGCGGGCCGTGGTGTTAGAGCTGTGATATCGCCGTGGTATCGGGGTCAGGTCGCCCGGCCGAGCGCGAGCAGCATGCCCGCGTATCCGGCCCGCAGCGGCGCCGGGCGGATCTCGATCCGATGGACCTTCAGCTCCGAGGTGCGCTGGGCGAGACAGGCGTCGATCTCGCCGACGCCGACCGGGACCGAGGGGAAGGCCACGCCGCCGACCTCGTAGCCCTGCGACTGCTCCATGAAGGCCGCCGCGAACGGCGCCCCCGGGCGCAGCGCGCGCAGGAAGCGGTCGAGCGCCAGGTCGAACTCCGCGTGGTCCGCGGTGATCGACTCCGCGACGAAGAACATCGTGCCGACGTCCCAGCCCGCCACCGGCAGGTCGAACACGCTGCCGCGCTGGATGCGGCCGCGCTCGGCGAGCCACGAGCGCGCGTCGTCGAACCTGCCGCGGCGCCCGTCCGGGGAGACCAGGTCCCAGTACGGCTGCCAGATGTCGTCGCACGCGCCGAGATGCGAACGCAGCCAGGAGACGTTGCGCGTCGAGTAGTCGATCAGGGTGAGCGACCGGCACAGCGGGAGCATCGCAAGGCTCGGGTACAGGTTCGGGCCGCAGCCGACGTCCAGGCCGTGCGCGCCGGTGCCCGTCCCGTTGTCGGCCGGGGCCGCGTCGGGCAGGGCCGCGGCGAACCAGGACTGGGTCAGCTCGAGGATCTCCGCGTCGTCGTCGCGCATGTGGGTGTAGTTGTGTTGCAGATAACTCGAGGTGTTGAAGCGGTCCCAGGGAAACTCGGCGTTGCGGGTTGACATTGCCGAGTGCATCTGGTCCATGAGTCGAGACCCGCCTCCGCGCGCGTATACCGATGCTGTATCATCGAATACTGATCTTCTCGGCACGATAGCAGAAAGTGCCGGATCAGCGAGGGCTGCGTAGCTGCACCAGATACATCGCCGCGAGCACCAGGGCCGCGCCGAGGTAGCCGCCCGCGGCCAGATGTTCGCCCGAGGCGGCGCCGGCCAGCCCGGCGAAGACCGGTTCCGTCGTCATGATGACGGCGGTGCGGGTGGCGGAGATGCGCCGCTGCGCGAAGGTCTGTACGAAGAACGCCGCCGCCGTGCACAGCAGCGCGGTGAAGCCGAGGGTGAACCAGTCCGCGGGCCGGCTCGGCAGGACCAGTGCGCGCCGGGCCGCGATGTCGCCGGGCACCGCTATCAGCAGGCTGACCACGGCGGTGACGCCGAGCTGCACGACGGCCAGCGCGTACGGGTCGTGCCGGTCCGACCACGCGCCGGTCGCGTTGATGTGCGCGGCCCAGCCGATCGCGCAGGCGACGGTCAGCAGCTCGCCGCCGGCCGTCGCCGTGCCGTGGCCGCCGGGCCCGGCGAGTGAGAGCAGGCCGAGTCCGGCGAGCGCGACGAGCGTCGCCGCCCAGGCGGTCGCGCCGATCCGGACGCGCAGTACCAGCGCGGCGAGCAGCGGGGTGAAGACCACGAACATGCCGGTGATGAAGCCTGAGACGGCGGCCGGAGTGGTGCGCAGGCCGTAGGTCTGAGTCAGGAAGCTGAAGGCGAGGATGAGGCCGATCAGCGTGCCGTGCCGCCAGCCGGCGCGCCCGAGGCCGCGCAGCGCGCGCGGGCGCAGCGCCAGCATCAGGGCGGTGGCCAGCACGAAGCGTTCGGCCAGGAAGTCCGCGGCGGGGACGGCGGCCAGCAGGTTCTTCGTCAGGACGAAGGAGACGCCCCAGACGAACGTGACCGCGAGGATCGCGCCTGTGGCGAGGCCGGTGCCGTCCGGGACATCGAGATCTACATCGACATCTACATCGACACGGGAGACTGGCACGGCGGCACTGAGCCCGTATCAGAAGATGTACAGCGTGATCGTCGAACCGTGATCGACGCTCGCACCGCCGCCGGGCGACTGGCGTCCGACGTCATCGACGAACGGCAAGAGGCGCGTCGTGACCACGGTGAAGCCCTGCGCTTGCAGCGCGGCGGTGGCGTCCTCGACGGTCATCCCGGTGACGTCACGCACCACGACCTGCTGCGGACCGCTGGAGATCGTCAGCGTGACCGTGCTCCCGGCGGCCGCCGAGCCGGTCGGCGTGTAGGAGGCCACCGAGCCCTTGGGTACCGTGTCCGACGGCGTCTGGGTCTGGGCGACGGTGACGTTGAAGTCGCGCTGACGCAGCGCCGCGGTCGCGTCGTCCTGGGACTGCCCGGACACGTCGGGCACCGGGACGGCGGGCTCGCCCTTCGAGACGGTCAGCGTGATCACAGCGCCCTGCTTCACCGGGGTGCCGGGGCTGGGCGAGACCGACACGACGTCGCCCGCCGCGACCGAGCCGTTGTAGGCGGTGACGATCGCGTACTTCAGCCCGTCGTCGGTCAGCGTCGTCGTGGCCTGCGACTGGGTGAGGCCGACCAGGTTCGGCGTGCTCTGGAAGGCCAGCTTTCCGTAGAGCCACGCTCCGATTCCGGCCGCGGCGGCGAGGACGAGCACGATGAGGAAGATGATCAGGCCCCTGCCGGGGCCGCGCCTGCGGGCCGACTGCTGGACGGTGTAGCCCTCACGCGGGGATGTGCGGGGTTTGATCCGGTTTGCTTGATTTGTCTGGACTGGCCGGGTCGGCTCGGACGTCTCGACCAGCGTGTGCTCGAGCGCCGCGTCCGGCAGGTTGGCGTACACGGCACGCAGCCGCTCGCGGAAGGCGGCCGCGTCGGCGGGACGGGCTTGCGGGTCGCGCGCGGTCGAGGTGCCGACCAGCGCGTCGAGCGCCGGATCGAGGCCGGGCACGAGCCGCGACGGCGGTGGCACCCGCTCATCCACGTGCCGCCGGGCGATCTCCATCGGGCTGCCGCCGGTGAACGGCTTGCGCCCGGTGAGCAGTTCGAACAGCACGATCCCGGCCGAGTACACGTCCGAGCGCGAGTCGCAGGTCCCGTGCTGTACCAGTTCGGGGGCGAGATACGAGACGGTGCCGATCAGGCCGCCGCCGGGCAGCGTCGCGCCCAGCGACGAGCCGGAGGGCGGGCCGGTGCGGGCCAGACCGAAGTCGGTGACCTTCACCGCGGCCGCGTACGAGCCGTGTCGGCCGTTCAGCGCGGCGTCGTTGAGCAGCACGTTCTCCGGCTTGACGTCCCGGTGCACGATCCCGGCGTGGTGCGCGGCGGCCAGGCCCGCCAGCATCGCGTCCATGACCTCGAGTGCCTCGCGCGGGGTGAGCCGCCCGCGCCGGCCGAGCAGCTGACGCAGCGTCATGCCGGGCACGTACTCCATGGCGAGGTAAGCCAGCGGCGGCTGTGCCGGCCGGCCCTCGCCGGGTGCGCGTCCGGGCAGGGCCGACTGGTCGTACACGGCCACGATGTTCGGGTGGTTCAGCTTCGCGGCGGCCTTGGCCTCGCGGATGAACCGGGCCACGTACTCGGGGTGCCGGGCCAATTCGGGATCGATCACCTTCAGCGCGACCAGCCGGTCGAGCCGGTTGTCCCAGGCGCGGTACACCGTCGCCATGCCGCCCTGCGCGAGACGCGACTGCACGGCGTACCGGCCGTCGAGCGTCCGCCCGATCAGCGCGCCGTCCAGCACCGAGCCGTGCCGCGAGGGAGCCTCCACGTCCACTGAGTTTAGGCGTTGCGTACGACGCCCGGGCCCGGTTAGAGCCGCCACGCCCTAACCGACGCGACTTTTGAAACAGGCTCTAGAACGCCGGTGTTTCGGTGCGTCCCGGCGAGGAGGCATGCGCATGGAAGCGCTGCGGGATGCGGCCGGCCAGCCGTGCCTGCCGGCCGGCGAGCACCGCGTGCCGCATCGCCGACGCCATCCGCCGCGGTTCCTGTGCGCGGGTGACCGACGAGGCCAGCAGCACCGCCGAGCAGCCGAGTTCCATCGCGAGCGCGGCGTCGGACGCGGTGCCGATCCCGGCGTCGAGGATCACCGGCACGCCCGCGCTCCGCACGATCAGCTCGATGTTGTGCGGGTTGCGGATGCCGAGGCCGGAGCCGATCGGCGAGCCGAGCGGCATCACCGCCGCGCATCCGGCCTGCTCGAGGCGGCGCGCCAGCACCGGGTCGTCGTTGGTGTACGGCAGCACGGTGAACCCCTCGGTGACGAGGGTGTTCGCGGCTTCGAGCAGTTCGACCGGATCGGGCAGCAGCGTGTCCTCGTCGGCGACGACTTCGAGCTTGACCCAGTCGGTCGCCAGCGCCTCGCGCGCCATCCGCGCGGTGTGCACGGCCTCGCGCGCGGTGTGGCAGCCGGCGGTGTTCGGCAGCACCTGGATCTTGAGCGTGGACAGCAGGTCGAGCACCGAGCCCGCCGTGCCGGGGGTGACCCGGCGCAGCGCGACCGTGGTCAACTCGGTACCCGAGGCGAGCAGCGCCGCTTCCAGCGCGCTGATGCTCGGTGCCCCGCCGGTGCCCATGATGAGCCGGGACGCGAAGGTCTTTCCGGCCAGTTCGAACGGATCGTGGTCGGTCACTGATTCTCCAAGCCGTGCTCCTGGTCGTGCCCCTAGCCGCCCTGCACGGCGGTCAAGATCTCGATCTCGTCGCCGTCGCGCAGCAGCCTGCCGGCCCACTCGGCGCGGGGAACGACGGCGTCGCCGACGGCCGCGGCGATTCCGGTGCGCGACGGCGTGACGTCGGCGATCACCGCGTCCAGGGTGGTGCCCTGCGGGAAGGTCTGCGGCTCTCCGTTCACGATCACGCGTACGACTTGCCCCGTCATGCGAGCGTGGCCTTCTTGCTGAAGCGTTGCGGTTCGAACCCGTGCGCCTGCTGCGGAAGGCGCCCGGTCGCGAGCGTCTCCGCGATCGCGTCCGCGGTGATCGGGGTGAGCAGCACGCCGTTGCGGAAGTGTCCGGTGGCGGCGATCAGGCCAGGCAGGTCGGTGGGGCCGAGGATCGGCGCATTGTCCGGCGAGCCGGGGCGCAGTCCGGCGAGCACCTCGGTGAGCGGCAGCTCGCCGACGCCGGGCGCCAGACCGTGGGCCGCGCGCAGCAGTTCGTACACGCCGCCGGCGGTCACCTGCGTGTCGAATCCCTGCTCCTCGACCGTCGCGCCGACGACGAGTTCGCCGTGATCACGCGGCACCAGGTACACCTGACGTCCGCGCACCACGCCCCGAATGGCGTGGTTAAGGAAGGGCGCCGCGCCTGCGGGCACCGACAAACGCAGAATCTGCCCTTTGACCGGTCGGATCGGCGGCAGCACGCCTGAGGGTAGGCCGGGCAGTGAGGTCGAGCGGCACCCGGCGGCGAGCACCACGCGGTGCGCGCGCAATGTCTGGCCGTCCGCGAGGCGCACGCCGGTCGCCTCGTCGTGCTCCACCAGCAACTCCGCGACGCGCTCGCGGTACAGCGGGATGTGCTCGCGGGTGATCGCGGTCAGCAGTGCCGCCACGAGCAGCCGGTTGTCCACCTGGTGATCGCCGGACACGAGCAGCCCGGCCTGTACGTCCGGGGACAGCAGCGGCTCGCGGACGCGGCATTCGCGGCCGGTCAGCGGCTCGGAGTCCAGGCCGAGCCGGTGATGGAACGCGGCGAGGTCCGCCAGCACCGCGCGGTCGCCCGAGTCGAAGGCCACCGCGAGCGTGCCGTGCGTCGTGTACCCGGTCGGTGTCCCGGCGACGTCCTCCAGTTCGGCGACGAAGCCGGGGTAGCGCTGCGCGGCGGCCAGGTTGAGCCGCAGCAGCCGCTCCTCGCCGTAGTGCGCCTCGGTGACCGGGGCGAGCATTCCGGCGGCGGCGTGCGAGGCGCCGGATCCGGGATCGGGGTCGGCCAGGGCGACCCGCAGGCCGCGGCGCGCGGCGCGCCAGGCCGTGGCCAGCCCGATCAGGCCCGCGCCGACGATCACGGCGTCGAGGTCGCGCACGGGCGCATCCATCGTTTCGCTCCCTTCGCCCCGGTCCCCGAAGGGCGCGGCGGGCCAGGTTCAAACGGTCGGGGGCCGCGTGCCCCCCTCTCAGCCCGCCGCGGCGGGCTCCCGTGCTTCGGGCAAGTCTATGTCGGCCTCGAAGCCGGCCGCCGCCTCATCGCGGCCGGCTTCGAAGGAAGGCTGGACGGTTGGACTGCACAGCCCGGATCAGCCGCCGGTGGGGGCCGACGGGGCGCTCAGGCCGGGGGCGAGCACGTTGAACCAGGTCAGCAGGGCCAGCAGCAGGCCGATCAGGCCGAGGATGATGCCGCCGAGCGCGGTGGCCCTGGCCCAGGTCGGGGTGCGGCCGCTCAGCAGCAGGCCGGGCGAGGCCAGCACGCCCGCGCCGATCAGCAGCGCGGCCAGCGCGAAGATGCCGCCGAACGCGGCCTGGGCGTGCCAGGCGCTGTGGAAGGCGTCGAGCGAGGCCTGGGTGCTCTGCTGCTTCGCCTTCAGCTCGGCGTTGTACTCGGCGCGCGCGCCGTAGACGGTGCCGAGCCAGCCGCCGGTCAGCGAGGCGGCGGCGAGCACCAGCGAGGTGATGCCGAAGGCCCCGGAGACGAAGCCGGAACCGGCCGCCTCCTCGGTCTCGTCGTCCTCGTCGAGTTCGACGAGCTCCTCGGGCTGTTCGGGCTCGGCGAGCTCAGGCTCCGACACGGCGGCCGACGACACGACCTCGGTCTCGGTCTCTTGGCCGTTCGGGGTAGTAGTGTTCTCCATAGCCGCACACCCTAGGGCCTTTTCCTGTGGGTGCGGTAAACATGTGGCGGCCAGTTTCACGGCGGCTTTCACGGGGGCCGCGCCGCGTTCGCGTTGGGCGAGGTGGGCGGGCCGTGGCAATCTGGGTACCGTGACATCCATCTCCGCCGAAATCGACGGGCTCGTCCCCGCCTGGCTCACCCTCCCCGAGGTCGCCGAACGTCTTGACCTGCCGGTCAACCGGGCTCGTCAGCTGCTCAAGGACCGTCAGCTGGTTGCGGTACGCCGCGGCGAGGGCAACGTGCTGTCGGTTCCCGCCGCCTTCCTCGACGGCGGCCAGATCCTCAAGGGGCTGCCCGGCACGCTCACCCTGCTCGCGGACAACCGGTTCACCGAGGAGGAGTCGTTGCGCTGGCTGTTCACGCCGGACGACTCGCTGCCCGGCACTCCGGTGCAGGCGCTCGCGGACAACCGGGGCACCGAGGTGCGCCGCCGCGCGCACGCGCTCGGGTTCTGAGCGTGCGGCTTCGCGACGCGCGCCTCTACCTGTGCACCGACGCGCGCGAGGCGCGAGGCGACCTGCCGCAGTTCCTCGACGCGGTGCTGTCCAGTGGCGTGGACATCATCCAGTTGCGGGAAAAGGGCCTGGAGGCACGCCGCGAATTGGCTCATTTGGAGCAGTTCGCGGCGGCCTGCGCCCGGCACGGCAAGCTGCTCGCCGTCAACGACCGCGCCGACGTGGCCGTGGCGGCGGGCGCCCCGGTGCTGCATCTCGGCCAGGACGACCTGCCGGTGGCGACGGCGCGCCGGATCGTCGGCCCGCAGGTGGCGATCGGCCGCTCCACGCACAGCGAGGCGCAGGTCGATGCGGCGCTGGCGGATTCGGAGACCGGGTACTTCTGTGTCGGCCCGTGCTGGCCGACGCCGACCAAGCCCGGACGCCCGGCCCCCGGCCTCGGCCTGGTGCAGTACGCGGCGAAGGCCGCGGCGTCCGGGTCGGCTCCGCCCTGGTTCGCCATCGGCGGCATCGACCTGAGCACGATCGACCAGGTCCTCGCGGCGGGCGCGCGCCGGGTCGTCGTGGTCAGGGCTATCACCGAGGCGGCGGACCCGGGCGCGGCAGCGGCGGCCCTGGCACGGCGGCTCGCCTGACGAGCCGGTTCAGCTACAGATGAACAGGAAGCAGTGCCTCGTCGGGCTGGGGCTCGGGCTCGGATCCGGGCTGATGCTCGGCGTGGCCGAGCTGGAGGCGGGCGACGACGGGTTCGGCGACGCCGAGGCGTCCGCGGACTTGCCCGGCGTCGCGCTCGCCGAGGCCGACGCGCTCGGCGAGCGCGACGGCGTCGGCTTGTTGGTGAGGGAGACGCTGGTCCCGAGCGTGCTGTTCACGGTCTGACTCACATCGCTCGGCGCCGAGGCCGCGGGCAGGATGGTGGTCGCCGCGCCCTTCTCCAGCGCGGGGCCCTTGCCGCTCAACTCGACGTAACCGCCGGCGCCCAGCACGATGCCCATGACCGCGCCGACGACCAGCCCCCGGCGCCTACGGCGGCGTGCGGGCCTACGGCGGTCGCGTCGGCGGGAGGCGTGCTGCTGCCGACGGGCCTGCGGCGGGGCCGGCTCCCACACCGCCTTGATCGCAGGACCCTCATCGGCCGCCGCGTCCGGGCCGGCCAGCGGGATCAGCTCCGCAGACGCCTGATGGTCGAGACGACGGCGGAACTCCGCGGCCGCGCTCGGGTCTATGCCCTGCTCAGCGGGCGTCCACCGGGCCGGCGGGCGCTGCGCGGACCACGGCTCGACCGGGTATTCGGGTCGCCGTCTTGACTCGCTCACAGTGCGCGTGACCTTATCAAAACCCGTCAGTAGCAAAGAACCAAAGGGCGGCAAAGCAGGACCCGAAAGTACTCAAAAGTACTATCGGCGGTCCCTGGATACGGAACGGTTGCGTATTGGAATGCCGGAGGGGTAGGCTCGGGGTGAATCGAAACGCTCCTGTGCCGATTCGCTTTGTACAGGGGCGCAGAGTCCTTGGGAGGGGAACCCGTGGCTCAGAACACCACCGCCGCGCCGCCGGAGGCCGCCAACGCCGGCCATCCACGCCGCTGGCTCATCCTCGGGGTGCTGGTCTTCTCGCTGCTCGTGGTCGTGCTGGACAACACCGTGCTGAACGTCGCGCTCAGGACGATCGCGCAGCCGAAGCCGGTCGGCCTCGGCGCCAGCCAGTCCGACCTCGAGTGGTCGATCAACTCGTACACGCTGATCTTCGCCGGGCTGCTGTTCACCTGGGGGATCCTGGCCGACCGGCTCGGCCGCAAGCGGATCCTGATGCTCGGCATGGCCCTGTTCGGCATCACCTCGCTGCTGTGCGCCTACGCCGGCAGCCCCGGTGAGCTGATCGCCGCGCGCGCCGCGATGGGTTTCGCCGGCGCCGCGATCATGCCGAGCACGCTGGCCGTCATCGCCAACGTCTTCCCGCGCCAGGAGCAGGGCAAGGCCATCGGCATCTGGGCCGGATCGGTCGGCCTCGCGGTCGCCATCGGCCCGGTGGTCGGCGGCGCGCTGCTCGACAGCTTCTGGTGGGGCTCGGTCTTCCTGATCAACGTGCCGATCATCATCATCGGCCTGATCGCGATGACCTTCATCGTGCCCGAGTCGCGCAACCCGCGGCCCGGAAAGCTCGACCCGGCGGGCGTGCTGCTGTCCATGACCGGCCTGGTGACCTTCGTCTACGGCGTCATCCACGGTGGCGACACCGGCCAGTGGGGCAAGCCCGCGGTCTGGGGCCCGCTGGTCATCGGCGTGGCGGTGCTCGCCCTGTTCGTGGTCTGGGAGCGCAACACCGACCACCCGGCGCTCGACGTGCGGCTGTTCGCCAACCGGCCGTTCTCCGCCGCGGTGCTCTCGGTCGCGCTGTCCTTCTTCGCCATGATGGGCAGCCTGTTCTTCCTCACCTTCTACCTCCAGTCGGTGCGCGGGTACACGCCGCTGAAGGCCGGCCTGTGGATGCTGCCGTTCGCGGTGGCGCAGGTGATCTTCTCGCCGCTGTCCGCGAACGTGGTGCGCAGGTTCGGCGCGCGCGCCGTCTCCTTCACCGGGCTGCTGCTGGTCGCGGTGGCGCTCGGGCTCTACCAGCTGCTCGGCGTGCACTCGCAGATGTGGGTCTACGGCCTGATCGCCGCGCTGCAAGGCGTCGCGATGGCGCTGGTGATGCCGCCGGCGACCACCACGGTGATGTCCTCGCTGCCGCGCGAGCGGGCCGGCGTCGGCTCGTCGATCAACAACACGGTCCGCCAGGTCGGCGGCGCGCTCGGCGTCGCGGTGCTCGGCACCGTGCTGACCTCGGCCTACCGCGGCCGGATCCAGCCGGTGCTCACCTCGCACGGCGTGCCCTCGGGGGTCGCGCACGAGGCGAGTTCGTCGATCGAGGCGACGCAGGGCTTCATCGCCGGGGCGTCCCGGACGAACCCGGGCGTGACGCAGTTGGTCGGCACGGTCAACGACGCGTTCGTACACGCGCTGCACATCGCCGCGCTGGTCAGCTCCGGGGTCGGCCTGGCAGCCGCGTTCCTGGTC
>JBKOWZ010000228.1:0-8715 GCA_046724665.1 Actinomycetota bacterium
GTGTACCTGCGCCCGCACCTCGTCGTCGAGATCGAACTCGACGGAGTGCAGGTCAGCCCGCGATATCCCGGCGGCGTGGCGCTGCGGTTCGCCCGCGTGCTGCGCTACCGCCCGGACAAGCGGGCCGAGGACGCCGACACGATCGCCGCGGTGCGGGCCCTGCTGCCCGCCGCCGGGCCCCGGGACGGCTGACCTGCCATGCTGCCCGCCGCGACCCAGCCGGATGTCCGGGGTCATAGTTACGGATGACCAAGGTATCCAAAAGATTTCCAGGTCTGGATTTTGCCTGAGCTAAACACACGGCACTCTTCCCCCGGCCGCGTGGAGCTGACACACTAATCATGATCAGACACCCCACCCCGTCTGATCCATCACCCGGCGTGTGGATTCGTTCCCGCCGGATGGGCCCCCGGCATCGCATCCCCCCCGTGATGCCGGGGGCCACCAACTTTTCCGGGCCCAGGCGGCGCATCCGCCTCAGGCGGCCTCAGCCCTTGCCGAGCACCACCCGGCAGCCCAACGCGTCGGCCCAGCGGATCAGGTGCAGGATCCGCGGTTGCCGCCGCGCGGTCTCCCACATGCGTACCGTCCACTCGCTGACGTCGAGCAGCTCGCCGAGGTTCTCCTGGGTCAGCTCCGCCTCGGTCCTGGCGTGCTTGAGCGCGGCGGCGATCCGCCGGATCTCGTAGTCCTCGAAGGGCTCGAGATGGCGCGGGGCCGGGCGCTGGGTGATCGGGCGGCGCTTGCGGTCGAGGATGTCCACGCTGTGGCCCAGGGCGTGCGCCCAGCGCACGAAGCTGCCGGCGGACGGCAGATCCGCGTTGTTCTCCCACTTGCCGACCACGATCTCCGCCATGCCGAGCCGGGCGCCGAGGCCGCGCTGGGAGAGCGCACGCTGCTGCCGCGCCGCCTGCAACTGGAGTATCAGGCCATTCAAGTACTCGTGGGCGAAACGCTGGTCCGCGGCGAATTCGTCACGCGGCACTAGAGCCTGTTTCAAAGGTGGCGTCGGTGAGGGCGTGGTGTCTGGCGTGTGCGGTCGCTAGGCGGGGGTGCGGCCTCATATCGGGGTGTGGGGGCGTGCCGGCAACGCGGCGGGCGTGCGTGGCAGACGACACGACCCCGGCGGGACTTTTGAAACAGGCTCCAGTGCCTCGGCAGCCGATATTCGCCCACGAACGAGGTGCGCTCGGGCAGCCCATGACGAGGCGTTGGGCGAATATCGGCTGCCGAGGCACTGAAAGCCGCCTTCGCCGGGCCGGCCTTGAAATCCACATATCTGGCCCCTCCCACCATAAGTCGTTTATTTACCCATAAATGCGGGCGTCCAAACTGCGCCGCGTGGTAAGCAAGCTCTCTAGGGAGCTGCTCGGTCAAGGGTCCGGGAGGTGGCCCACTCGATCGAGTGATCGAAAGATGCGGGCGTCGGCGCCGTGGCGGGTTCGCCTGCCGTGAGCGCCCACGTCGGTGGGGACGGCCGCCGGGTCGGCGGCGAGGCCGGAGTTTCGGCGTCCGGAGAATTTTCGAACGCCGTAGCCAACAGTAATTTAGTGCATCCACCGCGCCGGCGGCCGGTTGTCGCGACTGCATCGTGACAGCCACGGCAAGCCTAGCCGTGTCCGGTTCGCGAAATCGCGAAATGGTGGAACGCGTGAACCGCACGCATTTGCGGGGCGTATCCATGGTGAGGCCGGAGGGTGGGTGGGATGACGGCGCTGCCCGCGGGTAGGCGAATGTAAGCCGCGGAATGGAGGTCGGGCGTGAGTGAACTGGAGTCACTGCGTTCGCGGGTGGACAACGTGTTGGGCGAGTTCCTCGATGCGCGCAAGGGCGAGTCGGCGGACCGGCGCGACGGCGCGCGGCCCGGCGGTTGGCGCGGCGCGGCGGACCTGGACTTCGTATCAGGGATCGCAGACCTGGTTTCGCGCGGCGGCAAGCGGCTGCGCGCGGCGCTGTGCCTGCTCGGGTGGGCCGGCGCCGGGGGCGCGCTCGACGAGGCGATCCTGCGCGGCAGCGCCTCGCTGGAGCTGTTGCATGCATGTGCCCTGATTCACGACGACGTTATGGACCGCTCGGCGACCCGGCGCGGCGGTGCGGCGCTGCACCGTGGTTTCGCCGCGCGGCACGCGGCCGCCTCCTGGCACGGCGACTCGGAGCAGTTCGGTGTCGCGGCGGCGATCGCGGCCGGGGATCTGTGCCTCGTCTGGGCGGATCGCCTGCTGCGGGAGAGCGGGCTGCCAGCCGCCGCCGTGGAGCGCGGCCGCGGCGTCTACGACGCGATGCGGGCCGAGACGATCCGGGGACAGTACCTTGATCTGGTCGCCCAGGCTCGCGGCTGGCTCGACCTCGACGACGCGCTGACCGTCGCGCAGACCAAGACCGCCGCCTGCACGACGACCGGACCGCTCTGTTTCGGCGGCGCGCTGGCCGGGGCGCCGGATCTGTTGCTGGAGGCTTACGAGGCGTACGGAACCGCGCTCGGCCTGGCGTTCCAGTTGCGCGACGACCAACTCGGCGCGTTCGCCGATCCGGAGCTGACCGGCAAGCCGTCGGGTGACGATCTGCGCGACGGGAAATGCACGGTGCTGCTGGCCGAGGCGTATCAGAGATTGGATTCAGCGGGCAGGCGGCGGTTGCGGCGGCTGGTCGGGCAGGGGACTTCCGGCGCGGTGGTCGAACTGCGCGAGCTGCTGGAGGAGGCCGGGGCGAGGCAGGCCGTGGAGGAGCGCATCGCGGCGCTGGGGAAACAGGCCACTGAGGCGCTTGGTACGGCGCCGCTGGACGGGACGGGTGTGCGGGATGCGCTGGTCGGGCTGGTGGCGACGGTCACGCGGGGGTGAGGCGGGTCACCAGTGCGGGACGCGGGCCAGCAGCACGGCCGCCGCGAGCGCGGGCGTGGCATAGGAGAGCAGCCGCAGCGCGCCGTCGAGCGGATCGAGCAGCGCGGCCTGGTCGAGCGGCACGCAGGACCCGTCGGCGAGTTCGACGACGCCCGCGACGGTCATCGTGCGGCGCCGCAGCATGCGCGCGGGGGTGCTCAGCCTCCGCTGCGCCGCGGACAGCGACGTCGCGGCGAGGACGAAGGCCGCGGCGGCGAGCGAATTCGGCCGGTCGAGCGGCGGGGCCTGCGCGACATAGCCGACGGCCGCCGGGAACGCGCCCCAGGCGAGGGCGAATCCGAGGTCTGTGTGAAGCACGCCGCCGAACAGTTCCAGGTTGTATCCGAGCACGAGCACGATCCCGGCGAGCACGAACGGGATCAGGATCGGTCCGGTGTGCGGCAGCGTCGCGATGCCGAGCGCGGCCGCCGCGGCGAGGGAGACGATCGCCGCGGTCCACAGCGCGCGGTCGCTGATCGACGTGCGCAGCGGGCGTCCGTTCCACTCGTCGAGGGCGTGCGCCGCGACGCCGACGGCGAGCGCGAACGCGAGCACCGTAGCGCCGAGGATCAACCAGTCGATACGCGGGGCGAGCGCCGCGCCGATCGCGACGTACGACAGATGCCAGAGCGTGTACGGGGGATGCAGGACCGTCCACCAGTCCCACCGCGCGCCGCCGCGCCGCGCGTAGAACGCCGGGGCGAGCGGATTGGGCTCGGGCTCAGCCATCGGCCGGCCTCTCGGCCTTGCGGCCCCACATCACCAGGCCTCCGCCGAGGCTCATCGTGCGTACTCCCACGTGTTCGATGCCTGCTTCACGCCACTGCGCGACCGTCTCGTCCACCGGATGCCGTTGGTAGTGCTCGGATATGGAAGGCCCGAGGAACCTTCCCACCCGCGCCCACTCGCGCCCTCCGGTGAGAAATCCGGCGGCCGGGAGCACGGCACCGGTGTAGCCCCGCCACGCGGCGTGCCAGACCGGATGGCCGGGCACGGCGAATTCGAGGCTTGCGACGGCGCCGCCGGGCCGGACGACCCGGGCGAGTTCGCGCAGCGTGGCGGCCGGATCGGTGACGTACCGCAGCAGGTAGGTGAAGGTCAGCGCGTCGAAGGACTCGTCGGGGAACGGCAGCCGCTCGGCGCGGCCGGCGACGAGCCGGATGCGCGCCTCGTCGCCGCGCTGCGCGACCCGCCTGCGGCCCTCGCGCAGCATCTGCTCGGTGAGATCCACCCCGACGACGTCCACCGGCGCGCGCCGAACCCAGGCCAGCGCCACCCCGGCGGTGCCGGTCGCCACGTCGAGCACGCGGCGGGCGCCGGGGCTGACGCGCAGCGCGGCATCGACCATCGCGTGCCGCCAGCGCCGGTTCTGGCCGAAGGAGAGCACCTCGGCGAGCAGGTCGTATTTTCCCGGCAGTCCGTCGAACAGGCCACGGGTGAATTCGTTGGCTTGCGCGTCCGTATCCCAGTGTGTACGCATCGTCGCCTCCTCGGACTGCACACATACCCAGGTATCCATCCCCCGATCGGCGCAAGGTCGGGCCATTGGGCCGAGTGGCCGACAGGAGAGCTGGTTACGTTGGTCAGGCCGGCCGGGATTCGAGGATCTCCGGCCGCGCGCGGCCGTCACGCAGGAGGGAGCGGAATCGTGCCGACATCCTATTCAACCGGGTCGAAAGCGTTCGTCGTGGTCACGGCGCTGTTCGTGGTGGGGTTCAGCGCATCGCCGGCCAACGCCCGGGGGACGGGCGCCGAAACGAAGGCGGAGACGCAGCTGCGCCCGAACGCGGTCACCGACCAGCAGCTATCCGCCGAGCCCCGGCAGCCGCCGCGACGGCCGGAATGACGATCACCACGAGCACCTTCAGCGGCAGCGGAAGGCCGCGCGAGGCCTGGAACTGCGAGACCGTCTGGAGAACGGCCGAGCTCGGTGCGGCCGCGGGCGTCGGCGTGGAATGCGGCGACCGCGACGGAACCACGATGACGGGGGCCGGTTGCTCGGACGGCGGCGTAGTCGGCGCCGGGGCCGTACTCGGCGGGGACGCGACCGGGGTGGGCCGGGGCGTCGGGGAACTCACCGGAAGCCCGGTGTAGGCGGCGTTCGCGACCGTCCGCACCTTGAGCGTCCGGCGCGGCTGCGGACCCTGCGCCGTCAGCGGCCACTTCCACAGCCAGTTTCCGACGATCGTCAGGCTGCTTACGTGCGGCCCGGGCTCCGGTGTGAGCGCACCGCTACAGGCCGCTGATTCACCAGCCGCGAGGCGCGCGACGGTCGCGCCGTCGTCGCCGCAGCTGAAATCCGTCAGCGGCTGCGGATCCGTCGGCGCGATCTGCGTCAGCTGCACCGAACCCGCGTTGCGCACGGTCACGGTCGCGGAAACCGCAGTGCCCGCCGGCAGACTCGCTCCCGACGGCCCGCCGCCGAGACTGAGGCTGGCTTGCAGCGCGGGGACGACGGCCGTGTAGTCCGCCTTGGACTTGCCGGAGAGCCGGATGATGTTGAGCAGGAATACGGTGCCTGAGGCCGTTACGGTCGTGTCGTGCTCGCCCGGCACGGCCGTGAACGTCGCCGAGCAGGAGGCTGAGCTGTGCGGCGGCAGGGCCGCTACGGACGGACCGCCGGCCGGGCCGCATTGCATCGCGCCGCTGCTGACGTCCGGGTCGTGCACGATGACGTTCTTCAGCGTCAGCAGGCCGTCGTTGCGCAGGACGTAGACGCGCCGGACGGGGTCGCCCGCGATGATCTGGTAGTGCGCGGCCTGCTCACCGGGCAGAGTGTCAGTGGTCGTGGAAACATACAGGGCGCCGAGGTCGAGACCCACGCCCAGAATCGGGCCGCCGGCCTCGTTCGGTTGGACGGCTTGCCGCGCGGCGCTCGCCGACGCCGGTGCCGCGGCGGTCCCGAGCGCGAGCGTCAGCAGCGTGCCGACGCCGATGGCGGTCAGTGCCGTGCCGCGTGTCGCACTTCTGCTACGCATTTCGAACCGCCCCCGCCTCGCTACGGCTCGGCCAGCAACTCGCGCAGCGGCTGTTGGCTCGCATGGATGAGTCCTGAGAACGGCGACTGGAGCGCCAGCACGAACCAGAACGCGAGCAGCACCAGCGCGGTGGTGATCACGAAGCCGGTGAAGGCCACCGCGTCGGCGCGCAGGCCGAGGGCGAGCGGCGTGGCGATGGTGACCAGGCTCAGCACCGCCAGCGCGATCAGCAGCATGGCCGGCACGCCGTGGGTGGACTTGGCCAGCCGGTCGTCGCGGGCCTCCGCCACCTGGTTGATCTGGTTGATCGCCGCGTCCTCGATGGTGCCCGCCGACGCTCCGGAGGCCACCGGGCGCGAGACCGCGGCGCGGGCGTCGGACAGGATGCGTGCGGCCTCGGCGTCGGTGTTGATGTCCGTCCCCGGCTTGGGCGGCCACTCGGTGTGCAGCACCGCGGAGGCGTATTCGTGCGCTGCCTTGAGCAGCGGCTCCCGCTCCGGCTCGGGCATCCGCTGCGCCGTCTGCACCAGCGCGTGCAGCGCGCCGGCCTCGGAACGCACGTCGCTGCTCACGTCCGAGACGTTCTGCCAGGTGACCACGACGATGAGGGAAAGCAGCACCATGTAGAGCGTGCCGATGAACAGGTTGATGTACTCGAGGGCCGGCCGGTCAGCGCGCTCGGGCAGTTTCCCCTCGTTGCGTCGCCGGTCGAGGATGACGAGCACCGTCACCGCGGCGGCGACCAGGCAGATCAGTATCACGAGCCCCACGGCTCGACCCCTCCCCTTGTATCCACTTGTGATAGCAGGGCACGCAGTCAGCTCCACGGGCACCCGCAATCCAGCATGCCCGAGAAGGGCGCTGGTCAGGATCACTCGATCGGGTGACAACGCACGGCGCGTACCGGGGCGTATCAGCGCTCGGGGGGAGCACGGAGGGGAGTGTTCGGCGCACAGAGCGCCCGATTCGGCGTTAATGTGGACCTGAGTGTGCTCCTGGTCACAATGGGTACGACGGATGGCGCGTCGCGTGGATCAGCGTGGAGACGCGTGGTGTGTCCGCGGGGCGCGCAGACGGCAGCCGAGGCGGCGAGGAGATCCCGATGCCAGCGTCCGAAGCATCCGAAGCAATCGTCATCGTCGGAGCGAGCCTGACCGGCGCGAAGGCGGCCGAGGCGCTGCGCGCCAAGGGCTACGACGGCCGAATCGTGCTGGTCGGCGAGGAGCCGCACGCACCGTACGAACGGCCCCCGCTGTCCAAGGACTACCTGATGGGCAAGAGTGAGCGCGACAAGGCGTTCGTGCACCCGGAGTCCTGGTACGCGGAGCACGACGTCGAGCTGCGCACCGGCGCCCACGTGGCCTCGATCGAGCGCAGCACGCACCAGGTGCGGCTGGCCGACGCGTCCCGGATCGGCTACTCGAAGCTGCTGCTGGCCACCGGGGCGAGCCCGCGGCACCTGCCGGTGCTCGGCGGCAACGCGCAGCGGGTGGTCTACCTGCGCACTCTCGACGACTCCGAGCGGCTGCGCGGGCTGTTCGGGCAGATCCGGCGGCTGGCGGTGATCGGCGCCGGGTGGATCGGCCTCGAGGTGGCCGCCGCGGCGCGCGGCGCCGGGGTCGAGGTCGTGGTGGTGGAGACCGAGCGGCTGCCGCTGCTGCGGGTGCTCGGCCCGGAGACGGCCGAGCACTTCGCCGGCCTGCACCGTCGCAACGGGGTCGATTTCCGCTTCGGCGAGGCGGTCGGCGAGATCACCACCGAGGGCGGGTACGCGACCGGGGTGCGGCTGCGCGACGGCTCGGTGGTGGAGGCCGAAGCGGTGCTGGTGGCGATCGGCGCGGCGCCGAACACCCAACTGGCCGAGGACGCGGACCTGGCCGTGGACGACGGCGTGCTGGTGGACGCCGCGCTGCGCACCGACGACCCGGACATCTTCGCGGCCGGCGACGTCGCGCGCGCGTACCACCCCAGGTTCAAGCAGCGCATCCGGGTGGAGCACTGGGCCAACGCGCTGAACCAGCCGGAGGTGGCGGCGGCCGGGATGCTCGGTGAGCAGGCCGAGTACACCCGCCTGCCGTATTTCTTCACCGACCAGTACGACCTCGGCATGGAGTACGTCGGCTACGTCGAGCCGGGCGGCTACGACCGGCTGGTCACCCGCGGCGACCCGGCCTCGGGCGAGTTCATCGCGTTCTGGCTCGCCGAGGGCCGGGTGCTGGCCGGGATGAACGTCAACGTCTGGGACGTGACCGACTCGATCAGCGCACTGATCGAGTCCGGCGCGCAGATCGATCCGGACGCGCTCGCCGACCCGGACACCCCGCTGGACTCGCTGGGCAAGTAGCCGATCTCATGGCGGCGCCCCTGGGGGCGGCGGGCCTCGCGCTCGGCGTCGCGTCGTCGTCGGCGGCCGACCAGGTACAGCTGAAGGTGCTCACCCTGCGCCTTGGCCGCCGATCCGAACCAGGTGGCGAACGTGCAGGGCGCCTCCCCGGCGGACGCCACGCAACCCGTGACGCGATCACGTCGCTAACACGGTGAAGCTACGGCCGTCGGCGCTCCACGTGGCCGTCGGCAGGTAACCGAGCGGCTCGGCGAGCGCGCGCAGCGCCGTCGTGCCCACGCTGGCCCACGGCACGGAACCGTCGCGCCCGCCGAGCCGCAGCGCGTGCCGCTCGTCGCGCTCGTCCGCGGCCGTCTCGACCAGCAGCTCGCCGCCGGCCGGCATCAGCAGGGCCTTGATCCGGGCGAGCAGCGCGGCCGGGTCGCCGCCGATGCCGATGTTCCCGTCGATCAGCAGCGCGTGCGGCCAGCGGCCCTCGCCGGGCAGGCGGTCGAACACCGAGCGGCGCAGCGCC
>JBKOWZ010000236.1:0-17284 GCA_046724665.1 Actinomycetota bacterium
CAGCAGGCGCGCTCCGGTGGCCAGCGCCGAGTAGCCCAGCAGGTTCTGGAGGTAGAGCACGACGTACAGCAGCACCGCGAACAGCGAGCCGTTCATCGTGAACGCGGCGGCCAGGCCGCCGACGAAGGTGGGGATGCGGAAGAGCCGCAGGTCGAACATCGGCTCGGCGACCACGGTCTGCGCCAGCACGAAGCAGGCCAGCAGCGCGCCGCCGGCGCTCAGCGCGATGAGCGCGCCGGTGTCGCCCCAGCTGGTCTCCCCGGCCCGGATCAGCCCGTAGACCACGCCGATCAGGCCCGCGGTCAGCAGGGCGAAGCCGGCCAGGTCCGGCCGGCCGGGGCGGCGCGCCCGCGACTCCTCGACCCGCCAGCGGGTCACCGCCAGGGCGGCGACGCCGATCGGGACGTTGACCAGGAAGATGCCGCGCCAGCTGATCCCGGTGGTGATCAGGCCGCCGAGGATCGGGCCGAGCGAGACCGCCAGCCCGGTGATCGCGCCCCACAGCCCGAAGGCGATCCCGCGGTCGCGGCCGCGGAAGCTGTGGCCGAGCAGCGCGAGCGAGGTGGCGAACATGATCGCGCCGCCGACGCCCTGGCCGGCTCGGGAGAGGATCAGCATCAGCGGCGACTGCGCCAGGCCGCACAGCAGCGACCCGAGGGTGAAGACGACGAGGCCGATCGAGAACAGCCGCCGGCGTCCGTAACGGTCCGCCAGCACGCCCGAGGTCAGCAGGATCGAGGCCAGCGCCAGCGCGTAGGCGTCCACCACCCACTGCACGTCGCCGAACCCCGCGTGCAGGGCGCGCTGGATGTCCGGCAGCGCGACGATCACGATCGTGACGTCCAACAAGAGCATGAAGGTGCCGACGCACACCGCCAGCAGCGTCCACCATTTGCTCTGCACGGCTGAGACCTCCTGATTCGTTCGACTGCGCCCGCCGTCCAGGGCTTCGGTGGCTTCGCGTACCCCGCGAGCCGGGAGTGAAGCGCGGCGCCGGAAGCGCGGTGAAAGCGGCGTGAAACAGCGGTGAATGCCGCGGCGCGCATCCTCGACGAGTCGCGGCACCAAGGCCGCGGTTACGGAAGGAATGTGATGACTCACGCTGCATCGAGTCCGGCGATCACGGCGGCCGGGCTGCGCAAGTCGTTCGGGGAGAAGGTCGTGCTCGGCGGCGTCGATCTGAGCGTTGCCGAGGGGACGGTGTTCTGCCTGCTCGGCCCGAACGGAGCCGGCAAGACCACCACGGTGCAGATCCTGTCCACGCTGTTGCGCGCCGACGGCGGCGAGGTGCGCGTCATGGGCCGCGACCCGGCTCGCGAGCCGGACGCCGTGCGCGCCGCGATCGGCGTGACCGGCCAGTTCTCCGCGGTGGACGGCCTGCTGACCGGCCGGGAGAACCTGCTGCTGATGGCGGACCTGAACCACCTGCCGCGGGCCGAGGGGCGGCGGCGGGCCGAGGGGCTGCTCGGCGGCTTCGAGCTGGCCGACGCGGCGGATCGCAGGGCCGCGACCTACTCCGGCGGCATGCGCCGCCGGCTCGACCTGGCGATGACGCTGGTCGGCGAGCCGCGGGTGATCTTCCTCGACGAGCCGACCACCGGCCTCGACCCGCGCAGCCGCCGCACGATGTGGCAGATCGTGCGGGAGCTGGTGGACAGCGGCGTCACGATCTTCCTGACAACGCAGTACCTGGACGAGGCCGACGAGCTGGCCGACCGGATCGCAGTGCTCGATCACGGCGGGATCGTGGCCGCGGGGACCCCGGCGCAGCTCAAGGGCCGCGTCCCGGGCGGCCACATCCGGCTTCAGTTCGCTGACGACGACCGGCTGGCCGCGGCGGCGCGCGTCCTGGACGGCGCGGCGCGCGGCGAGGGCCTGTCGCTGAACGTGCCCGGCGACGCCGGGGTACGTGCGCTGCGGGAACTGCTCGGCCGGCTCGACGCCGCCGCGATCGAGGTCGAGGGGCTGTCCGTGCACACGCCGGACCTCGACGACGTCTTCTTCGCGCTCACCGGCCGCCCGACCACCGAGAACCAGACCACTGAGAACGAGTCCGAGCAGAAGGAGACCGTCCGATGAGCAGCCTTGCCTTTGCCGCGCGCGACTCGGCGACGATGCTGCGGCGCAATCTGCTGCACACGGTGCGCTACCCGGTGACGATCGTGGTGACCCTCGCCGTGCCGGCGATGCTGTTGCTGCTGTTCGTCGGGGTCTTCGGCGGCGCGCTGGGCGCCGGCCTCGGGACCGTGCCGTCGGGCGGCAAGTACATCGACTACGTCGTGCCGGGCATCCTGCTGATGAGCGTCGGCTACGGTGCGTCGTCCACGACGCTGGCGGTGAACCGGGACATGACCGAGGGAATCATCGCGCGCTTCCGTACCATGGCGATCTCCCGCGGCTCGGTGCTGACCGGGCATGTCGTCGCGGCCCTGATCCGCACGATGATCAGCGCGGTGCTGCTCGTGGGAGTCGCGCTGCTGATGGGCTACCGCTCCGGCGCCGACGCCGGCCGGTGGCTCGCGGCGGCGGGGCTGATCGCGCTGCTCACCCTCGCGCTGAGCTGGCTCGCGGTCGCGATCGGCCTGGCCGCCCCGAACGCCGAGGGCACCAGCGGCTTCACCCTGATCGTGCAGCTGCTGCCGTTCGTCAGCAGCGCGTTCGTGCCGACCGGCACGATGTCGGGGGCGGTGCGCTGGTTCGCGCACAACCAGCCGTTCACACCGGTCATCGACACACTGCGCGGACTGCTGACCGGCGCGCCGATCGGGCACAGCGGCGTGATCGCCGTCGCGTGGTGCACCGGGCTCGCAGTGCTCGGATACCTTTGGGCTGGGGCGCTGTTCAGGAAGGGCTCGGCTCGGTGAGCGGCCCGGCGAGCGGCTCAGTGAACTGATCGCGGGCCCGCACGGCGGCGGACGCGGCGGCCCGCAGGCCGTCCGCGTCGAGGCCGGCGTATGCCGATACCGCTTCGGTGTACGCCGGCCGGTCCGCTTGTTCGGCGAGGCGGCGAATCCCGGCGGCGGACATCGTCGGCTGGAAACCGCGGTTGAACCGGAAACGCTCGGCCAGCGCGACCATGCGCGCCCCCGACCCGGTGGCGCTCGCGTCGCCGGTGCGCCGACCGCGGTCGAGGTCCAGCACGGCCAGCGCCAGCAGCATCGTCCCGCAGATCGGGAAGTCCTCGTAAGACATCGGTGACCCGCCGACGGTGTCCGCGATCAGCTGTGACGCGGCGCGCGGCAGGCGGCCGGCGAGCGCCCCGACCAGGGCGAGCCGGCCGTGACGCGCGTGGGCGATCACGGCCATCGCCTCGACTTCGAGCGTCCAGAGCCGCGTCTGCGACAGCTCGCCGCCGCGGGCCCGGCTGCCCGGGTCGCGCAGCGCGTCGGCGGCCTGCCGCCACAGGCGTAGTCCGTCCTCGGTTTCGCCGCGAGCCAACAGGATCTCCGCGCGCGCGGCGGCGTCGAACATCGGCAGCCCGGCGCCCTCGCCGCCGTCCTCGCGCAGCGTCAGCTCCAACCACTGCTCCGCCTCGTCGATGGCGTTGCGTTGCAGGTTGGCCAGCACCATCGCACTGCGGACCCGGGCCGCGCTGGATCCGGTCTCGAACGCGTTGAGCCCCGGCAACTCGTCCAGAGCCGCGAGTGTCGCCGCGAAGTGCTCGTGCGCCTCGTCGCCCCGGCCGAGTTCCAGGCACAGCTCACCGATCCGGCTGTGGGTCACGACCCGGAACCACGGGAACTGCCGGTGGTAGCCCTCCAGGGCCGCGAGCGTGCGCCGCGCCGCCTTCAGTGCGCTGTCCGGATCGTTGACGCTCTGCCACACGAAGCCGGCCACGGTGTTGGCCATCGCCGCAAGCAGCGGCTCGTCGCTTTCGCACAGCAGTTGCAGCGCAGGGAGCTGCTCGCCGCGCGCCTCGGCCAGGGTCGCGAGCACGACTGCGGTCGCCCGCGCCGGAGCGTCGGGCGGGGCCGGGGGCAGTCGCCGCAGGGTGACCAGGGCGCGCGCGGCGGCGGGCTGCTGGAGGATCAGGGCGCTGACCGCCGCCAGCACCGCGGCGGTCCTGGCGACCTCGACGAAGCCCGGTTCGGGCCGCATGTGCGAGAGCGGCCCCGCGCTCTGCCCGGTCAGCGAGGCCATCCGTGCGAAGTCGGCCTCGAACATCCACAGGCCGCCGAGTACGGCGCACGCCGCCGCGACGGACGCACCGTCCTCGCGCTCGAGTCCGAGCCGCAGCGCCAGCAGCAGGTTCTCCTGTTCGTCCCTGGTCCGCGCGGCGGACGTGACCAGGTCCGGCCCGAACAGCGACTCATGGTGTGCCAGGCCGAAATCGCGTGCCCAGGCGAGGAACCGGCTGGTCACCCGGTCGTCCTCACCGGCCTCCCGGCGGCGTGCCGCACCGAACTCGCGCACGGTCTCCAGCATCCGAAAGCGCGTGCCTGATCCGGCGTCAGCCGCTTGGAGCAGCGACTGGCCGACCAGGTGCTCAAGAACCTGCAACACGTCCACGTCGTCCGCGCCGAGCAGGTGCTGCGCGGCGTCGGAGGTGAACCCGCCGGGAAAGATCGACAAGGCGCGCATCGCCGCCTGTCCATCCGCGGCGAGCAGGTTCCAGCTCCAGTCGATGACCGCGTGCAGGGTGCGATGCCGCTCCGGCGCGTCGGGCGCGGCGCCGCGCAATAGCGTGAAGCGGTCGTCCAGGCGCCTGGCGATCTCGGCCACCGACATGACCCGCACCCGCGCCGCCGCCAGCTCCACCGCCAGCGGTAGTCCGTCAAGGCGGCCGCACAGCTCGCGCACCACGTCCGCGGGCAGTTCGACTCCGGGCCGCGCCGCGTTCGCCCGCTGCCGGAACAGCTCGGCACTGGTCGCCGGGCTCAGCTGCGGCAGCGGATATACGGACTCCGACGACAGGCCGAGCGGGGCGCGGCTCGTGGTCAGCACCCGTACGTCCTCGCTGCGCGCCACCAGGTCGCGCACCAACTCGGTCACGCCGCGCACGACGTGCTCGCAGTTGTCCAGCACCAGCAGCGCCGGGCCCGGGCCGAGAGCGGCGATGATGCCGGTGACCGCGTCCGCCGCGGCAGCACGCTGGCCGACCGGCGCGCGTCCACGCTCCCCGACGCCGAGCACGGATGCGACCTCGCCGACCACATCGGCGTCAGTGGAGACCGCGGCGAGCGCGACCAGATGAACCACGCGCTGCTGTGCCTCGCGGGCGACGGCGTGCGCCATCCGGGTCTTGCCCAGCCCTCCGGCGCCGATGATCGAGACCACGCGCGATGTCCGTAGCAGCTCGATCACCGCGGCGACGTCGCCGTCCCGGCCAAGCAACGTGTTGGGTTCGTGCAGGACGCCGCGCCGCACGACCGGCCTTTCGCGCTCCAGCAACTGCTGGTGCACCCGCTGCAACTGCGGCCCCGGATCGCTGCCCAACTGCTCGCGCAGCCCGCGCCGGTACGCGTCGTACCTGGCCAGCGCGGCAGACGGTCCGAGCGTCGCGGCCTCGCACAGCAGCAGCTGCGCCAAGACCTCCTCGTCGCGCGGATTCTCGCGAATCAGCTCCCTGAGCGCCTCGGCCGCCTCGGCGTGGCGACCGAGCCGGGCAAGCGCCAACGCGCGTGCGCGCACCAGTGTCCGGTATGTCGAAGCCCGCGCCGCGCGAAGCTCAGCCACCGGATCGCCGTACTCGGCCTGCCCGCTCGGCGCCGCGTCCCACAGTGCCAGGCCGGCATCCACCTGCGTGAGCACGCCCGCGTGGTCGCCGGAGCGTGCGTACCGCGCGGCTGCCGATGTACACGCCAGCACCGCAGCGGCGTCAACCTGCTCCTCGCGCAGCGTGAGCCGGTAACCGGTCGGCGTGCTGGCGATGACATCCGCGCCCAGCTGCGCCCGCGCGCGGGAAACCAGCACCTGTAACGCCCGAGTCGGATGCTCCGGCTGCGAGTCCGGCCACAGCCCGTCAACCAGCTTTGCGGTACTACAGCCTGCGCGCAGGTCCTCGGCCAGCAGCGCGAGCAGGCCGCCCAGCCGCACCCCGGCGATCTCCCGCCCACGGAAGGTCACCCGTCGCAACAGCACCAGCTCAACGCCCACCGCAGCAGGCTAACGCGTCGGTTGCGAGATCCAGCCGCCTTGCGCCGCAGCTTCAAGATCCCGCCGCCGAGGATCATCCGGTGGACGCGGGCGACGCCGCGCGAGCCGTAGTGCTGGCGGCGGCGGTGAAACTCCTAGGTCTGCGATGGCTGGATGAATCGTTTCATTGAAGCAACCTAGATCTCTCTCGACCCTGTCCAGGGGTCAGTACATAGGCATGCGGGATGATCAAACGGCTATGACGGTTGGACCCTTTCAAGCTCCGACTCCGCGCGGCCCTGGCCTACCATGTGAGCGACGTGACCGGCCGTGAGCGTGCGGTCGTCGATGAGGTTCGGTTCGGCGAGCTGACGAGGAGCTGCCTTGGCGCGCATGGTGGGCATCAAGGATGTGGCGCGCCAGGCCGGCGTGTCGGTCGGCACGGTCTCCAACGTGATCAACCGGCCGGACCTGGTCTCCGAGCAGACCCGCGTGCGAGTGCAGGCGGCGATCGACCTGCTCGGCTTCGTGCGCAGCGAGTCCGCCCGGCAGCTGCGCGCCGGGCGCAGCCGGATCGTGGCGATGCTGGTGCTGGACATGACCAACCCGTTCTTCGTGCAGGTGGCGCGGGGCGCCGAGCGCGAGGCGCGGGCCGCGGGACTCGGCGTGATGCTGTGCAACAGCGCGCAGGATCCGGGCGAGGAGGCCGAGTACCTCGCCCTGTTCGCCGAGCAGCGGGTACGCGGCGTGCTGGTCACCCCGGCCGATCCGACCGGCGCGAACCTCGCCGTCTTCCGCCGCCGCGAGATCCCGTTCGTGCTGGTTGACCGGTCCGCGCCGGTGGGGGAGTGCTGCTCGGTGTCCGTGGACGACGTCGCCGGCGGCTACCTCGCGGCCGACCACCTGCTCGGCGCGGGCCACACCGCGGTCACGTATGTCAGCGGGCCGATGCACCTGGCGCAGTGCCGTGACCGGCGCACCGGAGCGCTGGCAGCGCTGACCGATCGCGCGCTGCCCGAGGACGCGCTCACGCACATCGAGGTTCCGCGCCTGGACGTGAGCGCCGGCCGCGAGGCCGGCGCCCGGCTGCTCAGCCTGTCGCGTCGGCCGACTGCGGTGTTTTGCGCGAACGACCTGCTCGCCTTCGGCGTGCTCCAGGCGCTCTACTCGGCGGGGATGGCGGTGCCCGAGGACATCGCGCTGGTCGGCTACGACGACATCGAGTTCGCCGCGGCCGCCGCCGTACCGCTGACCTCGGTACGCCAGCCGGCCATGGAGATCGGGCGCACGGCCGCGACGCTGCTGCTGGAGGAGACCGGCGACGAGCCGTCCGCGCACACGCACCAGCGCGTCGTGCTCCAGCCCGAACTGATCGCCCGCGAATCGACCGGCCACTTCTCGCGGCCGTGAAACGTTTAAAGCCCGGAATCGCGCGATACGGCGCGCAAGACGCCGGTGGTCGGAGGCAAGGATGAACGATTCAACCGACGTGGGTGCAGGGCGTCCATCGCCGGGGCACCACTCGTGTCCGTCCACCGCGATGTACGCCGGTCACGAAGTTCGTGGTGGTGATCGGGTGCGCCCCGGTCGCCTGCACTGTGCCCATGAAGTCGGCGAGGCTGGCGGTCGCCGCGTCAGGCCGCTTCGAAACCGGCGAAGACGATCGAGCGACGTGCCGTGAAGCCGAGCTTCTCGTAGAGCCGAATGGCGTTGACGTTCTCGGCGGCCGCGTGCAGGAACGGTGTGCGTCCGCGCGCCTCGATGCCGGCGGCGACGGCACGCACGAGCCGGGCCGCGAGCCCCCGGCCGCGGTAAGCCGGATCCGTGCACACCGCGCTGATCTCGGTCCATCCGGGCGGGCTGAGCCGCTCGCCCGCCATCGCCACCAACGCGCCGTCGTGGCGGATGCCCAGGTAGGTACCGAGTTCGATGGTGCGTTCGCGGAACGGCCCGGGGTCGGTGCGGGCGATCAGGTCCAGCATCTCCGGCACGTCCGCGGGTCCGAGGCGCACCGCTTCGGGATCCGGTTCGCCGCGCAGCGCGGTGGCGACCATCTGCACGCCGTTCAGGCTGAACGTGTTCTCCCAGCCCGCGGGCGGTGCGGTGACGCCGGCTGTCACGATCCTTCCGCCCGGACCGACGAGCCGTGCGGCGTCGGCCCAGGCGCGCTCGTCGTCCGTAGCCTCGAGTCCCGCGAAGACGGAGACCTCGGGCCGGTAGCGAGCGGCGCGGCCGACGCGTTCGGCCAGCGCGGCGTGGTCGCCGCTCAACGAATGCCAGAACGCGTTGTCGAGCACGTCGCCCGAGGCAGCGCCTTGCGCGGCCCTGGCGCCGCCGACGTCTACGCTATCGACTGTCACTACCCGCCCCTCTCTGCTTACCGGCCGTCGCGCGTTACAGCGATCGTGCGCGGGCCACGCGGAGTTCAACGCCGGGGCGCGGCGAGATCATCCGGGACTTCGAGAACGCACTCAGACCAGGATCTTGGCCTTCGCCTGCCGGAACTCCTCCTCGCTCAGCGTGCCGTCCGCCTTGAGCGCGGACAGCTTGGCCAGTTCGTCCGCGGGGCTCGCGCTTCCGGCGGCCGTGGTGCGGATGTAGTCGTCAACGGCCGTCTGGCGCGCGTGGGCCTCGGCGGCGGCTCGTGCCCCCATCCCGTCACCGCGAGCGATGAGGTATACCAGCACGCCGACGTAGGGCAGGACCAGGACGAAGATGAGCCAGGCGGCCTTGGCCCAGCCGCCGACCGCGTCGTCGCGGAAGATGTCGAGGACGACGCGGAACATCAGGAACAGCCACACCACCCACAGGAAGAACCACAGCATCGTCAGGAACGAGCCGAGCAGCGGAAAGTTCATCTCACGCCTCCGCGGTGAGTTGTGGCGCTTCGCGCGCATGCAGCCATGACGTTCGTGACGTCCGTGACGTCCGTGCTACCCCGATGCCGGGCGGCGACCTCAGCGGCTACGCCGTGCAGGTGAGCGAGCGAGTACGGCACACGAACCGCTTACCGCAGCTCCACGGCACGACGAGTGAGTTCCAGCCCTACCTGCCAAACAGGTGAATCTAGAGCAGTGGCAGCGCCAAGGTGTGACCTCGCCGGTTCCTCGAAAGTTTCGTCCTCGGTTGACAGGCCGGGCGATCGGAGTTTTCCTGCATGGCACAGCGCACGGATGGTGGCACGCCGGCAGCCTCCGTCGCGTCTCGCCATGGGCGACCGCTGCCAGCCGCCTGTCTTCGTTGACCTCTGATACGCATCTCAACCTCGTGTGGACGGCCGAGTGCGACCTGCCGTCCGGCAGGGGTCTGACTGACTTTTTGCGGTCACCATCAAGCCATCAGGAGTTACCCATGCACGTGCCGCGACCCCGTCTACGGCCACGACCGCGGGTCCTGCGCGCCGGTGCGGCGTTGCTGGGCGGCGCCGTCATCAGCGCTCTCGGCCTCGTCCCCGGCGTGGCGACCACCGCGTCGGCAGCCACCTATCCGAACCCTGAGACGATCAGCGGTTCGACCTACGCGCACGACCCCTCGATGATCAAGGCCAACGACGGCCGCTACTACCTCTTCTACACCGGCGGCGGCATCCAGATCAGCAGCTCCACCGACCGGGTGCGCTGGTCCGCCGCGGGGCAGGTGCTGTCCGGCGGCGCGAGTTGGGCCCAGGCGTACGGCGGCTGGAACGACATCTGGGCGCCGGACATCTCGTACCACAACGGCGTGTACTGGCTGTACTACGCGGTCTCGTCCTTCGGTTCGAACCACTCCGCCATCGGGCTCGCCACCAGCAGCACCGCCGCGGCGGGCAGTTGGACGGACCGCGGCTTGGTGTACTCGTCCCAGAGCAGCGACGACTACAACGCCATCGACCCCGCGCTGATGGTGGACGGCTCCGGGCGCTGGTGGCTGTCCTTCGGCTCGTTCTGGTCGGGGATCAAGATGATCCAGATCGACCCGGCCACCGGCAAGCAGCTCGCGAGCAACACCACCCGCTACAACATCGCCCAGCGATCGAGCCCTGACGCGCTGGAGGCCGCCTATGTCTATCCGCACGGCGGCTACTACTACCTGTTCACCTCGTTCGACTACTGCTGTCGCGGCACCAGCAGCACGTACCGCATCATGGTCGCCCGTGCCACCAACCCGACCGGCCCGTACACCGACGCGAGCGGCGTCGCCTCCGCTTCCGGCGGCGGCACTCAGATCCTGGGCACCCACGACTACGTGATCGGCCCCGGCGGACAGACCGTCATGCACGACAACGACGGTGACGTGCTCGTCTATCACTACTACTCCGGCAACCTGAACGGCACCGCCCAACTCGGCCTCGACCACCTGTCCTGGGGCTCGAACGGCTGGCCGACCGTAGTGGCCGGAGCCGCCGGCGGCGGTGGCAGCACCGGTCCGATCCACGCGGTGAGTTCGGGTAAGTGCCTTGACGACCCGAACGGCACGACGACGCAGGGCACGCAGATGCAGATCTACACCTGCAACGGCCTCGCGCCGCAGTCCTGGACGTACACCTCGTCGGGCCAGCTAACCGTCACGAACAACGGCACGACGCTGTGCCTTGACGCCAACGGCCATGGCACGACCAACGGCACGAAGGTGATCATCTGGGGCTGCAACGGCCAGACGAACCAGCAGTGGGCCTTCAACTCGAATGGCACGATCACGGGTGTCCAGTCAGGGCTCTGCCTGGACGTGACCGGCGCCGGTACCGCCAACGGCACGCTCGTTGAGCTGTGGAGCTGCAACGGCGGCAGCAATCAGCAGTGGACGATGGGTTAGAAGAGAGCATGGGTTAGAACAAAGCCCTGGATCCCGGGTATCCCTGGCTAGCGGCCGGAATGACCACATCGTGATGTGCCGCTCCCGTACGCTCGGAGCATGTTCAGCGAATCCGAGCTCGTGCTGCTCAGCGACCAGCCGGTCGGCGGCGACGGTCAGGCGGATCTGCTCTCCCGCTCCGTCGCCGCGCAGTACCTCGCGGACCTGATCCGCGCCTCTCGCGGCGCCGCGCCGTTCGCGCTCGCCGTGTACGCGGACTGGGGCATGGGTAAAAGCAGCCTGCTGAGTCAGGTGGCGGCCCAGTTCGAGGACACGGCGGACGTGAAGACGGTCTGGTTCAACGCCTGGACCGCCGGGCGCGGCGACGCACTCGAGGCGCTGATCAAGTCCGTGCTCGGCCAGCTCGATCCCAGCGCCCTGCGGCGGCTTGCACGCCGCTTCGGCGCCGATACGGGCCTTGGCACGTGGACGCGGATCGTCACGCGCGGGTTGGCCGGCGCGTTCCGGCTGCACCGGCTGGTCGATGAGATCTGGCAGCAGCTGGCGATCGACGCGCGTGTCCGCAACGAGGCGCGTGAGCAGCTGAGCGAGGTGCTGCGCGAGTGGACCAAGGGCGACGGCCGGACGCCGGACGGCCGGATGATCGTCGTGTTCGTCGATGACCTCGACCGCTGTGCTCCAGAGGTCATCGGCATCGTGTGCGACGCGGTCAAGCAGTACCTGAGCGTGCCGGGCCTGGTGTTCGTCCTCGGCTGCGACCAGAGCGTCATCGAGGCCTCGGTGACGTCTGGACCGCAGACCAAGGCGACCGCGACGGTCGGCCGCCGCTACCTGGAAAAGATCGTTCAGGCCTCGTACTCGATCCCCGTGCCCACGGACGAGGACGCGGCCAAGCTCGTCGAAGGCTACGCGCGGCAGTCCCGCACCCAGGCGCTCTTCCAGGGAGCGGTCGCGGAGGCGGTGACCCGGCACGCGGGCCGCAACCCGCGCCGCATCAAACGGCTGATCAACCGGTTCGTGATCGAATACCGGCTCGACCCGCAGTGGCAGCGGTTCGGCGCGGACGCCCTGATCCGGGTGATCCTGCTCCAGGACTTCTACCCGGATTTCTACAAACTGCTCGCCCCCGTCGAGGACCTGGACCCGATCGACGAGATCACCGAGTACTTCGCACTGCGCTCGGCCGCCGCCGGAGCAGAACTCGACGACGAGGCGAAGCAGCGCGTTGAGCGGTTCCTCGCCGAGCACGGCATCCCGGAGGACAGCCTCGCCAGCGGCGTGACCGAGGAACTCGTGGGGAAGGTGGAGCGTGAACTGCCCCCGGCGTACATGGCTCTGGCGCGCGACAAGACCTTCGCCAGCCTCGTCGGCGAACTCAAGCAGGCCGCGACCGACGAGGAGTTCCGCGCGAAGCTGCTTCGGCGTCGGGCCACAGTGGCGATCGGCGCTGCGCCGTCCGCTTCCTACCAGGCGGAGAGCGAGTCGCTCTACACTCAACCCGAGCAAAGCGAGAATACAGTCCGGTCAGAAACCGCCGAGCCCGACCTGACTGGTCTACAGATCCTTTGGATCTATGACGGGCGGGACCCGACGGGTGTTTTCTTGGCCCGACTCGGAGCGGGCATCACCTGGGTGAACGACGCTGATGAGGCGATACGTGAGCTCGGGGGCGTCACGCCGACGGTCGTCGTGACGAATCTGGCGCGCAAGCAAGCCCGTGATGGCGGCTTCGACGACCTGGACCGTATCCGCACCGAGGCCGGCTATACGGGTCCGATGTTCGTCTTCACCGGCTTTGTGTCCTCGGCGCGGCAAGATCGGGCAGCCCAGCTCGGCGCGCGAATCACTGATCGGCTGCAAGACCTCCTGTTCTGGCTCGAGGACTTGGCCCGCCAGAAGCACGAGAGTTACGTGAGTTGGTACGAATTCGACTACAACATGCTGCGTAGGGCGGCGATGGAGTACCTCAGAAAGGGGGATCTCGATCGCGCTGAGCAGCGCTGGGAGACCGCCCGCGACTTTGCCCAGGCCGAAGGCGATACGGAGGGGCTCCTGGAGTCGCACCTCGCGCTGGGCTCGATTTCGTTGCGGCGGCGGCGCTATCCGATGGCTATCTCGCGGCTCGAATACGCACGTGAACACGTGCCTGTCGGCTACGACCCCGCCGGCCGCGCGCGACTGCTGAATCTGCTCGCCGATGCGTACGACGGAAACGGTGATCACGGCATTGCGGCGGCCCACCGTGCCGAAGCCGCCGCGATCTCTGTCACCCGTTCGGACTGACGCTCGGCGAATGCGTGTCGGCGGACGAGCCGGCGATGATGAGCGCGCCGACGGAGGCGACGGCGGCGACCAACAGAAGACTGATCGTGGTGTCCGAATGCGTGTGCTGCAACAGCTGGCCCGCTCCAGCGAAGCCGATCGGGCCGGTGGCCGACAGCACGGTGTGCACTGCGGTCATGACCTGCGTCGAGACCGCCTCGGGAGTGCGCACGGCGAGCGCGGCGAAGAAGCGCGCGTAGAACACGCCGAAGCACACGCCGCCGAGCGCGATCGCGGCCGCTACGATCCAGGGCTGGTCGGCGGCCGGCAGCAGCCAGGCGACCGCGGCGAATCCGCAGGCTGCGATGACGCTCGCGCGATCGGTCAGCGCCTTCAATTTGGCTACCGCCAGACCGCCGAGCACCGAGCCGGCGCCGTAGGACGCGATGAGCCAGCCCGCCAGCACCGCGCCGCCGTGGAAGCGGGTGAGCGCCAGCACCGGAAGGGTGGCCATCATCGCGGCCCAGCCGAGGTTCTGCACGGCGGCGCCGAGCACGCGTCGGGCGAGCGGCCGGTCGCGGGCCAGCCAGCGTAGGCCGGAGGTGATGCCCTGCGGCGGGGATTGGGGCAGCGGCGATTCGTGCGCCTGGGCGACCGGATGGGGTTGAAGTTGCGGCTGGGGCGTGACCAGAGGCGCGGGGCGTGGCGTGGGCGGGATCGCGGCGGTCACGGCCAGGAGCGGCAGCAGGAAGGAGACGGCGTCGAGCAGCAGCACCGGGGCCGGTCCCAGCGCCAGCACCAGCACACCGCCGAGCGCGGGCCCGGCGAAGCTCGCCAGCTCGTCCACCGCTCCGAACAGGCCGCCGACGCGCGTGAGCCGCGACTCGTCCTGCCCGACGATTCGCGCCATGGCCTGCCACAGTGAGGAGCTGTACGCCGGGAAGAACGCGCCGACGCCGAAGGCGATCACCAGCAGCCAGGGCAGCGCGAGCAGGTTTGCCCAGTACAGCGCGGGAATCAGGGCCACCAGCGCCGCGCGGACCAGGTCCGAGACGACGATCGTCGCGCGCGGGCCGAGGCGCGCGGCGAGTTGGCCGCTGGGAATGCCGCACACGGCGATCCCCGCGTACTCGGCGGCCGTGACCGCGCCCATCCGGCCCGGCGAACCCGTCGTGATCAGCACGAACCACGGCAGCGCCAACGCCGCCATCTCGCTGCCGAGCGTGGATACGCCTTCGGCGCACAGCAGCGCGGCCAGCGGCCAACGGTCGGCTCGCGACCGCGCTCGCGGCGACGGCAAAGGCGGGCTCCCTGCGGGAAGTAAGGACAGAGGCGATGAAGATGATGAAGATGAGGGCTTGCAGGTTATCGGCTTACAAGCAGTGCCTCGGCAGGCTGCCGAGGCACTGGGCCGACGTCGCTGGGACGTAGGGTCGTTAGCAGGCCGTCTACGCCGAACCTCCTGCCCTTCGACTAGCTTGCGTCGGCCTCGCCATCGTCAGGCGACGAGCGCTAGCCAGGTCGCCGAGCCGACGACGCCGTCGCTCGTCAGGCCGCGTGACGTCTGGAAGGCGCGTACCGCCGCCGCAGTCGCCGTGCCGAAGACGCCGTCAACGGTCAGCGATCCGCCGTGCGCGTTCAACAGATACTGCACCGCGCTGATCGCCGGCTTGGTGGCGCCCACCTTGACCAGCACCAGCAGCTTCTGCCAGGTCGGCGCTGTCACGACGCCGTCCGCGGTCAAGCTCTGCGACGTCTGGAAGGCGCGCACCGCGGCTGTGGTGGCCGTGCCGAAGACGCCATCGACGGTCAGGGATCCGCCGTGCGCGTTCAACAGATACTGCACGGCCGCCGTCCGCGGTCCGTTCTGCCCCTGCTGCACGGTCGGCCAGGTGAGCAGCGGCAGCGTGGATCCGATGCCGGCCGCCAGCGGGAACGGCGCGCGGATCAGCAGTTGGGCGTTGCGCGACTGCGCGGCGCCGCGGCGCAGGTCGATGCCGCGCCCGACCTCCTGGAGGTCGTTGGCGGCCAGCTCGCGGGCCAGCGCGGCGAGGTGCGCCGGGGTGCCGGCGTCTCCGCCGTACGACAGCGGCGCGTCACCGTCGATCATCGTGGTGAAGACGGACAGCACCCCGCCGCCCTCGCAGATCTCGAAGGTGCGGCACTGGATCGGCCAGTCGATGTGCGAGGCCGTGTTCACCTCCCAGAAGCCGCCACCGATCACCGAGGGGAAGGCCGGCGGGTACGCGGTGATGTTGTTGCTGTGGGTGTGGCCGTCCACCAGCAGGATCACGTTGGGGAAGCGCAGCAGCAGCTTTTTCAGGTCGGTGCCGCCGTACGGCCGGTCGTCGTCGGTGTTGTCCATCGAGCCGAGCGTGTGATGGCAGAACACGACGAACAGTTTGTCCTGCACCCCGGGCTGGTTGACCACCGTGTTCGGCCGGGTGCCGTCCGAATCGTCCAGTTCGTAGCGGGAGCTGTTCGCCTTGAGCCGGTTCTGGAGCCAGGTCCACTGCGTCCGGTCGATCGCGCCGTTCGCGCCTCCGGACGGGTTCGTGGTGTCCAGTACCAGGAACTGGAACGGGTCGGCGGCCCCGGAAGGTATCGCGTAGTAGGCCTTGTCGCTGCCCGAGGTGAATCCGTGCCCTGACGGTAGACCCGACGTGATGAAGTGCTCGGCGGCGAACTCGGCCCGGGAGAGCAGCCGCCGGTCGCCGTCCTTGGTCACGTCGCGAGTAGCGATCGACACGTCACCGCTGACCGCGCCGATCAACGCGTCCAGGTAGAACGAGAAGTCGTTGTCGAACACGGTTGGCAGGCCGCTGAGTGCGGTGATCTTCGTGCCGCTGGTGGCGATGGCGCTGAGGGCGCCGAACGGCACCGCGTCGATCGCCACGTTGCCTTGCACGAGGCTGTCGTGGTTGCCGTAGGCGGCGTACCAGGGCATGCCGAGACCGGTCGCGGTGAACGGCTGCCGTGCGGCGGTCAGCAGCCCGGGCACCAGCGGGAACCCGGCCGCCTGGTCCTTGTCCGGCGGGCTCTGCGGCGCCTCGGGGTGCCAGAACCCGGAGTCGGCGCCGAACCGGCCGCTGCCGACGCTCTCGTCGAGGGCGAGGCTGCCGGAGTCGGGGTGCACGCCGGCGCCGTCGAGCAGGTCGATGTACCAGCGGGTCTCGTTGTACTGGCAGTTGTCCACGGCGTCGCCGGTCACGATCGTGAACGCGAGCGGAGCGCCGACGCGCGGGCCACGGCCCAGGTTCCGCAGCGTGCGGCACATGGCGTCAGTGGTCTGCGTCGAGAGGCACTCGTGCGCGCGGTACGCCGAGGCCGTCGGGTAGGAGCCGTAGTGCGGCGGTCCGTAGTCGCCGAGGCGGTCGAGGAACTCGACGCGCAGCGGTGACTGGTCGTCCACGATGTGCAGGTCGGACATCTGCGCGAAGGCGATCAGCGACCGGGTCGGCTGCGTGGAGCCGGTCGGTACGAGGTCCTGCCGCAGGATGTGCGGTTCTCCGGGCCCTGCGACGACGCCGTGGTAGCCGGTACCCGGGTCCGGGCCGCGCAGCAGCGTCCGGTCGAGGGTGGACAGCGGGAATCCGAAGCCTGATGCGGTCGTCGTGGCGGAGGGAGTGACGGCGGCTCGGGCCGGGGAAGCCGCGATCAGCGCGGCGGCCCCGGCGACGGAGAGGAATTCGCGGCGGGAGACAGTCATATATGGTCCATAACATATTGAGGTGGGTATTCAGGCAGCGAGCGCGGCAGCGAGGCGTTCGCCGGAGAGAGCAGCAGCGGGAAAGTGGCCGAGCGCGGCGTTGCGGCTGACGGCCAGACGCAGATGGTGTGCGGCGGCGCGGTGGTCGGCCAGGGTCAGCTGGGCCAGGCCGAGCGCATGCTCGACCGAGCCGAAGCAGCTGACGGCCGGTCCGGCGACGATGGGCAGCGCGGCGTACGGCAGCAGCAGCCGGTACGCGTGCTCGGCGGCGTCGCGGTCGCCGACCAGGTGCGCGGCTTCCACGATCCCGTACATCGTCGCCAGCCAGGTGCCGGATCTCGGCAGGGCGGACAGCGCCTGCGGGCGGCCGGCGAGGCCGGCCAGCGCGGCGCGGGCGTGCCGGGTCTCGCCGGCGGCGGCGCAGGCCACGGCGAGCCACGCCTGGAG
>JBKOWZ010000308.1:0-6352 GCA_046724665.1 Actinomycetota bacterium
GCACGGCTTTGCGATACGAGGCGTCGATCGCGTCCGCACCCGCGACGTACCGCGCGACGAGCAAGCCGACCACGACGATTGCCACGGCTCCGGCGGCTGCGGCTCCCGGTCCGCCGGCTACTGCCAGAACTGCCTCCGCTGAAGTGGCGGTTCCGGCGAGGAGGAGCACGGCGCGGGTGGTGTGGGTCAAGGTGCGGTTGCGTTGGTGCGGGATCGGGTGCGGGTGCGGGTGTGGGCTTGGGGGTGAAAGTGAGCTGGGCTGGTTGGGCGTTCGGCGCGTCAGGCGCGATAGGTACCGTCGGCTCGGCCTGATCATGACGCGACCTCCCGGGCACGTGTCCGTTCGGCCAAGGCCGCCGTCACGGCGTCCAACGCGCTTCGGGCCGCGTCCAGCTGACCTGTGGTCAGCGGGTGCGTCGAGAAGCGCGCCTCGCGGAACAGGTCGGTGAGCGTTGCCGCGTTCTGCGCTCCGGCTCCTGGCAGTTCGCGGGTCGTCGCGCGGCGTAACAGGTCTGACGGGCTGTCGGAGCGTTCGCGCAGGATTCCCGCCTGGCCCAGCGATTCCTCCATGGCGGCATAGCAGGCGATGATCGCGGCGCGCGCGTCGTCGCCTGCCAGCGCCGCCCGGCCGGCGAGCAGCGCGTCGGTCAGTGCCTCGTCCTCGATCTGCGACTGCACGATCTGCGACGCGGGTCCGCTCGGCGCGACTGTAGGCACCTTGCGCAGCAAGCGGATCGCGATGGCGATCAGGAGCGCCAGCAGCAGGACGCCGATCACGATCAGCATTGTCAGGAGGAACCCGGTCAGGTCGAAGGAGAAGCCGTGGCCCTTGCCGGGCACGTGCGTGGGCAGCGTGGGTATCGCCTGGCTCGGACCCACGTTCCCGGACGGCTGGACCACCGGGTACTCGGGGCCTTCGTTGTCCGCGCTCGGGCGGCGCAGGAGCAGCAGCGCGAACGGGACGAACGCGGAGCTGGCGAACAGGACCACGATCGTGGCCTGGCGCAGCCGGTCCTGAGCGGTGGTCGCCGCCTCGGTCGTGCGCACGTGCTCGCGGTACTTCACGGCGGCGGTGAGGGCGGCGAGCGCGAAGAGCAGGGCCAGGGCGAGCGCGCCGCCTGTCGCCAGGCCGGCGTCGCGCAGGGCGGCCCCGGCGGCGGCGTGCACGCTCACCGCGGCGACGCCCAGACCGAGCGCCGCGGTCACCGCGAGCAGCACCCCGGATCGGCGTATCTGCCGCCGGTCATCGCTCCCGCTCCGTGCCACGCGCCCGATCTCTCCAGTGTTCCCGCAGTTCGGCTGCCAGCCTGGCATACCGGCGCAGCCGATGTCAGCACACTGGTGGTTTTGTCCGCATTTGCGGGTGGCGATCGGTCAGCGCGGGATCACGGCCGGGTCATCGTGGGGCCGGCCTCGAGCAGCTCCGAGCGGATCAGCGCGAGCTCGGCGCGCAGATCCCTCGGGATCTCCCGGATCCGGGTCGGCAGCTGCCGCGCCGCCGCGGCCAGCGAGAGGTCGGGCAGCCGCGCGGTCAGCTGTTGGTGCCCCTCCATCAGCCGGACCAGTCCGTGCCTGCGCACGCGGGCGAACGCCTGCGCCACCTTGAGCGACAGCAGCCAGACCGTCAGATGCCACAGCGGTATGACGATCACCCAGATCATGAAGTACGTGTGCGTCGGGTACGTCACGGTCGCCGCGTAGTGCTTCAGGCCGACGACGTGCGTGACCACGCGCGGTTCCCAGCGTCCTTCCAGGTACACCGGCAGCGCCCACATCGCCAGGGCGAGTGAGCTGAGCGCCCACGGGATCGCCAGGTAGATGGTCCAGCGCGCCCAGGTGCCGATCGCCTGGAACCGCTTGCTCATCCGCATGAACGGACACGGCACCAGCACCGACGCGAGGTTCCCGATGGCGATCGAGGCGATCGGCAGCACCGCCAACTGCGGCAGGGCGGGACGCACCCACGCGCCGCCGTGCCCGAGCAGCACGGTGACACCGACCACGAGCGCGACGAAGAGCAGCTCAAGCAGCGCGAGCACGAGGTTGCGTGCCAGCAGGATCCGGCCCGGATCGGCCCCGGAACGCAGCAGCCTGGCGATCCAGCGCGGCTCGGCGGCCAGCTGGTTGGTCAGCGAACCGTCCGCGACCGCGGTCAGGATGACCGGCACGACCAGCGGATTCATCGGGTCGGACAGGTCGGGTCCGGTGAAGGCGAGCAGGAACGCGTACGTCCCCGCCCCCAGCAGCCAGCTGCCGAGCATGCCGTAGAGCCAGTCGGGGCGGGTTCGCAGGACCCTGGCGAACTCGGTGAGGAAGTTCACCCGGGGTGGTGGGCCGGTTGGGTGGGGCGGTGGACTTGGGACGGAAGTGGTTGGCGGGATTGGTGTGATCGGCGGGATTGGCGCGGTTGGTGCGATCGACGGGGTCGGGGGGTGCGGAGGGGGTGAGGGTGGAGCTGAGGGTCGGGGCGGGGGAGTCGGAGTGGGAGCCGCTGTTGTCTGGTCCGTCACGCTCCGCCCCTCCGTCTCCGTCTTCCGTCCACTGCACCCGGCGGCGGCACGACGCCGTGGCAACGTCGCGACAACGGCAACGCCCACTTGATCGAACGCTGATCGGCGTATTGGTCATTCCCCCCGGCGATCCGGCTGACGCCCGCGTAACGTGGCCGATCCGCGGCTTGCGCCGCCAAAAAAGGGCACATCCGACAACGTCGAAGAAGCACCCGAATCCACGCCTGTGCGCACCGATCCTGTGGCCAGAGTTCTCCCGCCGCCCCCACGCCGGTCACCTCGATGCCACTCCAGCCGGGCACATTCCGCACATGCGGGTCGCACTCGTCACAGAATCGTTCTTGCCGCAGGTGAACGGCGTCACGAACACCGTGTGCCGGATCCTCGAGCACCTCGCCGCCCGGGGGCACGAGGCGGTGGTCGTCGCGCCCGGACCCGGTCCGGACTCCTACGCGGGCTTCCCGGTCGTCGCCGTGCCCGGCGTCGGCCTGCCGGGGTACCGGGAGTTCAAGCTCGGCCTGCCGACTCGGCGGGTCGAGAGGATCCTGCGCGCCTTCCAGCCCGACCTGGTCCACCTGGCCTCGCCGATCGCCTTGGGCGCCGCGGGGGCGCGGGCCGCGCGCCGCATCGGTGCGCCGAGCGTCGCGGTCTTCCAGACCGACGTGGCCGGATTCGCCCGGCAGTACGGCTTTCGCGGGACCGACGCGATGATCTGGACGTGGATCCGGCACATCCACCGGCAGGCCGAGGTCACCCTGGTGCCGTCCCGGGCCAGCTACGAGCAGCTGCGCGCGCAGGGCGTGCCCCGGCTGGCGATGTGGGCCCGCGGCGTGGACGCCGAGCGGTTCAACCCGGCGCACCGCGACGAGCAGCTGCGCGCGTGGCTGCTCGGCGACCGCGAGGTCATCGTCGGGTACGTCGGGCGGCTGGCCGGGGACAAGCGGGTCCACCTGCTGGCGCACCTGGCCGACCTGCCCAAGGTGCGCATCGTCGCCGTCGGCGACGGACCGGCCGCGACCAGCCTGCGGGCCCTGATGCCCAGCGCGGCGCTTCCCGGGTTCCTCAGCGGACAGGCGCTGTCCGCCGCGTACGCGTCGTTCGACGTCTTCGTGCACACCGGCGCCGACGACACCTTCGGCCAGTGCGTGCAGGAGGCGATGGCCTCCGGCGTGCCGGTCGTCGCCCCGGCGGTCGGCGGGCCGCTCGACCTGGTCCAGTCCGGCCGCACCGGGCTGCTCTTCCAGCCGGACGACATCGACGACCTGCGCCGCCAGGTCTCCGAACTGGTCACGGACCCGCAGCTGCGCGCGCAGTACGGGGCGAACGCCCGCGAGACGGTGCTCAGCCGGTCCTGGGCCTCGGTGTGCGACGAACTGCTCGGGCACTACGAGGCCGCCCTGGTGCCCTTCCGCGGCGTGGCCGGCGCGGCGGTCTGACATCTGACGTCTTCTGACGTCTTACGGCCGGAAACCGCGGGCCGGCCGGTGGCGCGGATACGCCACGGCAGGTTCCCGCCACACCTCAGACCTGTCGTCTCGCGCTGGTGGCGGGCAGGGTAATGGGTGCCCTGCCCGGACGCGGGGCCCGGCCGCGCGCCGCGGACGCGTCCGTGCTCGATCGTCGGTGTCCCAGGGGCGCGACGATCCCCTGAACGACGGCGACCTTCTCGCGTGGGACGCCGTCGCGATGCCGTTCCGAGCCGCTGCCCGACCCCGCAGCGGCTCGGAACGGCGTTACCTTCCCGCGCTACTTGTGCATCGCGCGGGGCTGTACCGGCTCGGCTACGTCCCCGGAGCGGTGATCACGGAGAACTCGGTGCCCTCCGGGTCGCGTACCTTGGCCATGCGGCCGTACGGGGTGTCCTTGGCCTCGTTCACCACGGCGCCCCCGGCGGCGACAGCCGCGGCCACCGTGGCGTCGGTGTCGTCCACCAGGAAGTACGGGTTCCAGTGCGGGCCGCCGGCCGGCGCCGCCGCGTCCGGGTCCTGCCAGATCCCGGCGGCCTGCTCGCCGCCCACGGTGACGACCCAGTACGAGCCGGGCATGTCCGGGCTCTGCGGCACCTCGACGCCGAGCAGCTCCGCGTAGAACTGCGCGCTGGCCTCGCCCTGGCCGGTCTCGAGCTCGAACCAGGCCGGGGTGCCGTGCTCGCCGAGCGCCTGGAAGCCGGGGAACGGCCCGGGCTCCCAGAGGCCGAACGGCGCCCCGGCCGGGTCGGTGGCGAAGACCAGCTTTCCGGTGCCCGGCACCTCGTCCGGGCCGACCAACTTGGTGCCGCCGAGCTTGCCGATCCGGTCGGCGACCGCCTCGATGTCGTCCACCGCGAAGTACATGTTCCAGGCGGGCGGCGCCGGCGGCATGTCCGACATGCGCGGGGAGATGCCCGCCACGGCGCGCTCGCCGAGCGAGAGCACCGCGTAGCCGCCGAACTCGGCGTTCGGCTCGCCGGCCCAGCCGAACACGTCGCGGTAGAAGGTGATGGCTGCGCCCTGGTCCTCGGCGAACATGTCGAGCCAGCAGGGCTTGCCCTGGGCGTGCGGGAGCCTCGCGTCGGGCATCGGTCCCGACCTCCTTAGGCCGTGGGGAATGGGGTTACCTACCCGGCCCACTCTTCCACCGCCCACCGACACCGGCACCCCGAGCGCAACTTGTTGCAATCAGCGTGGTGAAGAGGCGGCGCCGGCGTCGGCCGCCGAGACGTCCGGCAGCTCCCGCAGCGTGTCGTGGACCTCGATGATCTGCGGCCCCGCCTTCTGCGGCGAGCCCGCGTCGAACGGCGGCTGCGGGTCGTACTCGACGGCCAGCTGGATCGCCTTCGCGACCTGCTCGCCCGCGATCAGCCCCGCGAGCGTCAGCGCCATGTCGATCCCCGCGGAGACGCCCGCGGCGGTGATCATCTTCCCGCGCTGCACGACCCGCTGCGGGGTGTACCGCGGGCCCAGCTTCTCCAGCGTGTCCACCGCGGCCCAATGCGTCGTCGCTTCAGTCCCGTCGAGCAGCCCCGCGGCGGCGAGCACGAGCGAGCCGGTGCACACCGACGTCGTCCACCGCGTCGTGGCGTCCACGGTGCGTACCCACGCCAGGACCTTGTCGTCTCTCGTCAGCGCCCTGGTTCCCCAGCCGCCCGGGAAGAGCAGGATGTCGGCGGAGTCGATCTCGTCGAAGGACGCGTCGGCATGCAGACCGACCACGGTGCTGTCGGAGCGCACGACGCCCCGCTCGGCCGCCGCGAAGACCACCTCGGCCCCCGGCAGCCGCTGGAGCACCTCGTAGGGCCCGATGGCGTCGAGCGCGGTGAACTGCGGGAAGATTGCGATCACTACTCTCATGCGCCCAGCCTCCCGGCTGCCCGTCATGGCGGCAAGGACGTGTCTATGACGAATCCGGCCATCACCGCCGCCACGGCCCGGCGCCGCTCGTCAGCCGCGTGCCGGTCCCGGGGCGCGCGCGGGGAGCAACCGTTCGCCTCGCGCCGTTTACCCCGAGCCGGGACGTTTGTCATGAGCCTGTCACCCGGACCCGTGACGCTCCGAGTGTGCGCAGACCCCCCACTGACGGGCCGCCGCTGGTCGTCTCGATCCACGACGTCGCGCCCGCCACCGCCGCCGAGACCCGCAGCTGGCTCGCCGATCTGGACGGACTCGGCGTACGCGCCACGCTGCTGGTCGTCCCCGGGCCGTGGCGCGAGCCGGCGCTGGCCGACGCGCCCGAGTTCGGCGCCGAGCTGCGCCGCACCGCCGAGGCGGGGCACGAGCTCGCGCTGCACGGCTTGAGCCACGTCGCGCAGCCCGGCGGCACGCCGTCGCGCAGCTGGACCGGCCAGATCGCCGCGCGCGGCGCGG
>JBKOWZ010000098.1:0-38108 GCA_046724665.1 Actinomycetota bacterium
GCCAGGCCCGCTCGCGTCCGGCGAGGCCGACCTCGGACAGCGCCGCCCGGCCCCGCTCGGCCGCGCCGCGCGTGCCGAGCAGCACGTTGTCCAGCACGCGCCGCCAGGGCAGCAGCCGCGAGTCCTGGAACACGACCGAGATCCGGCGCGGGGCGCGGATCTCGCCGGAGCCGGCCACGTCGTGGTCGAGTCCCGCGACGGCGCGCAGCAGGGTGCTCTTGCCCGAGCCGCTGTGGCCGAGCAGCGCGACGAACTGGCCGGGCGGGATGTCCAGGTCGATCTGGTCGAGCACGGCGCGCGCGCCGAACGAGCGTGTCAGTGCGCCGATATGGACGGCCGGCCGGGTCAGCCGCTCAGCGAGCTGCGCCATGACAGCACCCTCCGTTCGACCAGCCGGACCGCCGAGTCGGAGACGAAGCCGAAGAGGCCGTAGATCAGCAGGCCGAGGACGATCACGTCCGTCTGGCCGTAGTTCTGGGCCTGGAACATCAGGTAGCCGAGGCCGCTGGTCGCGTTGATCTGCTCCAGCACGACCAGTGAGAGCCAGGAGCCGGTCACCCCGAGCCGCAGCCCGACGAAGAAGCCGGGCAGCGCGCCGGGGACGACGACCCGCCGGATGAACTGCCAGCGGCTCAGGCCCAGCACCTCGGCCAGCTCGACGAAGCGGTTGTCGATCCCTGACAACGCGGCGTGCAGGTTCAGGTAGATCGGGATGTAGACGACGATCGCGATGATCGCCACCTTGAACGTCTCGCCGATGCCGAGCCACAGGATGAACAGCGGGATCAGGCCGAGCGTCGGGACCGAGCGGTTGATCTGCACGGTGCCGTCGATCACCGCCTCGCCGATCCGGCTGAGGCCCGCGGCCAGCGCCAGCGCCACGCCGCCGGCCAGGCCGAGGGCGAAGCCCTGCGCGGCGCGCCAGAGCGAGTCGCCGATGTCGGCGCGCAGCGTGCCGTGCGCCCAGCGGTCCGCGCCGGTGTGCAGCACGGTCCACGGCGCGGGCAGGACCCGCGGATCCAGCGCTCCGGCGGCGCTGGCGATCGACCAGACCGCGAACAGCAGCGCGGGGCCGAGCAGCCGTGCGTAGGGAATGCGTCGGCCCGGCCCGAGCCGGCGCGTGGCGGGCGGCGCGGCGGCGGCTGTACTGGAAGTACCGGCGGCGCCGGCGGGGACGAGGCCGGCGGAGATGAGTTCGGCCACCGCGATCAGCTCCGGTACTGCGGGGCGACGGCGGCGGAGGCGAGGTGCTCGAACCGGCGGTCGAACACGGCGTCGGCCTTGAAGGACCTGACGAAGCCGCCCTCGGCCAGCAGGTCGATGGTCTCCTGCTCCCAGGCGACGGCCTCGTCCCAGGTCGGCGGGAACAGCGGCCTGCTGCCGAGCGCGACGATCCCCCTGGCCTGCGCCAGGGTGATGTTCTGGGTCTCCACGTAGAACCGCTGCTCCCAGATCTCCGGGTGCTCATACGCCCAGACCACGCCCTGGGCCCAGAGCGGGATGTAAGCGGCGATCGCAGCCGCCTTGCCCGGGTCCGCGAGCACCGAGGCCGGCGCCCACAGGATGTTGAGCAGATCGACCACGTCGGTGGTGACGGTGCGCGCGCCGTCCGAGCCGTACCGGCTGAGGTACGGCGGGACCTGCGAGACGGCCAGCGGCGCGACGTCCACCTGCCCGGCCTGGAGCGCGGTCAGGAACTGGTTGCTGGTGAGCGGGACCAGGGTCGCGTCGGAGTACTTGAGGCCCGCCTCCCTCAGCGCGCGCAGCAGCACGACGCCCTGCGCCTGCCCCTGCGAGAAGGCCAGCCGCTTGCCGCGGAAGTCGGCGACGGACCGGATGTCGCTGCCCGGCCTGGTGGCGAAGATGTAGCCGGGCCTGCGGGTCAGCTCCACCGCGACGATCCGCGCGTCAAAGCCCTGATAGTGCGACTGGATCGGCGGGATGCCGGCGTTGTTGGCCAGTTCGACCGAGCGGGCGCGGAACGCGTTGATCACGTCCGGCCCGGCGGCCAGGTTCGGCCAGGACGGCACCGCGAACGGGATCCGCCCGAGCAGGCCGGCCAGCTTGAGCTGGAGCTGCTGCATGCCGAGCGGCGAGGCGATGCTCAGGCTGGTTCCGCTCGGGACCGCGGACGGCACCGGGGAGTGCGCCACGAACGCGGGCCCGGCCGCGGCGGCAGCCGCGCAGGAGCCGACGCCCAGGGCGGCGCCGGTTCCCAGCAGCGCCTGTACGAATGCCCGGCGCTCAAGGCCGGCCGGTCGGGTTGGTCGAGTCGGCAGAGTTCGGCTCGGCACGGAAGAATCCTTACATTCAGGCGCACGGCGGCGCCGAGTGGGACGATGCGGGCGCGCGCCGAGGCGCGCCGGGCCGACCGGGCGACGGCACGTCGCCGGCGGTAGGCGATGACTACACGGGAGAATCGAGCCGGAAGCGCTCGGCGATCGGGGCGATCAAGCCGCGCGCGGGATCACTGGATCCGTCAACAACAGCGGGCGCGCACGACACGCATCAGGTCGATGAAACGCCGCTTGGTAAGGCTCACACCACCATGCTGACCGTGATCTGCGAAACCTGTCAACATTGCGCTGTCCTGAATTAAGTAAGCAGCTGTTGATCAATCCAGCAGGGCGAACGGATCGCGGTAAAGCACGTCGAGGACGACCGAGCCGCCCGCGACGGCGAGCACGTCGTCGGCGAAACCGGTTGACACCACGGTGCCCGGCACGTCGAGCGAAGGCGACCTGATCCGTTCGCGCACGGCGGAGTGCAGCGCGGCGAGGCTGCCGGGCAGATACATGACTCCGGGCTCGACGACGACCACGACTTCGGGGTCGAAGACGTCCAGCAGCATCGCCGTGGCCTGACCCACCCACCGGGCGCGCTCGGCGAAGTGCCGCACCGCGGCCGGGTCGCCGAGCCGGGCGGCCTCCAGCAGCAGGGTGAAGTCCGGCGCGGCGACGACGCCCTCGTCGAACGCGCGCCGCGCGACGGTCCGGTCGGTGACCGCGGCCTGGAGGCAGCCGGTCCGGCCGCAGGGGCAGTGCTCGGTGTTGCCGTCCAGGGGCAGATGAGCGATCGCACCGGCCTGCGACCGCGGACCGTAGTGCACGCGCCCGTCCGCCGCGAAGGCGGCGTCCACGACGTTGCCGATGAACAGATGCATCACGCTGCCACGCCCTCGGGCCACGCCGAACAGCCGTTCCCCCAGCAGCAGCGCACGCGAGTGCCCGTCCACGTACACCGGTAATCCCATGCGCTCGGCGAACAGTTCGCGCAGCGCGACATCCCGCCAACCGAGCACCGGATGCTCGACGACCGTCCCCGACTGCTGATCCACCCAGCCGCCGGTCGCCACGCCGACGCCGAGCGGCGTCGCACCGTCGGCGTGTTCGTCGAGCAGCGCGGCGAGGACGGCGGCGGCGCACTCGACGATCCGCACCGGATCAACGCTCGAATGCGGTGCCAGACGCCGGGCGACGACCCTGCCGCGCAGGTCCAGCAACGCGATCGTCGAGTGCTGCACGGCGATGTGCACCGCGCCGACGACGTAGCGTGCGGTGTTCAGATCGACCGGGATGTGCGGCCGTCCCATGCCGTTCGACCGCGTCGCCGCGGGCGACTCGTGGATCAGGCCGAGCCGCGCGAGTTGCGCGCTACGCTCGGTGACCGACGCGGGCGAGAGCCCGGTCAGCCGGGCGACCGTGCTGCGCGCCACCGGTCCGTGCTCGAGAATCGCGCGCAGGACCGTGCCCGCGCTGGTACCACCGTGGTGCATCCGCTTCCTCCGGGCCGATTTCACGCCGAACACGTTCGGCGGACCGGAGCGGAGGCGCCGGTCCGCCTAGCGGATCGACGGACAGCTCGTGAGAGCCACTGCCTGCGGAGTCATGCCGACGACGTTAGCAGGCCGGCCGATGCCGTCCCAGTGCCGCGGGCGCCGGATCGAGTGGCGAGCGGGGCAAAGGCCGGCTGCCGCCGTACTAGGACGTCTTCGACCTCGACGACGGCCGCGGCACCGGCGCCGCCAGCCGGCCCGGGGAAAGCAGGGTCCTGACGGCGTGGCGGCTGCGCTCGTGGCCGAGCGCGGCGCGCGGCGCCTCGCGCAGCACGGCGGCGGCCCAGTAGGCGACCGACGCGGGCAACGTGTGCCGGCACCGGTAGAGCCGGATCTTGTTGCTCATCACCAGCGTCCACAGCTCCGGGGAGACCCTGGACTCGCCGCCGATGTGCGTCGCGGTGGCCCGGGGCGCCAGCCGGGTCAGATAGCCGCAGTCCCGGGCGCGCAGCGCGAACTCGGTCTCCTCCGAGTAGAGGAAGAAGGACTCGTCCCAGGGCCCGCAGGCGTCGAGGCAGGACTTTGAGATCAGCATGATGGCGCCGGTGGCCCAGTCCGCCACGGCCGGGCGCGCGTAGGCCGACTCGTCGAGCACCAGCTCGCCGAGCGGCGCGAGCCTGCCGGCGCGCGCGCCGAGGGCGGCCTCGCCGAGGGCGCGCAGCAGCGTGGGCTCGCGGCGCAGCGAGTGCGCCAGATTGCCCTGCTCGTCCACGATGCGCGGCACGACGATCCCGGTGCGCGCGCCGTCCGGGGCCGCGGCGCCGTCGCCGGGGCCGTCGGCGATGAGGTCGTACATCCGGCGCACGCTGCCGACGTGCAGCCGGATGTCCGGGTTGAGGATCAGCGCCGCGTCGTACCGGTCGGCCTCGGCCAGCGCGGCGTTGATCCCGGCCGCGTAGCCGAGGTTCCCGCCGGTGCGCACCACCTGGCAGCGGGCCTGCGGATTGGCTCGCGACCACTGTTCGACCTTTGCGACGGTGTCGTCGGCCGAGTCGTTGTCGGCCACCACCACATGCCAGTCGAGGCCCTCGAGCCCGGGCCCGAGCGAGTCGAGCAGGCCGTCGATGACGGCCGAACTGTTCCAGGTGACGACCAGGGCCGCGACGGACGGGACATAGGACGAAGACATGATCGGCTCCCGCTCAGCTCCGGTTCGCGGCGGCGGCGCGGCTGCTCTCGTCGCGCAGCCAGGTGGTGAAGTCTCCGGCCCTGACGGCGCGGCGGGACCGGCGGCGGGCGATCGCGGTGACGGCCGCGAACCAGGCCAGCCGGGGTCCGTTGCGCAGCGGCGCCTCGCGCAGCAAGGCCTTGAGATGCGCCGTCGTGGTGCGCGAACCGGGCAGATCGGTCTGCGCCGCGGCCTGCGTGGTCACGGTCATCGAGCGGGTACGCCTCTTCAGCAGATCGCGCAGCGTGCGCGGCGGATGGACGGTGACGCGCGCGGTCTCGACGACGCGGCGCTCCCCCGCGGTGAAGGATAGCGAGGCGGCGAGGTCGTCGCCCATCAGTTCCGGCAGCCCGGCGATCCTGGCGTGTCCCTCGTCCGCCAGCGCGATCACGCCGCGGCCGAACAAGCCGTCGCGCACGACCGGAAGCTGTTCCCAGATCTGGTAGTACCAGCGCACCGTCCACGGGCAGCCGTCCAGCGGAGTGTGCCGCGCCGGGGCGGCCGCGAGCACCCCGGGCTCGGCCAGCGCCTCGGCGAGCGCTCGTACGTCGGCGGCGCGCAACTCCACGTCGGCGTCCACGTAAAGCCGCGGGAAACTCCCGGCGTGATCGTCGCCGAGCCGTAACGCTTGGTGCTTGTTCGGTATCGGCGTCGAGACGACGCGCACGCCCTGGTAACGGGCAGCGACATCAGCAGTGCTGTCCGTACACCCGTTGGCGACGACAATTACCTCAAAGCCGCCTGCCACACCAGATTTCCTCGACGAGCTGTCGGCAACGAGGCCCGACAGCAGGCGGCCGATCACCGCCGCCTCGTTGTGTGCGGGCACTACGACGCTTGTCACAGAAGGCAGTATCAGTTGCGCGTCATTGCTTGTCCACGCGTTGCCGAAAATCGCCGCCCGTTCCCGGGTCGGCTCCGGCGCGAGAACAGGTGTACCGCGCGCCCACCGTGGTCATGGTAACTTCCGGTCAATTTTTGGCGGAGCGTACAGATCCGCTCCGGCCACGGTATCTTGAGCGTCACCGGACCCCGGTCTGGTGGGTGGGATTGCGAAGGTGCAGGTGCCCGGTTTCTGATAGCTGAGCGCGGCTTCGCGCTGAGTGGGTGGGGGGCTGACCGGTGACGGTCGTTAATGTGCTGACGCCTGAGCGCAGATCTCGTTCGGACGTGCGAACGGGAGGCTATGAGCGCAACAGGCTTTACCTACGCGTTTTGTTGTTCGCGGACGTGGTCGCGGCGCTGGTGGGCGCGCTGCTGGCCTACGCTCTGCATCCCGGCGGAAGTGACGCGGACGATCTCCAGATATTACCCTCGCGGCTCGCCGCGGGGCTGATGCCCCTCGGCTGGGCCGCGGCGCTGTGGCTGGAGCGGGCCTACGACCTGCGCCGGGCCGGCGCGGACGGGTCGCTCGGCCGCAAGATCCTCGGCTCGGCCGGGCTGCTGGCGGTCGGCGTGGCCGTCAGCGCCCTGCTGGTGGACAGCATGTCGCTGTTCCGCCAGATGATCGTGTCGATAGCGCTGGCCTCGGTGCTCACCCCGGTCGCCCGCACCATGGCGCGCACCAGCCTGACCAGGGCCGGTCTCGATCTGGAGCAGCGCAAGGTGCTGCTGGTCGGGCACGCGCGCTCGGTCGCCGGATTCACCGCGCAGGTGCGGCCGAACCGGGCGCCCTGGCTGCGCATCGTCGGCGCCTGCCTGGTCGGGCCCACCGAGCCGGACGAGGCGGAGAGCCTCGAGCTTCCGGTGCAGGGCGACCTCGGCTCGGTGGTCGATGCGGCGGCGAGCATGGGCTGCGACGTCGTGGTCGTGCTCGCCAGCCCGGAGCTCGACGGCCCCGCGCTGCGCGACCTGTCCTGGCGGCTGCACGAGCACGGCGTGGATCTCGCGATCGTGCCGATGCTGGTCGGCGTGGCCGCCGAGCGGATCACCGTGGACTCGGTGGACGGCCTGCCGCTGCTGCACATCCGCGCGCCGGTCCTGTCCGGGCCGCTGCGCGCGGCGAAGGACGCGCTCGAACGCGCGGCGGCGGCGCTGCTGCTGGCCGTCCTCGCGCCGCTGATGTTCGCCGTCGCGATGCTGGTGCGGGCGAGCGGCCCGGGTCCGGTGCTGTTCCGGCAGACCAGGGTCGGCCGGGGCGGCGCCGAGTTCACCTGCCTCAAGTTCCGCACCATGGTGGCCGACGCGGAGCAGCTGCGCGAGCAGCTCGAGCATCTGAACGAGAAGAGCGACGGGGTGCTGTTCAAGATCCGCCGCGACCCGCGGATCACCCCGATCGGCCGGGTGCTGCGCAAGTGCTCGCTGGACGAGCTGCCGCAGCTGATCAATGTGCTGCGCGGCGAGATGTCCCTGGTCGGGCCGCGCCCGCCGCTGCCGCAGGAGGCCGCGCAGTACACCGACGAGGTGCGCCGCCGCCTCGCGGTCAAGCCGGGGATCACCGGGCTTTGGCAGGTCAGCGGCCGCTCGATGCTGTCCTGGGACGAGTCGGTCCGGCTGGACCTGAGTTACGTGGAGAACTGGTCGCCGCGGCTCGACGCCAAGATCCTGCTGCAAACGACGTCCGCGGTGGTTCGCGGTACCGGCGCGTTCTGAGGGGAAGAAAGACCATGGCACGTGTCAACGCGCAGGACTCCGGCGGGTCGGCGGCGGCTGAACCGCAACCGCTGGGCGTCGCGGTCATCGGGGCCGGCTACTGGGGCCCCAACCTGGTGCGCAACTTCCAGAACTCGGCCTCGTACCGGCTGCGCTGGCTGTGCGACCTGGACGCGAACCGGGCGCGCAAGGTGCTCGGCGGCTACTCGACGGTCGAGGTGACCGACGACTACGCGCGGGTGCTCGCCGACGACGCGGTCGCCGCGGTCGCCATCGCCACTCCGGCGGCCACGCACAAGGACCTGGCGCTGGCGGCGCTCGAGGCGGGCAAGCACGTGCTGATCGAGAAGCCGCTCGCCGCGACCTACGCCGACGGCAAGGTGCTGGTCGAGGCGGCCGAGCGGCGCGGGCTCACCCTGATGTGCGACCACACCTACTGCTACACCCCGGCGGTCACCAAGATCAGGGAGCTGGTCCAGGAGGGCGCCCTCGGCGAGCTGCACTTCTTCGACTCGGTGCGGATCAACCTCGGGCTGGTGCAGCGGGACGTGGACGTGCTGTGGGACCTGGCCCCGCACGACCTGTCGATCCTTGACTCGGTGCTGCCGGAGGGGGTCGAACCGGTCGCCGTCGCGGCGCACGGCGCGGACCCGATCGGCGCGGGGCGCGCCTGCGTGGCGTATCTGACGCTGCGGCTGACCGGCGGGGCGATCGCGCACGTGCACGTCAACTGGCTGTCCCCGACCAAGGTGCGCACCACCATGATCGGCGGCTCGAAGCGCACACTGGTGTGGGACGATCTGAATCCGGCGCAGCGGGTCTCGGTCTTCGACCGCGGCGTGGACCTGGCCGCGGCCGGCGAGCTCGGCGCCGAGACCCGGCGCGAGATGCAGGTCTCGTACCGCTCCGGCGACATGACCGCTCCGGCGCTGGTCGAGCGGGAGGCGCTGGGCGCGATGGTCGAGGAGTTCGCGGCCGCGATCCGCACCGGACGCGCGCCGCTCACCGACGGGCGCGCCGGGCTGCGGGTGCTCGACGTGTTGGAAGCGGCCTCGCGCAGCCTGGAGTTCCAGGGCGCCGTGGTCGGTCTGAAAGGGTGGGAGTAAGTAGTGACGCAAGACAGTGACGCCGGCAACAGTGCCGTCGAGAACGAGGCGCTCGGCCGGGTCCTGGTGACCGGCGGCGCCGGCACGATCGGCTCGAACCTGGTCGATCTGCTGGTGCGGGAGGGCGCGACGGAGATCCGGGTGCTCGACGACTTCACCCGCGGCCGCCGGGAGAACCTGGCCTGGGCGACCGAGCACGCCGCGGCGTACCACAGCTCGGTGCGGATCATCGAGGGCGACATCCGCGACCGGGACACGGTGCGCGCGGCCACCGAGGGGGCCGACCTGGTCTTCCACCTGGCCGCGATCCGGATCACCCAGTGCGCGCAGGAGCCGAGGCTGGCCAACGAGGTGCTGGTGGACGGCACGTTCAACGTGCTCGAAGCCGCGGCGGCCTGCGGCGTGCGCAAGGTGGTCGCCTCGTCGTCCGCGTCCGTGTACGGGCTCGCCGAGTCCTTCCCGACGGCGGAGAACCACCACCCCTACAACAACGACACCTTCTACGGCGCCGCGAAGGCGTTCAACGAGGGCATGCTGCGCAGCTTCAAGGCGATGTACGACCTCGACTACCTCGCGCTGCGCTACTTCAACGTCTACGGCCCCCGGATGGACGCGCACGGCAAGTACACCGAGGTGCTCATCCGCTGGATGGAGCGGATCGAGGCCGGGCAGCCGCCGATCATCTTCGGCGACGGCGAGCAGACGATGGACTTCGTGCACGTGTACGACATCGCCCGGGCGAACCTGCTGGCCGCGCGCTCGCCGCTGACCGACGAGGTCTTCAACGTGGCCCGCGGCGAGGAGACCAGCCTGAAGGAGCTGGCCGCGGCGCTGCTGGCGGCGATGGACTCGGACCTGCCGGTCGAGCACGGCCCGGAGCGTGCGGTCAACGGGGTGACCCGGCGGCTGGCCGACACGTCCAAGTCCGCCGGCAAGCTCGGCTTCACCGCCGAGATCGGCCTGGCCGAGGGGCTGCGCGCACTGGTTGACTGGTGGCGCACCGAGATCCTCGCGACCGGGACCACCCTGTAATGGCAATGGACCGAATCCCCGTCATGATCCCCTACCTCGGCGAGGCCGAGGCGGAGGCGGCCGCGCAGGCGGTGCTCTCCGGCTGGGTCGCGCAGGGGCCGCGCGTCGCGCGCTTCGAGGAGGAGTTCGCGGCGCGGGTCGGCGCCCGCGAGGGCGTCGCGGTCAGCTCCTGCACCACCGCGCTGCATCTGGCGCTGGTGGCCTGCGGGATCGGGCCGGGCGACGAGGTGGTCGTGCCGTCCTTCTCGTTCATCGCGACGGCGAACGCGGTGCGGTACGTCAGGGCCGAGCCGGTGTTCGCCGACGTGGACGCCGAGACCGGGAACCTGACCCCGCAGACCGTCGGGCCGGTGTTGACCTCGCGCACCCGCGCGGTGCTGCTGGTGCATCAGGGTGGCATGCCCGCCGACCTGGACGCCATGCGCGCGCTCTGCTCACGGCACAACCTGCGGCTGATCGAGGACGCGGCGTGCGCGGTCGGCTCCACCTACCGCGGCGCGCCGGTCGGCACGGACTCGCTGATCTCGGCGTGGTCCTTCCATCCGCGCAAGCTGCTGACGACCGGCGAGGGCGGGATGATCACCCTCGACGACGCCGATCGGGCGCGGCAGCTGCGCCGGCTGCGCGAGCACGGCATGGACCTGTCGGCCGCCGCGCGGCACGCCAGCGCGGGTCCGGTGTTCGAAAGCTACCTCGAAGTCGGCTACAACTATCGGATGACCGACATCCAGGCCGCGGTCGGCCTGGTGCAGCTGGCCAAGCTGGACGCGATGATCGAGCGGCGGCGCGAGCTGGCCGCCCGCTACCACGAGCTGCTCGCCGACGTGCCCGGCGTGCGTCCGGTGCGCGATCCGGCGTACGGCACCAGCAACTTCCAGTCCTTCTGGGTGCTGCTCGACCCCGAGTACTTCCCCGGCGGCCGCGACGCCGCGCTGGGCCGACTGGCCGCCGCGGGCGTCTCGGCGCGGCGCGGGATCATGGCGGCGCACCTGGAGCCGGCGTACGCGGGTGTCGAGCACGTGCCGCTGCCGGTCACCGAGCGGCTGACCCGCGACTCGCTGATCCTGCCGCTGTTCCACACCCTGACGGCCGCTCAGCAGGAGCACATCGTGGACGTGCTGCGCAAACCGGCGGACTGAGCGGGCCGGGCAGTGGGCCACAGGGAACTGCTGATCGTCGGCGCCGGCGGCTTCGCCCGCGAGACCGCGCAGGCGGTCGCGGCCGCCGGGCCGGCCTGGCGGCTGCTCGGGTTCCTGGACGACGACCCGCTGCTGCACGGCCGGCGGATCGGCGGGCTGCCGGTGATCGGCGGCACGGACCTGGTCGAGGCGCTGCCGCAGGCACAACTGGTGGTGTGCGTCGGCAATCCGCGGCGCTACGACGTGCGGATGCGCATCGTCGAGCGGCTCGGGCTGCCGAACGACCGGTACGCGACGATCGTGCATCCGTCCGCGCAGATCTCGGCCGACTCGTCGGTCGGCCCGGGCAGCGTGATCCTCGCGCAGAGCGTGCTGACCGCCTCGGTCGAGGTGGGCGCGCACGTGGCGGTGATGCCGCACGCGGTGCTGACGCACGACGTGTCGGTCGGCGACTACGCCACGATCGCCTCGGGCGTGCGGTTCGGCGGCGGCGTGCGCGTCGAGCAGGGGGCGTACATCGGCGCCGGCGCGCTGATCCGGGAGAACGTGAAGATCGGCGCCTGGTCGCTGATCGGCATGGGTTCGGTGGTGCTGCGCGACGTGCCGGCCGCGCAGGTGTGGGTGGGCAGCCCGGCGCGGCTGCTGCGGGAGACCGCAGGTGCGGACGCGACCGGTAAGACAGCGAACAGTGCAGACGCAACAGACGGAAGGCTGGCTTAGCGAAATGGCGCCGACGAATCCGATTCCGCTGGTCGATCTGAAGGCCGCGCACGCGGAGATCGCCGACGAGGTCGCCGAGGGCTTCGAGCGGGTGCTCGGGACGACCGGTTTCATCGGCGGCCCCGAGGTGGCCGCCTTCGAGGAGGAATACGCCGGGTTCAGCGGCGTGCAGCACTGTGTCGGGGTGGCCAACGGCACCGACGCGCTCGAGCTGGCGCTGCGCGCCGTCGGCGTCGGCCGGGACGATGAGGTGGTGCTGCCGGCCAACACGTTCATCGCCACCGCGGAGGCCGTGGCCCGCATCGGCGCGCACCCGGTGCTCGTGGACTGCGAGCCGGACAGCCACCTGATCGACGTGCACGCCGCGCTGTCGGCGGTCGGGCCGCGCACGGCGGCGATCGTGCCGGTGCACCTGTACGGCCAGCACGCCGCGGTCGAGGAGCTGACCGCGAAGGTGACGGGCACCGGAGTGCACGTGATCGAGGACGCCGCGCAGTGCCAGGGCGCGACGAGGCTCGGCCGGACCGCGGGCGCGGACGGCGGGATCGCCGCGACGAGCTTCTACCCCGGCAAGAACCTCGGCGCGTACGGCGACGGCGGCGCGGTGCTCACCGACGACGCCGAACTCGCCGCGACCGTCCGGGCACTGGCCAACCACGGCGGCCTGACCAAGTACAGCCACGACCTGATCGGCTTCAACAGCAGGCTCGACGCCCTCCAGGCTGTGGTGCTGCGGGCGAAGCTGCGGCGGCTCGCGCAGTGGAACGCGGCGCGCCGCGCGGCCGCCGAGCACTACGGCGAACTGCTCGCCGACTTCGACGCGGTGAGCCTTCCCGTGACGCAGCCGGGCAACGAGCACGTCTGGCACCTCTACGTCATCCGGATCGAGGCCTTCGGCGGCGACCGCGAACTGCGCGACACCGTGGTGGCGAAGCTCAACGCCGAGGGGATCGGCGCGGGCGTGCACTATCCGATGGCGCTGCACCTCACGCCGGCCTTCGCGTACCTCGGGTACGAGCGCGGCGCGTTCCCCAACGCCGAGGACGCCGCGGCGAGCATCGTGTCGCTGCCGCTGCATCCGCACATCACGGCCGCGCAGCAGGAACGCGTGGTCGAGGCGCTCAAGGCGGCGCTGGGGTGAATCTCGGCCGACGCAGAATCCTGATCCTGGTGGCCGCCGGAGCCGTCATCGGCACCGGCGGCGGGGTGATCACCGCGCTCGTGACGTCCGACTCATCCAGTTCCCCGCAGGCGCGCACGGCCAGCACCCCGACGCCGTCGGCCTCGGCGAAGGCCACGCACACGCCGCCGCCGAGCGCCAAGGCGTCTGCGAGCCCCAGCCCCTCGCGCTCGCCGAAGTCGAGGGTCACCCCCTCAGGGACCAAGACCGCGCCGAAGCTGCGCGCGGCCTGCGCCAGCCTGTCGGCCTGCGGATTCCCGGACGCCTCGAACACCGGGCCGCGCACGGCCCCGACGAGCCAGCACTCCGGCAACATCTCGATCCGCGACAACGGAACGGTCATCAAGGGCTGGAACCTCACCGGCTCGCTGGACATCTACGCCGACAACGTCACCATCATCGACAGCAAGATCACCTCGACGAACTGGTGGGGGGTGAACCTGCGCGGGGGCCACACCGGGCTGCGCGTCCTGCACTCGCGGATCACCGCGGTGCCGGGAAAGGGACCGGACAACGGCGGCGAGGACTACGCGCTGTCGAATATGGGCGAGGGCACCGTCGAAGTCGGCTGGAACGACCTGTCAGTATTCGGAAACACCGTCTCGGCCGGCCACGGATATATTCACGACAACTATGTGCACGATCTGGTGCCCTTCATCAACCACAGCGGCTATTACCAGCACACCGACGCGGTGATCAGCGACGGCGGAGATACCGCGGGCCTTCGCATCGAACACAATACACTGCTGAACCCGATCGACGTGAATAAGGGCGCCTCGGCCGCGATCGGCCTCTTCCCGAACACCGGGCCGATGACCGACGTCACCGTCAAGGACAACTGGATCGCCGGCGGCGCGTACGCCCTGTACGGCGGCGGTGACGGCGCGGCGCGCGTGGTGGTCTCCGACAACGTGTTCTCCGACGAGTACTGGCCCCAGTCCGGCTTCTACGGGCCGATCGCGCACTGGAACGGCGCCGGCGCCGGAAATGTCTGGTCGGGCAATACTTTCAGTGACGGCACGGTGATCGCCGCGCCGTAGCGCCGACTCGGCACGGATGCCGAACGTTACTTCGAACGTCTGAGATGAAGGTATTGCAACAATATCCACCCCCGGGCTGTTGATCGCGGCCGATACCGCTATCTTTAGCCCCAGTGCATGTGTGGGTCGGGGATCTTCTTATTCACCTTCTTAGGCCCGGGGTGGGCGATGTACATCAGGTCTGTATCAGCATTCTTCTCTCAATTGAGCGGCCCGCGTCGGCTCGCGCTCATCCTGGGCACCGCCCTGGCCGTGGTCGCCGCGGTGATCGCCCCGGCGGTCACCGCGCACGCCGATCCGTGCGGCCCCGGCTCGAACGCCGTCGCCTGCGAGAACTCGCGGCCCGGCACGCCGATGAGCCAGTGGTACTCGCCCAGCGCCTGGGGCGACATCCAGGGCTTCTCCACCACCCAGAGCGTCGCGCCGGGCGGCACGATCAGCTTCAAGGTGGACTCCCCCGAGCCGTACAAGGTCGAGATCTTCCGGCTCGGCTGGTACGGCGGCGACGGCGCCCGGCTGATGCCGACCTCGCCGGCCACGGTCTTCCCGGCGGTCAGCCAGCCGTCCTGCAACCGCGACCCGGCCACCGGCGAGGTGGACTGCGGCAACTGGACGGTGACCGCGAGCTGGACCGCGCCCGCCGACGCCGTCTCCGGGCTCTACCTCGCCGACCTGGACGAGACCAGCGGCCACGGCTTCATGCCCTACCCGTTCGTGGTCACCAATCCGGCGAGCCACTCCGACATCGTCGTGCAGACCTCGGACCAGACCTGGCAGGCGTACAACATGTACGGCGGCGCCGACCTCTACCAGGGCAACGGCCCGGCCCCCGACGGCCGCGCCTACGCGGTCAGCTACAACCGCCCGCTGAACGTCTCAGGCTCGAACGGGATCTTCGGGTCCGAGTACCCGATGATCCAGTGGCTGGAGCGCAACGGCTACGACACCAGCTATCTGAGCGGCATCGACGTCTCCACCCAGGGCAGCCTGCTGCTCAACCACAAGGTTTACATGTCCTCCGGCCACGACGAGTACTGGAACCAGAACCAGTACGACGCGGTGAAGGCGGCCCGCGACGCCGGGGTGAACCTGGCCTTCTTCGCCGGCAACGACATCTTCTGGCGCACCCGGCTCGCGCCCAGCATCGTGGACGGCGCGCCGAACCGGACGCTGACCTCGTACAAGATGACCAAGATGGAATTCCCGCAGCCGGACGGGATCGCCGACCCGAGCGGCCAGTGGACCGGCACCTGGATGGACCCGGCGGGCGCGGGGATCGGCGGCAACCAGCCGGGCAACGCGCTGACCGGGTCGCTGTTCACCGTCAACGGCTACAACGCCAACGCGATCAGCGTCACCTACCCGTACAGCACCGGCCGGCTCTGGCGTGACACGCAGGTCGCCTCGCTCCAGCCCGGCCAGGCCTACACGATGCAGACCGGCACGCTCGGCTACGAGTGGAACAGCGACGTCGCGAACTCCGTGCGGCCGCAGGGCGAGATCGACATGTCCTCGACGAGCGTGAACCTGACCAACGGCACGCTGCTCAAGGACTACGGGAACGTATACGGCAACGGCACCGCGGTACACAGCCTGACGCTGTACAAGGCGCCGTCCGGCGCGCTGGTGTTCAGCTCCGGCACGGTGCAGTGGGCCTGGGGCCTGTCCACGCTCCACTACGACCTGGCCACCACCGAGGATCCGGTGCAGCAGCAGGCCACTGCGAACCTCCTGGCCGACATGGGCTCGCAGCCGACGACCCTGCAAGCCGGGCTGACCGTGCCGTCGAAGTCCACCGACACGACCGGCCCGGCCACCTCGGTCGCGACGCCGAGCTCCGGCGCGAGCGTCCCGGCGATGTCGCCGGTGACGGTCAGCGGCACCACGACCGACTCCGGCGGCGTGGTGGCCCGGGTCGAGGTGTCCACCGACGGCGGCACCACCTGGCAGCCGGCCACCGGCCTCGGCTCGTGGAGCTACAGCTGGACCCCGACGCAGCTCGGCTCGTTCAACATCCTGGTGCGCGCCGAGGACGACAGCGCGAACGTGGGCAACACGGTCACCGTCCCGGTCACCGTCGGCCCGCAGAGCTGCCCGTGCTCGATCTTCCCGAACTCGGCGACCCCGGCGAAGGCGGACAGCGGCGACGGCGCCTCGGTCAACCTCGGCGTGAAGTTCGCCACCAGCACCCCAGGCGCGGTGACCGGCGTGCGCTTCTACAAGGCGGCCGCGAACACCGGCAGGCACGTCGGCAGCCTGTGGACCGCGAGCGGGACGCTGCTGGGCAGCGTCACCTTCGGCGACGAGAGCCCCGACGGCTGGCAGACCGCGCTGTTCTCGCAGCCGATCCCGATCAGTGCGAACACCACCTACGTGGTCTCCTATCTCGCGCCGGGCGGGCACTACTCCGCGGACGCCGGGTACTTCGCGAACCAGGGCGCCGGGCTGTCGCCGATCACGGCGCTCAAGTCCAACAGCACCTCGGCCAACGGCGTCTACAAGTACGGCAGCGCCACGGCGTTCCCGAGCGCCGGGTTCAACAACACGAACTACTACGTGGACGCGGTGTTCCAGTCGAACGCCACCAGCACCACTCCCCCGGCGGTCATCTCGACCCAGCCGGTGTCCGGTGCGAGCGCGGTGCCGGTGAACACGCCGATCACCGCGTCGCTGAGCGAGGGGATCAACGCCAGTACCCTGCGGTTCACCCTCACCAACGACGCCGGCGCGGCGCAGTCCGGATCGGCGAGCTACGACCCGGTCGGCCATGTCGCGACGTTCACCCCCAACGGCCAGCTGGCGATGAACACCAGGTACACGGCCACGGTCAACGCGACCGACCTGTGGGGCAACGCGATGACGAGTCCTTATTCCTGGTCGTTCACCACGGCCAACACCCCGCCGTCGTTCACCTGCCCGTGCTCGCTGTGGAACGGCGCCGCCACCCCGGCGAACCCGAACGTCGCCGACACCAAGTCGGTCGAGGTGGGCGTGCGGTTCCAGTCGGCCGTGGCCGGCTACGTGACCGGGGTGAGCTTCTACAAGGGCGCGAAGAACACCGGCACGCACACCGGCAGCCTGTGGACCGCGAGCGGGTCGCTGCTGGCCACCGGTACGTTCACCGGCGAGTCCGCCTCCGGCTGGCAGACGCTGACGTTCGCCTCGCCGGTGGCGATCTCGGCGAACACCCCGTACATCGCCTCCTATCACGCGCCGGGCGGCTACTACGCCTCGAACGGGGCGTACTTCACCTCGGCGATCGCCTCGTACCCGCTCACCGCGCTCCAGAGCGTGTCCGGCGCGGGCAACGGGCTGTACCTGTACGAGTCGAACTCGAACCTGGCGCCCAGCAACAGCTACAACGCCACGAACTACTGGGTGGACGTGAACTTCACGACCACCACCAGCGGCACGGCCACCAGCACCGCGCCCGCCGCGGCGACGTCCAACGGGTCGATCATCCCGGCGACGGACAACGTGCCGGACATGGACGACGTCGTCACCACGACGACCGGCGTCTCCGACGCCGTACACCCGCCGTCGGTGACGTTCGCGCAGCCGATCCAGCCGCAGAGCCTGCACATCACGGTCACCACCACGGTCGGCACGCTGGGCACTGAATCGCCCGCGGGCACCGCCGTGGCCGGTACCCTGTTGTACAACCCTGCGACGCTGACGGCTTCGTTCCAGCCGAGCGCGCCGCTGCGTCCGGGCGCGATCTACCGCGCGGTGGCCACGGCGAACGACGTGCACGGCAAGGCGGCCCAGCCCATCACCTGGACCTTCCGGGAGTTGGCGCCGGGAAGCGCGGCGCCGCCCCGTCCGGTGAACCTGCCGTCGAAGGGGATGCCGCCGGTGACCACGCTGGCCACCGAGGGCGACTCCTGGCGGCGCACCGACCCGCTGCCGCCGACCGACGTGTAGCCCGACGGCAGCAGTCAGCCAGACAACAGCCAGACAGAAAGCAGGCCCCGTTCCGATGAGCTCGGTCAGCGTCGTCATCCCCTGCTACCGCTACGGGCACTTCCTGGAGCAGTCGGTAGGCAGCGCGCTGACCGGGCAGGACGGGGTCGATGTCCGAGTCCTGATCATCGACGACGCCTCGCCCGACGACTCCGCCGCGGCGGCCCGGCGCATCGCCGCGGCGGACCCGCGGGTCGAGGTCGTCGTGCACGAACACAACATGGGCCACCTCAGGACGTACAACGAGGGCCTGCTCGAGTGGGCGGACGGCGACTACACGGTGCTGCTGTCCGCCGACGACCGGCTGGTGCCCGGCGCCCTCGTGCGCGCCGCGGCCCTGCTCGACGCGCACCCCGAAGTAGGGTTCTGCTACGGCCGTCCGATGCGCTTCACCTCCGACGCGCCGCTGCCCCCGGCGCGCACCGAAGGCGACGGCTGGACGGTCTGGCCGGGCAGGTGGTGGCTCGAGCGCCGCTTCAAGGCCGGCCACGGCTGCATCACCTCCCCGGAGGTGGTCGTCCGCACCGACCTGCAACGCAAACTCGGCGGCTACGACCCGCGCCTGCCGCACTCCGGCGACATCGAGATGTGGATGCGCTTCGCCGCCCACGCCGATGTCGGCTACCTCCGGGGCGTGGACCAGGCGTACTACCGCGTCCACAGCGCGAGCATGTCGAAGACCGATTTCGCGGGCCAGCTGGACGATCTGCGCCAGCGCAGGGCGGCGTACGAGGTAGTCCTCGAGAAGTGCGAGGACACCCTCGACACCCGCGAGCGCCAGCGCCTCGCCGACACGGTCCACCGCAAGCTGGCCCGCCAGGCCCTTTGGCGCGCCAGCCGCGCATACGACCGCGGTCGCACCGGCCAGGTCCCGGTCGAGGAACTCGTCGAGTTCGCGCAGGACTGCTGGCCCGACTACCGCACCCTGCCCGAGTTCCGCGGCCTGTCCGTACGCCGCCGCATCGGCCCCGCCGCGATGCCGTACCTCCAGCCGCTCGTTCTCTCGGCCTACGCGCACAAGGGCCGCGAGTGGCTCTGGTGGCGAAACTGGCGGCGCACGGGCATTTAGCCCGACCGGCACCCTCGCGAGCCACGGCCCGTTGTCAGCGCGCAGCGGGCGCGGTAGCGCCCCAAAGTCCGTGGAACGTCCGAGCGCAGCGAGGACGCGGAACCTGACTTGGCGCACGATCACGGAGTTTGGATCGGTTCGTCTTTCTGACCTCGGGGTTCGTTGATCGCCGCGGGCTGATTTGCGCACTGATCGCGGGCTCGTAGGGTGGGCGGGTGTCTGCGTATGTGCGCACGGTCAAGACCGCGTCGGGCGGGCGCGGGCGCAATGCACTCCCGGCCAGCTCGCTGCGGATGCTGTGATCGTTCCCGGCGCCCACCCACCCGGTCTCGGGAACTGCGATCTCGGCGAAGGCACCGCCACCGCGACAGCAACGTCCCCGTCGCAGAGCTCGTGCGCGGCATCGCGCGAGAGCGTTGCGCCTGACCCGGGACATCCTTGCGGGCGACGCCGTGTCGGTTCAGCCCCAGAACGCGTCCGCGACGTGTTGGTCCTCCACGCACTCATCCAGATCGCTGATCTTCTCGCCGACGATCCGGAACACGATCCCGCCCATCGCGTCCAGGCGCCGCCCGTGCCGCTCGGCGGTGGCGCGGTGCACGGACATGACGTGCCCACGGCCGTCGGAGAACAGATGCTGCAGTTCGACCCGCATCGTTCCCGCGGTCTCGCTGCCGAGCTGCCGGTAGTACTGCAGGACCGCGTCAAGGCCCTTGTAGTCGCCCGACAGGCTGTGACTGCCCGGCACATGGTGTGTGCAGTCACCGGTCATCAGCCCGGACAACGTCTCCATGTCGCCACGTGAGAAGGCGTCGTACCCCTTGCGGACGAGCGCGGCGTGCGGGTGCTCGGCCCGGGTCATATCCCCGGCGGTGAAGTAGTTGTGCACGTCGTAGAACGCCACGGAGGAGGCAGCCGGCACGCCCGCCCTCTGGGAGTACGGCTTGATCTGGTGCTCCGCGAACTCCTCGAAGGTCTCGCGGTCCCGCCACAGGTCAGTGACCCGGACACCGCCGTCCGCCATGGCGGCCCAGTGAAAGAGGCACCCCTCGGGGCCGACGCCTTCGCGCGCCAGACCCATCATCTCGATGACCTGGTCGTACTGCGCCAGGCTGGCGGCGAAGTCCATGACCACGGCGATCGGCGCACGCACACCGGCGAGCTCATCGGCGGGCCGGTAGTTGTAGTTGTGCACCTCGTAGAACGTCATGGTCGGCGCCTGACTGATGCCGGCCTGCCGCGAGTACGGGCCGATCTGCTCGCGTGCGAACCGCTCGAACTGCTCCCGCTCCCGCCACACGTCGATGATCAGGATGCCGCCTGCGTGGGCGGCCGCCCAGTGGGACAGGATGCCGGCGGGACCGGCACCGCGGGGGCTGAGGCCCATCAGACGACAAACCTCGTCGTACTGGGTGAGGGTGGTGTTGGCGAACTCCATGCGCACGGCGACAGCCATGATCGTTCTCCTATCGGCAGTCAAGCCCTCTCGGATTAACGCTGGTCGTACATATCGTGAGCACGAGGCTGCGGACAGTGCGATCGGCTATCCGGGTGACTGGACGCGGCCAGCCGCCACACCCTCGGCGCCGCGCCGCCCGTTCACAGCGACGGGAATCCCGGGACGGTGCACCCAGGCACCGAGCAGACCGTGGAGCAGGGCGTGGTGACCCTCACCCCGGCCCCGGCGCGCATGGGATCAGTTATCACCGACATTCACAGAAGAACGACATCTGCCGCCCACAGGCGACGCAGACCTCAGGGATCTGATCCAACCAGCCCTCGCCACCAGACCACACCCGGAAGGACCGTGTGCACTAAAGTGAGCCAACTCGGGTCCAGCCGCTCGTTCTCTCGGCCTACGCGCACAAGGTCCGCGAGCGGCTCCGGTGGCGAAACTGGCGGCGCACCGGCATTTAACCCGACCCACGCCCTCGCGACCCACGGCTATAACAGAATGATGACACTCCTCCTCATGTGGCCGACCAGCCTCCAGACTGTTTTCCATGGTGGTCGCGCAACTGGTTCTCGACTATATTAGAGCGCTTATATGGCCGGTAGTGATCCTGGTCACCATCTTCGCGTTTCGCCAGCGACTGGCAGGACTCGTCACCCGGCTCGACTCCATTGACGCGGTCGGCGCGAGCGTAAAGTTCTACCAGGATGTAGGCGCGGCACAGCGGGATCTGGAGGTGGCGCGGGAGGATCCGGGCTCCAGAGTGACACTGCCGACTCCGGCGGTCGAGCATCCTAAGGTGGCTGCCATAGCCAACCGCGTATTGGCGTCATATCCGGAAGTCCCCCACGCGATACCGACCCTAAGAATCGCTGAGGTGGTTGCTGACGCCTGGGGTGACCTGCAAGAGTTTGTCGATCGGATCATCCAAGAGTTCTCAACCATCGACCCTCGGCTCGCGGCTTCGCGCCCGTCGCATGCCTTGCGTCAGCTGGCGGGTCTGACAGGTGTGGCCGGATGGCGAGAAGCCAGCCTCGCGATAGAGCGACTGCAAGAGTCGGTCGGGACAACCCATACGAAGAGCTCACAAGCGCCTATTTCGCTCGGGGCGCTCGTTGCCTTCACCGCAGTGGATAAATGGCGGGAGCGCCGGGCGGGGGTAGAACTGATTCAGACCGTCGACCTCGCCCTTTCCACCCTGCGTGGACTGTTGGAAGACACCGTGACAGCCAACGCCCCGACCACCTGAGCCCGATACATGGTCCGAGGACTCCTCGCGACCCGCGGCTCGTTGTCAGCGCGTAGCGGGCGCGGTAGCGCCCAAGTTTGTGGAGCGTCCGAGCGCAGCGAGGACGCGGAACGGGGGCGGGAGGGAGGGCAAACACACAGCGCGAAGCGCGTCAGGCGCGGCGCAGCGAAGCCGGATCAGACCTTTGAATCCGAGTCCCACACCGTGTAATAAGTGTTCGGATTCACCAGGTAGCGCACGGTCGGGACGGGCAGGTGGGCGATGCGGTGGCGGCGCGCGTAACGGTAGAGGGAGGCCCAGTCCTCGCGCGGGAGCACGCCGCGATCGCGGCGCAGGCGGCTGAAGCGCAGCGCTCGGGAGCGCCTCGCGACGAACGCGTTCGCGTCGAGGAACGCTCGTTCGCGGGCGGCGCGGCGGTCGTAGGGGACTGAGAGGATGTCCATCTCGCGGCCGTCGGGGGTCACTCGGCGCAGCGCCGTGTAGACGCCGTCCAGCCTGTACGCGCGCTCGTTCGGCCTCGCTTCGAGCGCCGCGAGGGTCGCGGCGAGGTGGTCGGGCTCCCACGTGTTGTCGTCGTCGAGGAACGCTACGAACGGCGAGCGCGCCAAGCGGATGCCCACGTTGCGCACGACGCCGAGGACCGCCGTGTTCCTGCTGAGGCTCACGACCGTGACACGCGGGTCGTCGGGTAGCGGCGGGACCTGGCCGCCGCCGTCGTCCACGACGATGATCTGGTGCTCGGCGACCGTCTGCGCGAGGGCCGACCGCACCGCCGCTTGGAGTGTGTCAGCGCGCTTGTACGTCGGGACGACGGTGGTCACCAGGGGCGGCGGGCCGGCCGGCAGCAGGCGTCGCAGACGTCTGACTTCCGCGCTCTCGAAGAGCCAGACCCGGGGCACCGTGTGCCAGAGCAGCACCTTGTTGCGCAGCTCGTAGAGCGGCAGCCAGCCGTAGCGGCGGCGCAGGACGCGCTTGACGGCGCGACGGATCACGGGCGGGCTCCTGCGGGTTCCGGGGCGGGCGCGGGTTCGGGGTTCGGTTCGGATTTCGAGCGGGCCAGATGACGCAGCGGCCACACCACGGGTGCGTACGCCGCGATCGCCAGCGTGCTCGCGAGGAACAGGTACGGGATCGGGCTCAGATGCAGCATTCCGACCGCCAGCGCCACGGCGGCCATCAGCGCGCCGCCGAGGAACGGACGCGCGCACGCCCGCACGATCACCGCCGGGGAGATCCCGGTGCGCGACAGCGCCCACATGAACAGCGGCGCCACCAGCGGACCGGCGACCAGGATGTGGCCGACTCCGACCCCTGCGATACCGCGCTCGCGCGCGGCCAGGATCAGGATCGGGACCAGGGCCGCGAGCCACCAGCCCTGCACCGTTATCAGCGCCCTGCGACGGCCGGAGGCGACCAGGCAGTCGTAGGCGAGCTCGAAGGCGACGCGCAGCAGGCCGAGCAGCGCGAGGAAGCGCAGCGCGCCGGAGGCGCTGACCCAGCGCTGGCCGTAGATCGTGTAGATCACCGGTTTGGGCAGCACGGCGAGGATCACGCACGCCGGAACCGCGGCGGCCATCAGCAGCGCGAGGCCGCGGCCGAAGCTGTCGGACAGCGCCGCGCGCGAGCCGGCGACCCGGGAGAAGCCCGCGAAGGAGACGCGGCGCGCTATCTCGGACACGCTGCGCACCGGCCAGCTCGAGACGTTGAAAGCGATCTGGTACAGGCCGAGCTGGACCGGTCCGAGCGTGGCGCCGACCACGATCGAGTCCACGTTGAGCATCGCCAGGACCAGCAGGCTGGCCCCGGCCAGCGGCACACCGAAGGCGAGCAGCTTGCGCGCCTCGACCCGGTTCCAGCCGGGGCGCAGATAGCCGGGCGCCGCGATGGCGCAGCCGAGCAGCGCGACCACGTTGCCGGCGATCGAGCCCCAGGCGAAGCTCATCGCGCCGAACCCGGCCACCGCGAGCCCGATCGTCAGGCCGCTGCTGATCACGAAGTTGGTCAGGTCGATGTACATCCGCTTGCGCTGCGCGAAGTTGCGCGTCAGCACGCCGGCCGGGACGCACGCGATGCCGTCGATGACCACTGCGATGCCAAGGACACGCAGCATGGTGGTGGCGTCGGACGCGCCGAGCAGATGGGCGAACTGCGGCGCCGCGAAGAACAGCACGAGGTACAGCAGGGCGCTGGAGGCGAACGAGAGCGTCAGCACCGTGGGCGCGAACTGCTTCGGGTCGCGGTCCCAGCGCACGATCGCCAGGCTGACGCCGAGCTCGTTGGCGGACAGCAGCACGGCGAGCGCGACCAGGCCGATCGCGTACAGGCCCCAGTCGCGCGGGCCGAGCAGCCCGCGGGCCAGGACCACGCCGGTCAGGAAGTTGCCAAGCCGCATCACGACCGTGTTGATGAAGCTCCAGCGCACTCCCCGGCGTATCTGCCCGCCGACCTTGGCTTCGGGGTCGGGATCCGGTGGCGGGGCGAGCCGGATCACCGGGATCTCGCCGGTCTCCGCGGCCGACACCCGGGACTGCACGGCCACCGTCCTGGTGATCGGCATGATCACCGTGTCGTCGTGCTCCGGCGGCGGAAACCAGGGTCTGATACTTGCGGCGATGGCGTGCGGCGCATGGGCGAGCCGGGTCAGGTCGAGGTGCGCCGGCGCGGGGTCGCCGTTCGGCAGCGTCCTCGGCCGGAGGGTGAAGAAGTCGCGGGCCCGCTGCGCGGCGGCCAGCGCCGGCGAGATCCTCGCCGGCCGCCGCGCCAGATCGCCCTCGCGGCGGGAGATGCCGAGGAACGCGCCGCAGCAGCCGAGCAGCAGGATGACCATGCCCGCGAACATCGGGAAGCCGAGCGAGTCGAAGGTCGCGCTGACCACCAGCGCCACCGTGATCGCGGCCACGAAGCTCTGCCCGAGCTCGCGGTTCGCCTCGTCCCGCCACAGCCGCCGGGCGAGCCGGGCGCACTGGATGCCGGTGAGGTAGAGCACGACGATCGCCAGCGCGCCGACGATGCCGATCTCGACGACCGCGAGCAGGTACTGGTTGTCGGTGTAGCGGTACAGCGCCGGGATGAAGGTGCGAAATCCGCGCCCGAACAGCGGCCGCTGCGCGACGTACTGCGCGACGCCCGCGTAGTCCATCGTGCGCGCCTGCGTGCTGTCGTCGCCGCCGCCGAAGAACGCGCTGAACAGTCCGACGGTCGTGGCCAGCAGGCCCGGGACGGCCACCTTCATCACCGCCGCGCCGAGCGCGACGAAGCCGAGCGCGGGCCAGCGGCGGCTCGGCTTCCAGGTCGGCAGCAGCACCAGCAGCACCACGGCCAGGCCGATCATCGAGGTGCGCGAGACGGTCATCGGCAGCGCGCCGCCGATCAGCACCACCGGCAGCCAGCGGCGCAGCGGGCTCTTGTGCCGCCAGGCCGGGTCGAGCGCCTGCTGGATCGCGAACGGCAGCAGCATCGCCAGCACGCCGGCCATCTCCAGCGGATGCGCGGCGGTGGACGAGGGCCGGGTGAAGGTCCCACGCACGATCAGGCCGCTGATCTCGCTGTTGACCTTAAGCCCCGGCACGTGCACGCCGGCCAGCAGGTCCCGCCTGGTCTGGAACTCCGCGATGCCGACCGCGCCGATGACGCCGCCGAACACCACCATCCGGCGCAGCAGCAGCTTGAGCCGGTCGAGGTCGGTGATCGCCGCCGAGGCGACGACGATCACGCCGGTCCACGCGAGCAGCCCGATCAGCCCGCGGTCGGCGGCCGAGGTCTCCAGCGCGACCGGCGCGCGGGTACCCTGCGCGAGCGATACATAGGCGAGCAGGATGCACACCGCGAGCGCGCAGAACGCCAGCCGCACCGCCCGGGTCCGCGGCAACGGCAGCAGCCGCCCGACGAACCACGAGGCCAGGTACCACAGCAGCATCAGCTGCGCGTAGATGTTCGCCGGCGTACCCGCGGCGCCGAGTGAGGGCACCGTCCACGTGGACGGGATCAGCTCAAGCAGCGCGACGTATATGGACAGCATCGCGACGGCGTCGAGGCCGTGGCGGCGCTTGCGTGGCTTCGGCGGCGGGTCGTCGTCGCGGGCACGCGGCCGCAGGCGCATCCCCAGCCGCGCGTTACGCACGGCCGGATCAGCGTCGGGGCCGAGACCGCGCACGCCGCCTTGGGGCGGGGCGGACACGGACACTAGTCGCGCGGACCCGGGGCTCGTCCGGTCAGCTCCGGGTGCGCGGGCTCGAAGGGGTCGCGGTCCAGGTCGGCGGCGCCGTCCATGCCGTACCAGCGCGAAGCGACCGGTGCCGCCGCGTCCTTCGACGCGGACTTGCGGGCCGCGCCGTTCGCGTCGGCGCTCGACCCGACGCCCCGCTCGCCGTCGGCCTCGTAGTCCTCGCCGTAGTCGGTGTCGTAGCCGTCCGCGTACTGCGCCGACTCGGGCTCCGGGTCCGCGCCGAACGGCACCCGGCGGCGCCGGCGGCGGCGCGAGGCCAGGACGCTCTCGACCATGAAGGTGGCCAGGAAGGCGATCACCAGGCCGCCGAACGCGGTGAGCAGCACGTTCTGCGTCTTGCTCTTGGTCTGCTTCGTGGGCGGGCCGGGCGGCACGATCTGCATCGACCTGATCATGTCCTCGGGGCGCACCGAGGCCTGTTCCTGCACCACCTGCAACTGCTGCACGGTGTACTGCGTGAGCTTGTTCATCGAGGTGAGCACGTGCCGGCGGTCGGTACCGGTCACGGTCAGCGTGATGAACGGGCCCTGGGCGGCAGCGGCCAGGGCGACGGAGTAGGTCTCGGTGACGCCGCGCTCTTGCAGGTCGTTGGCCGCGTCGTTGGAGCTCATGCGGCGCACCAGGAAGTCGGCGGTGTCGTTGAGCGAGGAGTTGAAGCTCAGGAACGCGTTGCGGGTGCCGGGGAGGGCGTCGGTTCCCGCGGTCGCCGACTGCGAGGCGAGCAGCGAGAGGGAACTGGTCGTCTGGTACTTCGTCGGGATGGACCGGTCCACGCCGATGGTCAGGCCGACGGCGAGTACCAGTAGCGGCACCATCACGTACCAGCGGGCGCGGATGATCCGGATGACCTCCACCAGGTCCATGAACCCCTCCCCTAAATGTGCGTACTCGCCGCCACCCGGTCTGCCTGCCGAGAGTGGAGCGACGCACCGTCCACGGGTAGAGAATAGGACCCGTTCCACCCGGACATCCACCACATCGGCGACTTGGGTTTCTCGACACCGCCATCGGGGCGCGCGCCGGCCGTTTCCCCGATACGGTGTGCAGCGGGAGGGACGCGGACCAGGGGAGGGGCTGCGGTGACGTTCCGGGAACTGCTCGACACCGTGCGGCTGCGCTGGTACGTGGCGCTCGTCGTGGCGGCGCTCACCCTGGCCGCGGGGTGGAAGGTGGACCATCCGCCGCGGTACTACCAGGCCACCTCGGTGCTGCTGCTGATCCCGCCGAAGGAGCCCACCGCGCCGAACGCGCTGGCCGCGGCGACGCCGTCGATCGCGAAGACCGGCCTGCTGGTGGACACGATCCTGAGCGACGCCACGTCGGCCGAGCGGCTGCGCGAGGCCGGGGTGACCGGCAAGTTCTCGGTGGCGCCGCGCAACAACGGCACGGTCCAGACGCCGCACTACTCGATCCCGGCCGAGCAGTTGATCGTGGACAGCGGCGATCCGGACGAGGCGCTGAGCAGCCTCGCCGTGCTGGCCGACCAGTACGACCGGGCGCTGGACGACCTGCAAGCACGCGCCGGAGTGCAAGCGGCGGTCCGGATCACGACGCAGGTTCTCGTGTCGCCCGCGGTCGCGCCGGTCAACGGTTCGAAGTCGCGCGGCCTGCTCGGGGTCGCGCTGCTCGGCTCGATCGCGATGTTCCTGCTCCCGGTCGCGTTCGACCGGTACGCGCGCCGCAAGAACGCGCGCAAAGGCACGCTTAGGAAGCCGCCGGGCGCGCCCGGCGCGGAGTCAGGCAAGGAGAGGTTCGCGGGATGAGCCCTGCCCGGATCGCCGCCGAGGCGGACGTGCACGCCAGCGCCGTCATCGGCGAGGACACCTCGGTGTGGCAGAACGCCGCGGTGCGCGAGCACGCCGTGCTCGGCCGCTCGTGCGTGGTCGGCCGGGGGGCGTACCTCGGGCCGGGGGTGCGCGTCGGCGACAACGTCAAGATCCAGAACTACGCGCTCGTCTACGAGCCCGCCACCCTGGGCGACGGGGCCTTCGTCGGGCCGGGCGCGGTGTTCACCAACGACCTCAACCCGCGCTCGGTCACGCCGGACGGCCGGCTCAAGACCGCCGACGACTGGGAGGCGGTGGGCGTCACGGTGCTGGAGGGCGGTTCGGTCGGCGCGCGGGCGGTGTGCGTCGCGCCGGTGACGATCGGCCGCTGGGCGATGGTCGCCGCGGGCGCGGTGGTGACCCGTGACGTGCCGGACTTCGCCCTGGTGGTCGGGGTTCCGGCGCGCCGGGTCGGCTGGGTCGGGCGGGCCGGGGTGCGGCTGGTGGACGAGGGCGGCGGCCGGTACTCGTGCCCGCAGACCGGCGCGGTCTACCTGGAGAAGGACGGCTCGCTCGCGGAGATCGAGCCGTGAGCCGCAACACTGTGAGCCGCAACACCGTGAGCAGGCCGCCGCGCGCGGTGATCGTGGTGCTGAACCTGCCGGTGCCCGACGACCACCGGGTGTGGGCGCAGGCCGAGGCGCTGCGGGACGACGGCGCGGCGGTGACGGTCGTCTGCCCGGCGATCCGCGGCAAGGCGCCGGGCTCGGCCGTGATCGACGGCATCGACGTGGTCTACTTCCGCTCCTTCGAGGGGGCCGGGCGGCTCGGCACGATCGTCGAGGGCGCCTGGACCACCTTCGCCTCGAGCCGCGCCGCCAAGCGCGCGCTGCGCGGGCCGGCGAGCGCGCGCACGCTCCAGGTGTGCAATCCGCCGGACATGCTGTTCGGGCTGCTGCGCTGGGCGCGCCGGCGCGGCTGCCGGACCGTGTACGACCAGCACGACGTGGTTCCGGCGCTGGCCGGGTCGCGGCCGGCCTTCCGCAGGCTCGAGCGGTTCTTCCTGGCCTGCGAGCGGCGGACGGTCGAGGCGGCGGACGCGGTGCTGACGCCGAGCCAGGAGCAGGTGGACCGGCTGCGGCAGCTGTACGGCCGCCAGGCGGTGGTCGTGCGCACGGCCTCGATCGTCGCGCCGGACGAGGGCGAGCAGCGCGGCCGGGGACCGGAGCGGTCCGAAACCGTCCTCGGCTACCTCGGCGTGATCGGCGAGCAGGACGGAGTCGGCGACCTGCTCGACGCGGTCGCCGAGCTGCGCGCCCGCGGGCTCGGCGGGTTCCGGGTCGAGATCGCCGGGGACGGGCCCGCGCTGGCCGGCGTGCGCGAGCAGCTGGACCGGCAGGGGCTCGGCGGCCTGGTGCGGCTGCGCGGCTGGCTCGGGCCGGGGCAGATCGCCGCCTTCCTCGACGAGATCGACGCGATGGTGGTGCCCGATCCGGACATCGAGTTCAACCACTACTGCGCGATGAACAAGGTGACGCACGCGATGGCACGCGGCATCCCGGTCGTGCTGCGGCCGCTGCGCGAGAACTCCCGGCTGGTGGCCGGGGCGGCGGTGCTCGCCGAGGACATGAGCCTGCCGGCGTTCGCCGACGCGCTCGAGACCATGCTCACCGTGCCCCCGGCGACCCGCGCGGCCATCGGCTCGCGGCTGCGCGAGATCTTCGAGGCCGAGCTCGCCTGGCACGGCTGCGCGCCGCGCTACCTCGAGGCCGCCTCGCCGGTGCGGCGGGCCGGCGAGGCGGCGCGCAGCGCGATATCGGCTTGACCCGGCACCGGCGCGCTCCCAGGATGGAACGATGTCTCTGCGGATTCAGTGTGTAGTCGTCGATTGCCACGACCCGTTCGTCGTGGCCGCGTTCTGGCAGTCGGCGCTGGGCTGGCGGCGTACCCATGAGGAGCCGGACGAGATCGCGCTCGAGCCCCCGGCCGGCAGCCCGCAGGACGGCGTCGCGCCCGACCTGCTCTTCCTGCGCGTCCCGGACCCGACGCCGGGCAAGAACCGGCTGCACCTCGATCTGCGGCCCGACGACCAGCAGGCAGAGGTCGAACGGCTGATCTCGCTCGGCGCGCAGCGGGTGCAGATCGGCCAGGGACCCGACGTGTCCTGGGTCGTGATGGCCGATCCCGAGGGCAACGAGTTCTGCGTCCTGCGGAAGCTGTAAGTTTGCGGCCGGACGCCGTTTGCGCTTAGCCTCCGCGAGTGGCATCCGGTGTGGAAGAGCTTGACGTCGAGGCAGATCGCAGCGGCGAGCGCGGGAATGGCGAGACCCGGACGGACGAACGGACCGGCTCACGCGCCCCCGGGGCGGTGAGCCGCCTGGCGAGTCGGCTCGGTATCGGCGAGTTCGAGGGCACCGCGCTGCGCATCTGGGTGCTCACTCGCGTCACCGTCTTCGTGTTCGCCTACAACGTCGCCTGGATAACACAGCCGAAGGCCAGGTTCGGCCCGCGCAGTTTCGGCCACCTGTGGGAGCGCTGGGACTGGCTGCGCTACCAGGGCATCGCCGCGCACGGCTACACCACCAGCCAGCGCCACGGCGCGTCGATCGCGTTCTTCCCCGGCTATCCGCTGATGCTGCGCGCCGTGCAGACGGTGCTGCGCTCGTGGACGGTCACCGGGCTGGCGATCTCGTTCGTCGCCGGCGCGATCGCCGCGGCGGCGCTGGCGCGGATCATCGCGATCGAGGCACGGCGGGCCTTCGGCGAGAACGACCGCGTGCGCACGGCCGTGCGCGAGGGCACGCTGCTGTGGCTGTTCGCCCCGGCGGCCTTCTTCCTCGCCGCGGGGTACACCGAGGCCCCGTTCCTCGCCTTCGCGCTGCCGGCCTGGCTCGCCGCGCTGCGCGGCCGCTGGCTGATGTCCGGGGTGCTGTTGGCCGGGGCGAGCGCGATCCGGATCAACGGCGTGTTCGAGTTCGTGGCGATCGCGGTGCTGTTCCTGGTACAGACGAAGCCGCGCACGCTGCGCGCGTGGCTGCGCGGCGCGCCGCTGCTGATCTCGCTGACGCCGGTGCTGATCTACTTCGGCTATCTGTACCACCTGACCGGCCACTGGAACGCCTGGCACGACGCGGAGGTCAAGGGCTGGAACCGGCACCTGACCGATCCGGTCCACTCGCTGGTCAACACGTGGCGGTACGCGTTCGGCGGACGGGTCCTGCCGGCCAACAACGCGTGGGAGTACCAGCTCGAGATCGTCGCCATGGCCGCCGGCGCGGCGCTGCTGGTCTGGCTGCTGCGCAAGCGCCGCTGGGCCGAGGCGACGTTCGTCGGGCTGTCGGTCGTCAGCCTCGGCACGTCGCACAACTACCTGTCGGTGCCGCGCGAGCTGCTGCTGTTCTGGCCGCTGTGGGCGCTGCTCGGCGTATGGACAGTGAGCAAGCCGTGGATCAGGACGGTGTACCTGTGCCTGTCCGCGCCGCTGATGTTCACGGTCGCGTATCTGTTCCTGATGGGACTGTGGGCGGGCTGAAGCGCCGTACGCCGCGTACACCGAGCAGCACGCAGTCGCCGCACACGACTCCGTCGCGGCCGGGTGCGGCGCGGTAGATCAGGCAGCAGCTGCGGCGCTGGAACCGGCCGTCCAGGCTCGTCTGGCCGGCGTCGTCGAGCGCGGGGTGCCGCAGCAGCTGCGTGACGACGGCTTGGACGCGCGGCGCGTGCTGGGGACGAGCGCGGCTCAGTGCCGTACCGGCGCCGTAGATCGCGGAGGCGACGTTGCCCCACAGCACCCGCCCGGAGACGCCGAAGGGCCGGGTGATCGCGCACAGGTCGGCCGCAACGGAGTCGATCACGCTCTCAGCCGATGCCGTGTCGGCGTGCAGGTTCGCGATGGACAGCGGGAACGTACTCGGCAGTGCGGGCTGCCAGCGCAGGTCACGCAGCCCGACTGCCGAGGTACGTCCGTGCAGCGCGGACAACGCGAGCAGCGGCGAGAGCGTCCTGGCAACCAGACCGAGGTGCGTAACGGACGCCGCCACGCGCAGTTCCACCGCCCCGACGTCCTGACCGCTCGCTGCCGCCAGGTACGCGCGCGAAGCGTCGATCCGTGCCGCCAGGACGGCCGGGTCGTCGAGCAACTCGCTCATCTCCCGCCACGGCGCCTCGGCCGGTACGCGCGGGTCGTGCGCGTCTGCGGCGAAGAACGGCCCAAGGGCCGTGAGCTGGTCGCGCGCCGACCTCACACCACCACCGTGTCGGGCTTCTCCACCGGGTCCGGGTTCTGCATCACGGGACGCAGCAGCCGTTCCGCCAGCGGTGCGAACACCAGGCCGATCGCGCCCCAGAGGACCAGCTGCGCGGCGACCGAGTAGAACCGGAAGGAGAACAGCGCGTCGGCCGGGAAGCCCGGGTAGACGATCGCGCCCTGCGCGTTCTTGAGCGGCAGCGGCGTCTCGGTGGCCTGGCCGCCGTAGTTGCGCTCGTTGTACGGCAGCTGCCCGTACGCGGGCAGCACCGCCATGACGACGCCGATCGCGACCACGAAGGCGAGCGCGGCCAGCAGGGTCGCGTTCCAGGTGCCGAAGCGCGGCTTGAGCCGCTGCCCGAGCCAGACCGCCGCGATCAGGAAGGTGACCGAGCAGAGCACCATGGCCAGGTACAGGAACCCGCGGTCCCTGATCGTGTCCTCGTGGCCGATCGCGGGCGGGTTGGCCGGGTACTTGACGAACGGCACCAGGTAGAACCCGAGGAACCCGCCGAGCGCGACCAGCAGCGCGAGCGTGCGCGGCTGAACGCGTCCGACCCGGCCGAGGCACAGCAGGTACGCCACGGCGAACAGGCCGCCGAGCGCGACGCCCATCAGGATCATGCCGGTGCCCAGGCCGAGGTTGGCCTGCACGCTGCGGCTGAAGATGTCCTGCCCGGCCGTCTCGCCCGCCGCGCCGGCGGCCTTGTCGAGCACGGCCTGCGCCGCGTCCCGGCCGCTCTCGTACGCGATCGCCTCGTCGATGGCCGGCTCGGCGAAGACGCGCGCGAAGACGAACGCCAGCAGCCCGCCGATCGCTCCGGCCAGCAGGCCGCGCAGGATGATGCGCCTTTCCATCCCCGGGCTCAGTGGCAGGGGAAACCGAGCAGGTGGCGCGCGTCGTGGACGTACTCGTGGATGTGCATGTCCTTGCCGAAGATGGACAGCGCGCCCTGGTCCACGCCGATGAAGTAGTAGGCCAGCAGGCCGAGCGCCACGGTGCCCAGGACCCACAGCCGGGCCTTGGCGGCGGACACCACAAGCGGCGTCGAGGAAGACGTGGATGAGGGTGCGGACATGCTGCTCACAGCGAGCCTCCTTGAGGGGATCGTGCGTCCCTTGACTAATGGAGCCGGGTCCTGGCGAGTGTCTGACTCACCTCCGCGCGCGGCGGGGGCTCACAGTGGCGCGACCGTGCCGGATTTGCACCGGCTTCCTCGGGCCAGTCCCTTGTACAGGCAGCGTAGGGGTGCGGCGATCAACACGTCAACGGCGCATTGGCTCAACCGGAGGTGCCGTCGCCGATCAGCCGCCGGGTGACGCCGGTCCACGCCGCCGGGTCGGTGATCCGGCGGCCGTCGATCAGCGTCTTGACTCCGGGCAGGTCGGCCGGGGTCAGCTGCCGGTACTCGTGATGGTCCGTCTGGACGACCGCGGCGTCCACCTTGGTGCCCGCGAGGTAGGGCTCGAAGCCGAGGGCGCGGATCTCGTCGTCGGTGTACATCGGGTCGCAGACCAGCGGCAGCGCGCCGCGCGAGCGCAGCGCCTCGACGACGCCGAAGACGCCGGAGAACGCCGTCTCCTTCACCCCGCCGCGGTAGGCGACGCCGAGCACCGCGACGCGCTGCCCGGCCAGTTCGCCGTGCGCCCCGGCGAGCAGGCCGACCGCGTACGCGGGCATCGAGGCGTTGGTCTCGCGGGCGGTGCGCACCACCGACGCGTCCGGGTCGTTCCACAGGTACATGCGCGGATAGACCGGGATGCAGTGCCCGCCGACGGCGATGCCCGGCCGGTGGATGTGGCTGTACGGCTGGCTGTTGCAGGCCTCGATGACGCCGGCGATGTCCAGGCCGTGGCTGTCGGCGAAGCGGGCGAAGGTGTTGGCCAGGCCGATGTTGACGTCGCGGTAGGTGGTCTCGGCGAGCTTGGCCAGCTCGGCGGCTTCGGCGGTGCCCAGGTCCCACACGCCGTTCGGCCGGGCCAGGTCGGTGCGCTCGTCGAAGTCGAGCACCGCGCGATAGAAGGAGATGCCGCGCTCGGTGGAGTACGCGTCCACGCCGCCGACGAGCTTGGGGTACTTGCGCAGGTCGGCGAAGACCCGGCCGGTCAGCACCCGCTCGGGGCTGAACACGACGCCGAAGTCGGTGCCCAGGGTCAGCCCGGAGCCCTCAGCCAGCATCGGGGCGAACCGCTCGCGGGTGGTGCCGACCGGCAGCGTGGTCTCGTAGCTCACCAGCGCGCCGTGGGTCAGCCCGGCGGCGACGGTGCGCGTGGCGGCGTCGAGCGGGCCGAAGTCCGGCACGTCCTCGCCGTCCACGACCAGCGGCACCACCACGACGACCGCCTCGGCACCGCGGGCCGCGGCGGTGCCGTCGGTGGTCGCGGTCAGCCGGCCGTCCGCGACGACCTCCTTGAGCAGGCCGTCGAGCCCGGCCTCGCCGGGGAAGGGCGCGACGCCGTCGTTGACCAGCTGGACGACGCGCTCCGAGATGTCGTAGCCGACGACCTCGTGGCCCTTGCTCGCGTACTGGACGGCCAGCGGCAGGCCGATCTTCCCCAGGGCGACGACGCAGATCCGCACGGTCGCTGCTCTCCTTCTACTCGGACTCGGTGCTTACTGTCCTACTCGGACTCGGTGTTCACTGTCTGGCCGGTGCGCGCGGACTCGAGCACCGCCTCGGCCACGACCACGGCGCGCAGGCCCTGGCGCAGCGTGACGATGCTGGCGTTCGGCTTGCCCTCGACCGCGTCGCGGAACGCCTCGTGCTCGACGGTCAGCGGCTCGCGCTTGGCGATGGCGTAGCGGGTCATGTCGCCCTCGGACACGCCGCGGAAGGCCGAGACCGCGTCCCACTCGGTGCGGGTCGAACCGTTGGCGAAGAAGGTCAGATCGGCGGTCAGGGTGTCGGCGACGAAGCAGCCGCGGTCCCCGGTGACGATCGAGACCCGCTCCTTGAGCGGCGAGAGCCAGTTGACCAGGTGGTTGGCGATGACCCCGGAGTTCAGGTCGCCGAGGATGGTGACCAGGTCCTCGTGCGGCCGGCCGCTCTTGTTTGTGGTGCGCGCGCTGACGGTGCGGTAGTCCGAGCCGGTGACGAAGGCGGTCAGGTCCAGGTCGTGCGTGGCCAGGTCCTTGACGACGCCGACGTCCGCGATCCGGTGCGGGAACGGACCCTGGCGGCGGGTGGCGACCTGGAAGACCTCGCCGAGCTCGCCGGCCTCCAGCCGGGCGCGCATGCTTTGCAGCGCCGGGTTGTACCGCTCGATGTGGCCGACCGCGGCGACCAGGCCGCGCCGCTCGAAGGCCTCGACCAGCCGGGTGGACGCCGGCACGTCGTGCGCCAGCGGCTTCTCGATCAGCGCCGGCACACCGGCCTCGGCCAGCGCCAGGCCGACAGGTTCATGGTGCGCGGTCGGGCAGACGACGACGGCGTAGTCGAGCCGGTGCTCGAGCAGCTGCTCGATGTCGGGCACCAGCGGGATGTCGCCGAGCGCGCCGTGCACGTCGCCGACCGGGTCGGCCGCGGCGACGAGCTCGACGCCGTCGAGCGCGCGCAGCACGCGGGCGTGGTGGCGGCCCATCGCGCCGAGGCCGACCAGCCCGACCCGCAGGGCGGGAGTCTTCGCGGTACCCATCTGCTACTCCCCCCGGCTGTCCGGCTCGAAGGACTGGACGGCCGAGATGACCCGGTCGAGGTCCGCGTCGCCGAGCGACGGGTGCACCGGCAGCGACAGGACCTCGTCGGCGAGCATCATGGTCGTCTCGAGCCCGTCGTCCGGCGTGCCGGCGAACGGCGCGAGCCGGTGCACCGGCGTCGGGTAGTAGACGGCGCTGCCGACCTTGTTCTCGGTCAGGTGGGCTTGGAGTGCGTCGCGGTTCCCGCCGGGGACGCGGACCGTGTACTGGTGGTAGACGTGCGTCGCGCCGTCGGCGACGTGCGGGGTGCGCAGGCCGAAGGCGCCGCCGGACAGCCCGGCGTCGAGCTTCGCGGCGTTGGCCTGGCGGCTCTCGTTCCAGGCGGCCAGCTTGCGCAGCTGCACCCGGCCGATCGCGGCGGCCACGTCGGTCAGCCGCACGTTGTAGCCCACGATCTCGTTCGCGTAGCGCTGCTCCATGCCCTGGTTGCGCAGCAGCCTGATGCGCCGGGCCGCCTGCGCGTCCGCGGTGACCACCATGCCGCCCTCGAGCGAGTGCATGTTCTTGGTCGGGTAGAAGCTGAAGCAGGCCGCGTCGCCGAGCGCGCCGACCTGCACGCCGCCGAGCGTCGCGCCGTGCGCCTGCGCGGCGTCTTCGAGCACGGCGAGGCTGTGCCGCTCGGCCAGCTCGTTGATGCGCGTCATCGCGGCGGGCTGGCCGTAGAGGTGCACCGGCATGATCGCGGCGGTGTTCGGGCCGATCACGGCCGCCACCGAGTCCGGATCCAGGTTGAAGGTGTCCGGATCGACGTCGGCGAAGACCGGCGTCGCCCCGACCAGGCTGACCGCGTTGGCGGTGGCGGCGAAGGTGAACGAGGGCACGACGACCTCGTCCCCGGGGCCGATCTCCAGCGCGTGCAGGGCGAGCAGCAGCGCCGAGGTGCCCGAGTTGACCGCGACGCAGTGGCGGCCGCCGACCAGTTCGGCGAACTCGGCCTCGAAGGCGGCGACCTCCGGGCCCTGCACCACCATGCCGCTGCGCAGCACCCTGACCGCGGCCTCGATCTCCTCCTCGCCGATGACCGGCTTCGCTGCCCCGATGAAATCGGTCTGCGGGCTCATTGGCTCTCCTCCGCGGTGCTGTTCCCTGCGCTGCCCTCCGCCGCGAGGCGGCCTTCCGCTGTTTCGCGATACCTCTCGCCGGTCGCCGGGTCGCGCCACCGGGGCTGCTCCCCGTCCGCGTGCTCCCCGTCCGGCACCAGCCGCTCGCCGGACCTGCCGACCCAGCCGACCCGGCGCGCGGGCACCCCGACGACGAGCGCGAAGTCGGGCACGTCGCGGGTCACCACGCTACCGGCCCCCACCATCGCCCACCGCCCGACACGCACCGGGGCGACGCAGACCGCGCGGGCGCCGATCGACGCGCCCTCGGCGACCTCGACGCCGACCGCGTGCCAGTCGCCGGCCCGCTTCTGCGTGCCGTCCGGGGCGACCGAACGCGGCCGCAGGTCGTTGGTCAGCACCGCGGCGGGGCCGACGAAGCAGCCGTCGCCGAGCGTCGCGGGCTCGTAGACCAGCGCGTAGTTCTGGATCTTGACGTTGTCGCCGATCCGCACGCCGGTGCCGACGTACGCGCCGCGGCCGACGACGCAGTCGCGGCCGAGGATCGCGTCCTCGCGGATCTGCGCGAGGTGCCACACGCTGGTGCCACCGCCGAGCTTGGCGCGCTCGTCCACGTCGGCGCCGGGGGCGATCCGGACTCCCGCCGGGGTTTCAGGGGCTTGACTCATCGTTCACCGTGCTTCGTTCGGGCGACCAGGTCCGCGATCGCCGCGGCGAACCGATCGTACGGGCTCGGCTCGGCCAGGCTGCGCTCGGACCACTCGGCCGCGGCCTTGCGGCGCAGCGCGAAGCCCTCGCGGTCCTGGCCCGACCAGGCGTTGAGCGTCTCGGCGGCGGCTTCGGCATCGGCCACCACCGCGCCGCCGCCGGCCTGCTCGACCAGTTCGGCGGCCCGGCGCAGCGGCGTGGTGAGCACCGGCAGCCCGCAGGCGAGGTACTCGTAGACCTTCGACGGGATCGCGCTCTCGAAGGCCGGGGTGCTGTGCAGCAGCGACATGCCGGTCCAGGCGCCGTCGGCCAGCAGCCAGGCCGACTGCGGGGGCATCCGGCCGTGCAGCCTGACCCGCGGCGCGGCCGCGCTGGTCGCCTGCCACTCGGTCAGCCGCTCCTGGTCCCGCGCGGCGACCGGGCCGACGATGTCCAGCTGCCAGCCGGGGGCCAACTCGATCGCGCGCAGCATGGTGAACAGGCCGCGGCTCTCGCGTACGTCGCCGATGTACAGTGCGCGCGGCTCGGGATCCGGCTCGGACGGCTTCGGCAGCAGGCGCAGGTCCGGCAGGTTGCGTACGACCAGCCGGTTCGCCGCCGCGAGCGGGGGCACGTGCTCGTCCGCGACGACGGTCAGGTCCGCGCCGCGGCTGAGCGCGACAGCGCTGCGCGCCCAGGCCTTGGCGATCACGCCGGCTACGCCGCGCGCCCAGGCCCGGTCGTCGAGCAGCGCGACGTAGTCCTCGTGCACGTCCACGGCCAGCCGCCGGCTGCGGGCGAAGGCGCGGCGCAGCCGGGCCGCCGGAACCAGGTCCGGGTCGAGCGTCACCAGCACCCGGCCGCGCGCGCGTCCCGGCAG
>JBKOWZ010000210.1:0-16214 GCA_046724665.1 Actinomycetota bacterium
GAAGGCGTCCACGGACCCCGCACCCTCGACGTCGTCATCGTCGCTACCAGCTAGCCCGCCAACCACCCCAGGCACCGGCCGACGGCGAGTGGTAACAGCAAACTCGCCCACGCCATCCGCCGTGGCGCGCAACCGGAAACCCACACCCCACTCAGTGGCCAACAATCCAGCCGCACGCGGACCAAGCTTCCGACGTATCCGGTGCATGTGCAGATCCACCGAGCGGCTGCGGCTTCCGGGCCAGTCGCCGATACTCGAGCGCAACTCCTCACGAGTGACCACGCGGCCGTTGGCCCGCAACAACTCGTCCAACAGCCGGTACTCGAGACGCGTAAGCGGCACCGGAACCCCGTCTACAAGCATCTGCTGCCGCGTGGCATCGAGGCTGATCAGGGCGGGCGCGGCGGCGACGTACGAGCCGGCCATGGTGACGCTGCGCACGATCGGGCAGCCCGCCTCGCGCCAGGCCTCGAAGCCGCCGATCACGTCGGTCGCCCGGTGCAGCCCGATGTCCTTGAGCCCGGCGGCCGCCAGGCTGGACACGTACCCCTCGGGACAGATCACGATCGCGCGCAGCGAGTGGTCCACGGCCTCGTCGATGCGCCAGCTGCTGGCCGGATCGAGCCGCCACTCCAGGACGTTGCGCTCCAGGATGAGCGAACCGGGGATCTCACCCTCCGCGCGGCGGGTCGGCTCCGAACGGATGTCCACGATCAGCGCGCCCTCGGCCTGCTCGCGCGCGGCCTGCCGCGGGGTGAGCCGGTCGAGCCGGGAACGTGCCGCACGCAGCACTGATTCGATCGTGGTGGCCGAGTTGGTGTCCCTGTCCGGTATCCCCTGCATACGCCGCTGCTCCCCCGCCCTTTCTGTGGAAAAAGTAGGCGAGGGAGCAGCAGGCAGTCAACGCGTTCGTTCACGCATGGACTTGCGTTTTTGTAACTTGTCGGTGCTTGTTGCCGGTTACCTGTCGGGTACCCGTCTGTGCGTCAGCCACTTGACTGAGCGTCAGCCGATGGTGCAGGGCGTGCCGTTCAGGGTGAAGGACGTCGGTGCCGCGGCGTTGCCGGTGTGGTTGGCCTGGAAGCCGAAGTTGGTCGTGCCGCCGTTGGCCGGGATGGTCGCGTTGTAGCTCATGTTGGTGGCGGTGACCGCTCCGCTGCCGGGCGTGATGGTGGCGTTCCACGCGCTGACCAGGCTCTGCCCGGACGGCAGGGTGAACGCGACCCTCCAGCCGTTGATCGTGCTCGAGCTGTTGTTCGTGATGGTGATCTGCTCAGTCAGGCCGTTGTTCCACGCGTTCACCACGTCAGTCACCTTGCAGCCACCGGGGGGCGGAGTGCTCGGCGGCGGGCTGCTCGGCGGCGGCGAGGACGGCGGCGGGCTCGACGGGGGCGGGCTGCTCGACGTGCTGGCACTCGGTGACGACGAGGAGCCGTTGCCGAGGGCATTGATCACCGCGGTGTAGGCCGGCTTGGGCTGCCAGTTGCTGTCGAACAGGGTGGCGGCGCCCTGGCCGGAGAAGGTGCCCGGGATCCACGAGTCGGCGTCGCTGATGTTCCACTGCGTGATGCCGGGGCAGTGCGGGTTGGCCAGGCAGACCTTGACGATGTTGGCGTCGTCGGTGGCCTGCTGGTTCAGGTTGGAGCTGCTGGCCGGCGTGGGCATGCGGTCGTCGAGCTCGGTGAGCGCCACGTCAAGGCCGAGCGCGGTGAAGCGCTGCATGTTCGAGGCCAGGCTGCTCGGGATCTGCCCGACGATGAAGTGGCTCTCGAAGCCGATGCCGTTCAGCGGCGCGCCCTGCTGGAGCAGCGTCTGGGCGAGGTTGTACATGGCGTTGCTCTTCGAGCCGGTGCCCTCGATGTTGTAGTCGTTGATGTAGAGCTTCGCGTTCGGGTCGGCCGCGTGCGCGGTCCTGAGCGCGTCGGCCATGTACGCGGCGCCGCCGCCGAAGGCGTTGTAGAACACGTCGGTCCGGAACGAGCCGTCCTCGTTGAGCGGCTCGTTGATCACGTCCCAGGCGTAGATCTTGCCCTTGTAGTGGGTGACCTCGCCGGTGATGTGCTCCTCCATCGCGGCCTTGACCTGGCTCTGCGGCAGGCTGGTGACCCAGCCGGGCAGCTGGGAGTGCCAGACCAGGTTGTGTCCGCGCAGCCGCTGGTTGTGGCTGGTGGCGAAGTTGACGATCGCGTCGCCCGGACCGAAGTTGTACTGCCCGTTGTTCGGCTCGATGGTGTCCCACTTCATCTCGTTCTCGGGGGTCACCATGTCGAACTGGGCGCCGGCCAGGTTGGTGGCCGAGGAGTTGCTCAGGTCGCGCTGCCCGACCGCTACGCCGAAGTAGCGCCCGTTGGCCTCGGCGCCCGCCTTCAGCGACGAGGCGGCCGCCGAGGCGCCGCCGGCCGCGACGACCAGGGCGCCCACGGTCACCGCCGCGGTGGCCACCGAGCCGACCGCGAAGGCCGCGCGCAGCCGGCGGCGTCCGAAGGAGCCGGGTCGGGGCCGAGGGGCTCCGATACCGGCACCGGTGTCGATATCCATAATGCTGAGTCACCTTCCGTCCCCGGACCGGGCGCCGCCCGCACCGGGAGGCGGCGCGGACGGCCGTGCTGGCAGGCTGGTTGGCAGGCCACGGCCGGCGAACTGTCGAAACATTTCGAGGTCGCAGTGGGCTCACTACAACGCGGTGACGGTAGATCCGTGCTTCAAACTGCGTCAAGAGGCAGGTGGGATTGATCGAAAGATTCCGTGATAGGCACGGAAACTTCCACGGCCGCGGCGTCAGGCAGGCGGCGCGGCCGCGAGCACGGCCGCCAACTCCGCCTCACTGACGTTGCCACCGCTACAGATGACACCGACAGTCGCGCCCGCGAACTCTTCGCGCCGGGCCAGCAGCCCGGCCAGCGCGGCGGCACCCGCGCCCTCGGCCATCGTGTGCGCGGCGAGAACGAGAAGCCGCTGCGCGGAGCGGATGTCACCGTCGTCGAGCACCATGAAATCGTCAAGCAGCGAGCGCATGATCGCTTGCGGCAGTGCGAATCCGTGCCCGGTGGACAGGCCCTCGATCACGGTCTTGTTCGGCCGGTCGGTCGGCGCCCCAGCCCGCCACGACTCGTACGCGGCCGGCGACTGCGCCGACTGCACGCCAATCACCCGGCACTGCGGCGCCACAGCATGTGCGCTGATACATGCCCCGGCCGCTCCGGTACCCGCGCCAACCGGCACGAACAGTGCGTCAAGCCGCGGCGCCACCTCGAACAGCTCCAGCGCCGCAGTGGCGACTCCGGCGATCAGCTTGGGCTCGTCGCCGGAATCGACGTAGTAAGCGCCGGTCTCGGCACTGATCTGCGCGGCGATCTCACGGCACTCGTCGAAGGCGGCACCGCGCAGCACGAGCTGCGCGCCAAGCGCGCGCACGGCCGCGGCCTTGACCGGATTGGCGTTCTCCGGCATGACGATCGTGCACGGAGCGCCAAACTCGCGGGCCGCGTACGCGACCGACTGCGCGTGATTCCCCGTGGACGCCGCCACGACGCCGTCCGCGCGCTGCTGCGGCGAAAGCGACGCGAGCAGGTTCAGCCCGCCGCGCACCTTGAACGCGCCGACCGGCTGCGTGTTCTCGTGCTTTACCCAGACGGTCGCGCCGACCGCCTCGTTGAGCACGGGGTACGTCCAGGCGGGTGTCGGCCGCAGGTGCGCGACGAGCAGCCGACGCGCCTCGAGCACGTCGGTGAACGTCGGAGCGGCGATGGCCGTGGCGTTAGTCGAGGGAGCGGACGTGGACGTGGACGGCGATGGCTGAGCGGTCGTCGGCATACCAATGATCCTCGTAAGCGTCACCGCCGCTGTCCACCGGATTGCGGGTGGTCTTGCACTCTTGCGCGATGCCTGGCTCGTTGTGCTGGTCGGTAGCTGGACGCGGGCCGGGTTTGCAGACACGGGAACGGCTGCGTGGTCTCGCGCGTTGTCGCGGTGTGATCGTGTGGATTGTGTCGCTGCCTGCGCTGGTCGTCCTCCTGACCATCTTCGCGTTCATCGACCTGCTGCTGCTCAGGCTCGGCAAGGCAGGGATTCTGCCGTGGCGGCGCGGGGCAGACCATCGGCCTGTCTCGGCCACGGGTTTCGAGGTGCTGCACGGCGCGATGTCGTATGGGAAGGCGCAGGAGCTCAAGCAGCGTCAGACCACGCTGGTTCTGCGTGAGGAGCAGGAGGCCGCAGCTCCGCCCAACGGGCCGATCGATCTCGACGCAGGTCGTGTCATCTTGAAGCCGCCTACAGATCAGCGCCTTCACCGCCCGCGAGCTGTCAGCGGTGAAGGCGCTGAGCCGGCATCAGGCGGGCAGTTCGGGCACGACCTGCTTGACGAATAGCTCAAGGCCGGAGCGGTCGTAGGCGATCTCGGGGAAGTACAGGATCACGTAGCCCGCGCCCTGGGCGTGCACCTCGTGCAGCGCCTGCACGATCTGCTCGGGAGTACCGGTCAGCCTGCTGTTCGCGAAGCCCTGGTACTCCTGCTCCAGCTTCTCGACCGGCACGTACGGCGCGTAGTGCTCGCGGATCCAGGCGAGGCGGTCCTGCACCGCCTTTTCGCTCTCGCCGATCACCACGTTGAAGTTCGTCGAGCGCACGATCGCGTCGAAGTCGGTGCCGACCTCACGGCAGTGCTGCGCGAGCACCTCGGACTTGCGCCGCCACGTCTCCAGGTCCGAACTGAAGTTGGTGTACTTGGCGTACTTCGCCGCCGTGCGCAGCGTCTTCTTTTCGCCCGCCCCGGCGACCCACAGCGGGATGCCGCCTTCCTGGAGCGGAAGCGGACGCGAAATCGCGCCGTCCACCTGGTAGTGCTTGCCGTCGACGGTCGCGGTGCCGGTGGTCCACAGCTGCCGCATGATCTGGACGCCCTCGTCCAGCATGCCGAGCCGCTCGCCCGCGGTCGGGAAGCCGTAGCCGTACGCACGCCACTCGTGCTCGTACCAGCCGCCGCCGATGCCCATCTCGGCGCGGCCGCCGGAGATCAGGTCCACGGTCGCCGCGACCTTCGCGAGGTAGGCCGGGTTGCGGTAACCCATACACGTGCACATCTGTCCCAACCGCACCCGCGACGTCGCAGCCGCGAACGCCGCCATCAACGTCCACGCCTCATGCGTGGCCTGATCGGTTGGCACTGGGACAGTATGAAGGTGATCGTATACCCATATTGATTCGAAGGGCCCGTTATCTGCTGCCTGGGCGATCCCCAGCATCGTGTTCCACTGCTCCGCGGGATCGATGCCGGTCAGATCAAGTCGCCAGCCCTGAGGTACGAACAGTCCTAAGCGCATGTGCCCACACTAGCCACCGAGATCGTTTCGCGACACGGTATATATACGTGCGGGCAAGGGGGGTCTGATGCGCTGACTAGCCGTTTTCGAGCAGGGAGAGCATGTCCTCGGCGTGCTCCTCCTCGGTCGCGAGGATCTCTTCGAAGACGCGACGGGTCGTCGGATCGCCGTCACCGAGCCAGGTGATGATTTCGGTGTACGCGGAGATGGCGATTCGCTCGGCGACTAGGTTCTCCTCGATCATCGCGCGCAGCTCGTGCGCGGTGACGTACTGCGAGTGCGCGCGGCCGGTGAGGGTTTGCGGGTTCATGTCGGGGACGCCGCCGAGTTGGACGATGCGCTGGGCTAGCAGGTCGGCGTGCTGTTGCTCCTCCTGGGCGTGCTCCAGGAACTCCTCGGCGACCGGCGTGGCGTTAAGGCCGGTGGCAGCGAAGTGGTGCTGGCGGTAACGCAGCACGCAGACCAGTTCCGTCGCCAACGACTGGTTCAGCACCTCGATGACTCGGTCCACGTCCGCGCCGTACGCTGCGGTAACCGGTCCCTTCTCGATCTGTTCGCGCGCGTTGGCTCGCAGCCGCTCTACATCGCTGAGGAACGGTTGGGCAGGGTTTATCATCTCTTGTTCCTGCATGAGAGCATCCTCCTGGTTGTGGCCTGGATCCGCATGACGAGCGACGTTCGGGCTCACAGCGTCGAGCGCACGAGGGCGGCGGCGAGCCTGGGCAGGTCCCGGTCCTGGTCCTGCCGCGGGATGAGCCGGGCCAGTTCGGCGGGCCTGGTCGGCAGGCCGAGTTGGGACGCGGCTTTGAGCGCACGCTGATCGAAGCTGGGACGCAGCTCCGGCCAGACGCCCTGCGCCTCGCGGCAGAAGATGTCCGCGCCGACCGGGCCGATGCGCGGCAGCTCTTGCAGGAGCTCGCGCACGCGGCGCGGGTCGTGGCCCGCCTCGGCGCGCAGCTTGCGCAGGTCGCCGTGCCAGCGGTCGAGGATCAGCTGGGCGCCGGTGCCGAGAGCCGTGGAGGTGCTCTCGTCGTAGCGCCGGTAGTGGGCCCGGCCGAGCGCGTCCACGCGCTGCTGCCAGCTCGCCTCGGCCATGCGGGCGGGGCTGCGCCATCCCGCGGCGAACAGTTCGCGCGCCGCGGCGACCGCGATGTTGGCGCGGATGCGGATCGACGAGAGCATGCTGACCACGGTGAGCTGGTACAGCGGTCCGGGCGTGTCGCGCAGCCGGACACCCGCCTCGTCGGCGAACGTGCGTCCGTACTCCTTCAGCAGGTCGCCGACCCGGCGGTGGAGATCGTCACTGCCGGACACCGGGTTCCTCCTATCGGGTCAGGGGCGACTTTCGGGTAACCCTGCGCGCCGGCTCGCAAACGTGTCCTGCGGCTGAGCCGAATAGGTGACCATGGCGTCATTCTGCTCATATGCAGAAATACACCGGTTACCCGAGAACGTGGAAAACTGGGTGCACCGGGTTTTTGGCTCGAACGCCGGCCGCCGACGCGGGACCCGGCGAAGGAGGCACCGATGGCACGGGCGATATGGAGCGGCAGCCTCAACTTCGGCCTGGTCACGGTGCCGGTCGAGCTGTTCACCGCGACCAGCGACCACGCCCCGCGGTTCCACCAGCTCGAGCGCGGCACCGCCGACCGGGTGCGGATCCAGCGGATCAACGAGCGCACCGGAAAGCCGGTCGCCTTCAAGGACATCGTCAAGGGCTACGAGCTGGACGACGGGCAGTACGTCGTGTTCACCCAGGACGAGCTCGACGAGATCGCCCCGGGCCGCTCGAAGGCGATCGAGATCTCCGGCTTCGTGGACTTGGAGCAGGTCGAGCCGATCTTCTTCGCGACGACTTACTACCTCGGCCCGAAGGGCGCGGAGTACGGCAGGGTCTACGGGCTGCTGCGCGAGGCGCTGGCGTCCACGCACCGGGCCGGAGTAGCCACCTTTGTGATGCGTGGCCGGCAGTACCTGACCGCGATCAAGGCGGAGAAGCAGGTGCTGGTGCTGCACACGATGCATTACGCCGACGAGATCCGTAATCCGGTCGAGGAGATCGACGCGTTGCCCGAGAAAGTCGAGGTCAACGCGCGTGAGCTCGCGGCCGCGCGGCAGCTGATCGAGACGCTCGGGGTGGAGTGGGACCCGACCGAGTACAAGGACGAGTACCGGGTGCGGCTGGGCGAGCTGATCGAGGCGAAGCGCCATGGCGAGGGCCTGGTCGGCGAGAAGCCGCCGCCTGCGGCTACGAACGTGGTGGATTTGATGGACGCGCTCGAGCGCAGTATCGCGCGCGGGCGCCGGGCCGATCCGCGGGTGGCGACGGAAACGAAGCGGGCTGAGGCTGGGGAACGGGGCGAATCCGGCGGTAAGCGGGCGAGTTCAGGGCGGAAGCGGGATGCGGGGCGCGAGGCCGGGAAGGAGCACGAGGATCTCAGCGCTCTGACTAAAGCCGAGCTGTATGCCCGCGCTACAGAGCTGGACGTCGCGGGGCGGTCCACGATGACGCGGGCGCAGCTGGAGGAGGCAGTGTCCCGGGCGGCCCGGCCGCGCCGTGGGCGGAAGTCCACCGTCGCGTGACGGAGCAGCGCGGCGTGAAGAGCAGAGCGGCCTAAGGGAGCGGAGCGGACGATGGGGCACGGCGCGGATCTGGGCACTGAGCTGGCCGCCGACCGCCGGCTGATCGACCTGGTGGCCGAGGAGTACGAGGCCGAGTCCGACCCGGAGCGCCGCCTCGAGCTGGTCGGCCGGCTGACCGCGGCCACCGCTCGGCACGTCATGTCGGCCACACGGCTGCTGTGCGACGCGCTGCACGAGTACCTGCCCGACCGAGTCGATGAACTCGCGGACGCGCTGGTCACGCAGGCACGCGGGCTGCTCGACGTTGAGGAGACCCGGCTGCTGCCCGCGCTGGAGCAGACGGTCTCCTGGCATGTTCTGGAGGATCTCGGAGAAAAGGTACGCGCCGGGCGCGCGTAACCGTAGTGACCCGCGCAGTAGGCGACACAACGGCGAGGTGAGGGTGGTGGCGGCTGAAAAGGACCTGACCTGGGCCGGAATGAAGGCGATCGCCCCGATGCTGGCGGTGCTCGGCCGGCTGCCCTCCGAGGAGGAGGACGCGCGGTTCGGCTACGAGATCAAGTGGGACGGGGTGCGCGCGATCGGCTACCTCAACGACGACCAGTTCCGGCTCGTCTCGCGTAACGACCGGGACATCACCGCCGCGTACCCGGAGTTGGTGCCGCCGAAGAGGTTCGCCGCGCCGGGACTGATCGTGGACGGCGAGATCGTCGCCTTCGACGAGCAGGGCAAGCCGTCCTTCGCCGCGCTCCAGCCGCGCATGCACCTGCGCGATCCGGACCGCATCGCCCGCCGCAGCGAGCGGACGCCGGTCGCGTACATCGTCTTCGACGTGCTGCGCCACGATGACCAGCGCGTAACCGGCCAGACGTACCGCGAGCGGCGGGAGTTGCTCGCCTCGCTCGACCTGTCGCCTGCGCCGACGTGGCAAGCGCCGGAATACCGCGTCGGCGACGGCGCGCAACTGTACGAGGCGACGCGCAGCGCCGGGCTTGAAGGGCTGATCGCCAAGCGCCTCGACTCGACTTACCAGCCCGGCAGGCGCAGCGGCGACTGGGTGAAGGTCAAGCACGTGCTCACGCAGGAGGTCGTCATCGGCGGCTGGACGCCGGGCGAGGGACGTCGTGAAGGCACCATCGGTTCGTTGCTGCTCGGTATTCCGGATTCGGCCACGGGCGCCAAAGGTCGGCGTAAGCGCTCGCAACGCGAAAGGCTGTCGCTGCGGTACGTCGGGCTGGTCGGCACAGGCTTCTCGGACAAGACGCTCAAGGACCTCGACAAGCGACTCACCTCGTTGGCGGCCGACGATAGCCCCTTCGCCGGGCGTGTGCCGTCGTCGATCGAGCGCGAGGCACGCTGGGTGCGGCCTCGGCTAGTCGGCGAGGTGGTGTACGCCGAACGTACGCGCGACGGCCTGTTACGCACCCCCTCATGGCGCGGACTGCGGACGGATAAGGCGCCGGATGAGGTAAGGCCCGAGTAAGTTGGCGAATGCGGGGTGGTTGTGCGGGTAGTCGGACCTCTTTCCATGCACGCGAACGCGATGATCAGTCGGGTGGTCGGTCAGGTGGGTACTGCGAGAGGCGGCAGGGACGACTCTTCACCGGCGGCCGCGGCGGGCCGCAAGCCTGCCGCCGGGCCGCCGAAGCCACGGGTGCAGCACGACACCTGGCCGGAGACCGAGGTTCAGCGGGTGAACCGCAACTTCATCGAACTGCTCCAGGAACTGCGGGTCGCGCAGACCGGCGTGCAGATCCTGTTCGGCTTTCTGCTGACCGTGCCGTTCAGCAATCGGTTCGCCACGGTGACCGGACTCCAGAAGGTCGTCTACACGCTGACGGTGCTCGCCTGCGCCGTGGCCGTGGCGATGCTCATCGCCCCGGTGAGCCTGCACCGGCGCGTCTTCCGCCAGGGACGCAAGGAGGAAGTGGTGCGCTGGGCGGACAATCTCGCTCGCGCCGGGCTGTTCTTCCTGCTGCTCGCGGTGATCGGGGTCGTCTTCCTGCTGCTCGACGTGCTTGAGGGCGCGGTCCTGGCGGGTCCCCTGACAGCTGCGGTGGGCGCCGTCTACGGCGTGTTGTGGTACCGGCTGCCCCGGCCGAACGGCAAGTGGCCGCGGAGTGGGCCGAGCGAGTGAATAGCGAACGAGCGCAGGAGCGCAGGAGCGAAATAGCATGATTTTCGGCGCGGGAAGCGAGCCGTTCAGGGCGCGCTGCGTTCCAAAACGCCGCGGATGAACGCGGCCTGGCCGGCGTGCTGCAACGTATCGGAGATCACGCTGACCAGCCGCACGCCTAGCGTGACCGGCGGGTCCCAGGACTCGTCCACGATCCGCTCGAAGTCCCGATCGCCCAAACCGCGCACGCGCTCGATCGTCTGGTCGTAAACCGCGTCGTAGTAGCCGGTAAGCAGGTCCGGGGAGGCGACACGCACGGCCGCCACGTCGCCCGAACCGTGTCCGTAGCCAGTCGCCTGCGGCTTGAACGGCAATTCGAAGCGCGGCTCCCAGCCCTGCGCGATCCAAACCTGCTCGACGTCGAACGCGTCCGCCACATGGTCGTCCTGCACCCGGGTCAGATGCCACAGCAGCCACGCGATCGAGTTCGCGTCCGGGTCGAGACGAGCCGCGAGCTGGTCGGGAGTCAGCCCCCACGCCACCTCGTGTACAACCTCGCGGACGCGGCCGAACGCGTCCACCAGCAGCTCTGCTCCGGTCATCGGCGACTCCTCAAGGTGTGAGCAGCCCCCATTATCGCTCTTCGCGGGTTTCCAGGCTCGGCTGAAGCGGCATCAGGTGCGGGCGCGATACCTCAACGGAGTCGGCAACACGGTGAACTCGGGCAGCACTGGCGCCGACCTGACCAGCTATCCGTGAGGCCGGACGCGGAGACCGGGCGCTGAAGCCGGGCGCTGAGCCCTGGTCCTGATCCTGATTCTGATACCGGGGAATGCGATCCGCGCCGCCCGCTTCCGACCGAACCGCCGGGGCGGGCGGCGCCGTGTTTCTGTTTCCACGCGGCGTTTGCGCACAGCGCCGTCTTTCCGCACGACACCGCGACACTGCGGCGGCGCGGCGAATCGCGGCGCTCGCGCGGGCGCGGCTATTCGTGGGCGAGCGTGTAGGCGGAGCGGATGCGTCCCGGAATCGCGCCGCGCTCGCCGACCTCGAAACCGTTGGCGCGCGCCCATTCCCGGATTTCCGCGGTGGCCTGGGCCGCTGCCTGGGGCACCGGCTTCGCGGCCCGCCGCGCGGCGGCCTTCTTCCTGGCCCCCTTGACCGAGGCCGGTCGGCGGCCGCGGCGGACCGGGCGCTGCGCCGAGGCTGCGGAGTCCGGCTCGGCCTCGGCCTGCTCGTCCGCCTGCTGCTGCGCGGCCGACTCCTCGTCGCCGTCGTCCGCCGCGTCGTGCGCGGAATCGGCCTCCTCGTCGTCGGCCTCGGCGAGGTGCGCCGACGTCGCGAGTTCATTCGAGCTCGAATCGGTGAGCGGATGGCGCACGGTGACGACCGGGCCGAAGAACTCGACCAGTCTGTCCACCCCGGCCGGCGACAGATCCAGCTTGATCGACTGGCCGGCTATGGTCACGTCACAGATCTCGACATCACGGTCCGTACCGGTGATGTCGCACACGCGTTTGAGAGCCACGGGTTTTCCTTTCCATCATCTAATTCGCATACCTTAACGCCCCCGTCAACCAGTCGGGTTCAATTCCGCACCGTTTCTCGCCGTTGTCCGGCGCGCGCATCGCCGCAGACCAACGGCCGTGCCGCGGTCCGGCCGCCGTCCGCGGGCCGGCATTCGCCCCGCCGGGGGCCCGCCACGGAGCGCAGAACTCTGATTCTCTTTCCACGATTTCGCAGGTACCCGGCGTTCGACCGGGCCGGTTCGGCACCTCGTTCGCCGAAGACTTAGAGGAACTTTCATTCGTTCTCGGCGGCAGAACGCGCTTGCGATCCGCTACGCGCGGCCGGTCGGCAGGAGGCTTACGGGATCAGCCGCGCGGCCGCGGCGAGGTCGCGGATGAGGGTGAGATCGGCGGCCCCGGCCAGCCCGGCGTGGTAGATCCGGATCCCCGAGGCACCTGCCGAGCGTACGGCGGCGAGTAACTGCCGGGCACGCTCGGGGTCGGCGCCCATGCCGCCGACCGCCAGCAGGCCGGCGACGACGCGGAGGTCGGCGCGTTCGTGTGCTGTGTTCCGCGCCGCGTCCACGGTCAGCGCGACCGTTTCGGCGGCCGCGTCGGCGTCGCCCCAGCAGTTGACGACCACGCCGTCCGCGCCGACCGGTACGGTCGCCGGATCGAGGCCGGTGAAGGCGATCGAGCGGTGCGCGTGCGGGTGACCGTGGAAGAGCACCGGGAAGTCCGCCGCAGAACGCTGTTCCCGCACCGCCTGCACGACCTCGGCGCGCAGACGGTCGGCCACGGCGCCGCGCATGGCGAGCACCGCGGCCGCGAGCTGCGGTCCGAGCAGCGCGTCGATCCTCGAACGCTCCGGCGTCGCCGTGAACGCTTCCGGCCGCGTGGCGGAGAAAACGCCGTCGAGCGCGGCGCGCACGACCGAGCGTAGCTCGGCCGAATCGACGCCGACCCGGCGGTATTCCTGGTCGCAGGAGGCACAGAAGCAGAGCGAGAAGAGAAAGAGCGCGGCCTGGTCCAGCGCGACTCCAGCCGTCTTGTCGTGCGCGTGTAAATGGTCGAATCCGTACCATCCGCAGGCCTCGAATTCGACTCCGGACACGTCGCCGCGGGCCGCGACCTGCCCGGCGAGCCGGACCGCGTAGTCGCGCACTTCGGGTCGCGCGGGGCACAGCGCCCAGGAGTACACGTCGCCGTACGCGTTGACGACCGCCGCCGAGCCGTAGTCCGTGCCGGGCCGCGGATCGACGTGGTTGAACACGACCCACGCGTGCGCGGACAGTCCGGCGGCCGCGAGCGCCTTCGCCGCCGAGCCGAAGGCGTCGCCGTAGTCCAGCCAGGTCTGCGGGGGTGGTCTCAGGGCCGCGCCCTCCCAACGCGATTCGTCCAGCGGGAGGTACGCGGCGGTGTGGTCGGCGACGACGACCCGATGCGCCGGATGCCGCGGTGTCAGGGCCCTGGTCGCGTGGTAGAAGGCCGCGAGGGTGACGTGGCCGACGCCGAGGCCCGCGAGCAGCTCGGGGGCTGCCGGGTCACCGAGCACGTCCCAGGGGTAGACGTATGCGGCCGTGTCGAAACCCGTCGCGGGCGCAGTCCGTGCCATGTCAGAACTTGGGGCGCCGACTGTCCCAGTCCGGGTGGACCAGGCGGATGTGCGCGGCGTCGTCGCGGTGGCGGATCGCGCACTTCAGGTACTGCTCGTGCAGCCGGTTCAGGGCGTCCCGGTCGATCTCGACGCCGAGCCCGGGGCCGTCGGGCAGCCGGATCGCGCCATCCTCGAAGGTGAGCGTGCCCGGCCGCACCACGTCCTGCGCTCCGTCGTCGAAGCAGCGCTGCCACGGCGTGTGCGTGTCGAGGGCGTAGCTCAGCTCCGGGGTCGCGGCGGCCAGGTGCGTCATCGCGGCGAGGCTGATGCTCAGGTGCGAGTTCGAGTGCATCGACAGTCCGAGGCCGAAGGTCTGGCAGATGCCGGCCAGCCGCCCGGTGGCCCGCAGCCCGCCCCAGAAGTGGTGGTCGGACAGCACGATCCGCACCGCGCCGAGCCGGACCGCCTCGGGCAGGTCGGCGAAGCCGGTGACGCACATGTTGGTCGCCAGCGGCAGCGAGGTGCGCGCCGCCACCTCGGCCATGCCGGCGATGCCGGGCGTCGGGTCCTCCAGGTATTCGAGCTCTCCCTCAAGCGCCTCGGCCACCCGCAGGCTGGTGGCGACCGACCAGTTCGCGTTCGGGTCGATGCGCAGCGGCCGGTCCGGGAACGCGGCGCGTAGCGCCCTGATCGCCTCGACCTCGGCTTCGGGCTCGAAGACGCCGCCCTTGAGCTTGAGCGAGCCGAAGCCGTACTCGGCGACCAGCCGCCGCGCCTGGGCCACGATGCCGTCCGGGTCGAGGGCCGCGCCCCAGTCGTCGGGCTCGAAATCGGCGCCGCCGCCGGCCGGGTGCTCGGCCCAGCGGTAGAACAGATAGGCGCTGAAGTCCACCGACTCGCGCACCGCGCCGCCGAGCAGGTCGGCCACCCGGCGGCCGGTGGCCTTGCCCATCGCGTCGTAGCAGGCCACCTCGAAGGCCGCGACGCACTGCGCCACGGTCTTGGCCGCGCTGCCCGGCCCGATCAGCTCGGTCGGGGTGACCGCGCCGACCTCGCCGAGCGCCCGCGCCACCCGGCGGGTCAGCCCGTTGACGTCGAAGGCGTCCAGGCCCGGCAGCGCCGCGGCGGCCCGCCCGAGCAGGGCCAGCGTCGGGTCGTCGCCGTACGCCTCGGAGATCCCGGTGATGCCGGCGTCGGTGTGCAGCTCGATGATCGAGCGCAGCGCGTACGGCTGGTGGCAGCCGGAGGCGTTGAGCAGCGGCGGGTCCTTGAACGCGACGGGCGTGACGGTGACCGAGGTGACGGTGAGCCGGTCCATAAACGTCCTGTTTCTCCTGGTTCCTGCGCCAGCATCCAGGCCAGGATAACGAAGCGGGACGGCGGCCGACGATCATGGGTGCCCGGCCACCCGCCCCGGCCGCGCGGCCGGTGTCCGGAACCTGGCGTGTGAAATTTTCCACGATGAGCGCGCAATATTTCTGGCCGAGGCGCCACACCCTTGACGCGGTACCCCGCCGGATCTACCTTCCACCAGCGGCTATTCGGTTAGCAATGGTCCTGGAAAGTTTCGGAAGATTCTGACAACGGCATCGAAACCTCTGTTAAGGAGGAGAAGCCCAGTGAGGAAGAGAGCCAGAGCGCTGGCCGCGAGCCTCGCGGTCACCACGGCGGCCGCGTTCGGCGGACTGCTCACGCTCGCCCCGACCGCGCAGGCGGCCAGCCTGGTCCAGATCACCAACTTCGGGTCGAACCCGGGCAACAGCAAGATGTACCTGTACGTGCCGAACAACGTCACGTCGCACCCGGCCATCCTGGTCGCGATGCACTACTGCACCGGAACCGGCCCGGCGTTCTACTCCGGCACCGAGTTCGCCTCGCTGGCCGACCGCTACGGGTTCATCGTCATCTACCCCGACGCCAACCGCAGCGGCCAGTGCTGGGACGTCTCGTCGAACCAGGCGCTCACCCACAACGGCGGCAGCGACCCGTCCAGCATCGTGTCGATGGTCCAGTACGTCGAGCAGCACAACAACGGCGACGCGTCCCGGGTGTACGCCACCGGCGCGTCCTCCGGCGCGATGATGACGAACGTCATGCTCGGCAGCTACCCGGACGTGTTCAAGGCCGGCGCGGCGTTCATGGGCGTGCCGTTCCACTGCTTCTACACCGGCACCGTGGACGGCTGGAACAGCGCCTGTGCCAACGGCCAGGTCACCAATACCCCGGCGGGCTGGGGCGACCTGGTGCGCGGTGCGTACCCCGGCTACAGCGGCCCGCGTCCGCGCATGCAGCTGTGGCACGGCACCAACGACACCACGCTGTACTACCCCAACTTCGGCGAAGAGATCAAGCAGTGGACGAACGTGCTCGGGGTGAGCCAGACCCCGAGTTCGACCACCACGATGAACGGCACGTGGACGCACACCACCTACGGCAGCGCCGGCAGCCCGGCGGTGGACGCCTACAGCATCTCCGGCGCGGGCCACGTCCTGCCACAGAGCGGCATGGCGGCCATCGCCATCCACTTCTTCGGCCTCGACGGCAACCCCCCGCCGCCGTCTTCGCCGCCGCCCTCGAGTCCCCCGCCCCCGTCGAGCCCGCCGCCGTCCTCGCCGCCGCCGAGCACTCCGCCTCCCGGCGGCTGCAAAGTGACTGACGTGGTGAGCGCGTGGAACACCGGACTGACTGAGCAGATCACCATCACCAACAACAGTTCCACCGCGGTCAACGGCTGGAAGCTCGCCTTCACCCTGCCTTCGGGACAGACGGTGACCAGCGCGTGGAACGCGACCATCACGCCCATGAGCGCAGCGGTCACCGCCTCGAATGTCAGCTACAACGCGACCATCCCGGCCAACGGCGGAACGACCAGCTTCGGCTTCCAGGCCAACCACACCGGCAATGCCGCGGCGCCCACGTCGTTCACCCTGAACGGCACGGCGTGCAGCGTCGGTTGACCCTCCCGCAGAGCGACTGACACCGACAAGCCGCGACGAATAAACCGCACCAGCGAGAACCGGCGGTGCCCCGTTATGTGCGCCAGTACGCGGCACCGCCGCCCCTTATCCATCATACAAGCGAAAAGGTTTTAG
>JBKOWZ010000297.1:0-31164 GCA_046724665.1 Actinomycetota bacterium
GGCCTGGGCCTGGGGCTCGGCGGACCGGGTGCGCCGGACCGGCTCGGTGACGACCGGCGCCTGGAAGATCAGCGCCCCGGGGCGCTGCGGCGGGACGGTGGCCGGCGTGCGTGCCGCCTCGGCCGCTTCCTCGTCCTCGTCGAGCTCGACCGCGGCCACCTCGGCGCTCGCGGCGTCGTCCTCGGCCGCTTCCTCGACGGCTTCGGCCTGCGCGATCACCGTCTGCCTCGGCGCGGTCGCCCGCTTGCGCGCGTGACGCGGCTTCTTCTCGGGTTCGGGCGCGGTCTCGGCGACCGGCTCCGGCGTGACCGCCTCGTCCGCCGGCTGCGCGGCAGCGGGCTCCGGAACCTCGGCGGCTACGGGCTCGGAGCCGCGGGTGCGGCGACGCGTCGTGGTCTTGCGCGCGGTCTTCATCGCGGGTGCGGTATCCGCGGCGTCCGCCGCCTCCGCATCCGCCGGATCGGTGGCGAGAGCGCTCTCTGCCGCGACCGCCTTCTTGGTGGTCTTCTTGGCCGCGGTCTTTCGGGCGCGCTTCACCGGGGCTGCGGGTTCCGCGGCGCCTGTTTCCACTGTCTGCGCGGCAGCGGATTCGGTGGGTTGATTGTCGGTGGGTTCCTTGCTTGGCCGTCCGGCCGGACGGCTCGCCGCGCGACGGCGGCGTGCAGGAGTGGCGGGTGAGTCGGCTGTGGACTCGTGGTCGGGTTCCAGGCCTGAGCCGGAACCGTTGGGCTCGTGATCGAGCATTCGGGCGGTTCTCCCGTCGTGGCCGCCGGGCGCTCGGACTCCACCGGAACGATGGGAGTCGGCGCCGCGCGGCGGCTCGTCTGTGCGTACTTGAAGTCAGGTGTGCCGGGCCGGGCGTCTCGCCGAGTCGGGCCGTCGTGCCGGCGCCGACGCGCAACACGCGCGGCTCCCGCGAGCAGTCATACCCCGGAAACGGGGGCGTTGATGCTCGACGGCCCGGAATTCGCCGAAGCGATCCGGTCCAGGGTCATCGGGTCTGCCACCGGCCACGCCCCGGACCCGGTCGGAGACCCGGTTTCTGCCGCGCTGTGCGCGGCCTGAACGAGCGGACCCTGCGCCAGCCTGGTCACCCGAGGGGCGACCGGCGGCACCAGGCCGCCGACGGAACCGAGTCCGGTCAGGACATCGTCGGGGCGGACAGCCGGCGTGGCGTGCCGGACGACCACTCGCAGTATCGCACAGGCAGACGAGGTGGATTCATGTCCCACGTCAACCGGGTCGTCGAGGAGTGTGATCGACACAACAGCCGAACGGGTGTCGAAGGTACGCATCCCGGACTTCATCAGGCGTTCCACCTCAACCGTCGTCGCGGCGAGAAACGCGTCGACGGCCTCGCGTACCCGCGCCGGATCGGCTTCGGGCAGCTCGATCTGCCAGACCGAGGCCTCGAGCCGATCGGTGAGCGACGGCGTCGCGGCCTCGACGATCTCCAGAATGTCCAGGTCAGGCGGCAGCGCCGCGTCCAGAGCCTTGCTCAGCTCCGCCGGATCGACCCGGCGTGCGACCGAGATCTCGACGTATTCCGCCTCGCTGGCGGTACCGGTCGGCGCCGCCCCGGCCCAGGAGATTTTCGGGTGTGGGGTGAATCCCGCCGAATAAGCCATCGGCACCGCCGCGCGCCGCAGCGCCCGCTCGAACGCCCGCTGGATGTCCCGGTGGCTGGTGAAGCGCAGCCTGCCGCGTTTCGCGTAGCGGATCCGCAGCCGCTGGACCACGGGAGCCGGGGCGGGGCCTTCAGGAGTGCGCTTGGCCAGTTTTCTCACCGCTTCTCGCTCGGGCAGGGCCTGGGACGGGCATGACCTCCAGCGTAGTCGCGTCTGCCCGGCGCCAATGCCGTCTGCTGCTCGGCTCGGTTCGGCGGCTCAGTGCAGCGCCCGGATCCGCTGGACGAGGATCCCGCCGAGCTTTACCAGGTCGATTTCTGTGCTCTGGCCTTGCAGCAGCGAGTTGTCGATCACCATCACCGCGGTACCGACCCGGACCACCGCGCCCTCCATGACCATCGTCTGCCCGCCGATCGCCACGGTGACCGTGAACCCGACCGACTCGTCGCCGAGCTTCGGCCCGGGACCCACCTTGACCGTCGCGGCCTGCGTCGCGCCGCCGGCGTCCGAGGCCTGGAACGTGTCGCAGCGCTTGAGGGCGGCGCCGAGCCTGCCGGTGAACGCGGCCGCGTCGTCGCCGTGGAACTCCAGCAGCGTCTCGTCGAACTCGCCGAGCCCCGAGGGCGGCGTGAACGCGTCGCTGGCGTATGCAGCCTCGCCGAGGCTCTTCTGCCCGACGGTGTTGATCAGGTTCAGCACGGTGTCGCACTCCACGGCGTCGAGATCGACCGTCGGCGGGGCCGTGGACAGCTTCGCGCCGCTGTTCTGCGCGCCGATCGACTCCTCGGCGAAGTCGCGCGGAACGTCGGCGGAAGTGAGCAGGATCGCCTTGAGCCGCTCGCCGTTCGGTACGTCGTGCGCCGTGGACATCGCGGAGCCGCCGAACGGCCCCGGATTGTTCGACGAGTTCGCGGCACTCCCGGAGCACGCCGTCAGCGCCAGGCCGAAAATCGTACCGGCGATGCCGACGCCGGCCATCGTGCGAACGCGCGTTCCCTTCAGCGTCCGCGCCGTGCCTCTCCGCACTGCCATGCGGGCACTCTAGTGCCGTGGCGCTAGGACGCCGCTACGCGTGCGTACCGCGCAATTCCTCGTAACCGACGCCGGTAGCCTCCACCGACGCGGCCCACAGGTCGTCGGCCAACTTCGCGTCGCGTGCCGCGTGGCTCGGCTTGACGCGTATCGGAGCGCCGCGCGCCGCGAACCGCGGCCCGATGAACTCGCCGCCCGCCGCATCAGGATGCGTCGCCGCGTAGAGCGACGGCAGCGCGCCGTCGGCGGTGGACTGCGCGGCCAGGCCGATGGAGGCCCGCGCGGCGGGGCCGATCACCGCGCGGCGCCCGACGGTGGCCTTCGCGACCAGTTCGGAGCGGGCCAGCCCCGGGTGCACCGGGATCGAGCGCAGGCCGGACGAGCAGCCGCGTGCCCGGCGTTCCAGTTCCCGCGCGAACAGCACGTTCGCCAGTTTCGAGCGGAAATAGCCGAGCCAGCGCGAGCCGCCCGGCAGCGTCTTGAAATCGGCCGGCTCGGACAGGCCGTCGCCGCCGGCGAGCCGGTGCACGAACGACGCGACGGTCACCACCCGGGCCGAGTCGGCGGCCAGCAGCAGCGGCAGCAGCCGGCCGGTCAGTGCGAAGTGCCCGAGGTGGTTGACACCGAGCTGGAGTTCGAATCCCTCGGCGGTCAGGTCGGGCGGCGGGGCCATCAGCCCGGCGTTGTTCACCAGCACGTCCAGCTGGCCCGCCCGGTCCGCGATCTCCTCGGCGGCGTCCTCCACCGAGTCGAGGCAGGCCAGGTCGATCCGCACCACTTCGACCGCGGCCCCGGGATGCCGGGCCGCGATCAGCTCGCGGGCGTGCTCGCCGCGCTCAGGATCCCGGCAGCCGAGCAGCGTGCGGGCCCCACCCCGGGCCAATTGCGCCGCGGTCTCCAGCCCGATCCCGCCGGACGCCCCGGTCACCAGGGCGACCCGGCCGTGCAGATCGGGCATGTCGGCGGCGCGCCAACCCTTCCACTGCACCATGCGAACAGTTTTGCGGAGGGCTGACGCGCCGTCCATGCTCAGCCGGCCCGGCTGGCACGTTTACGTTCAAGGCGGGTTCGCGCTTCGCGTCTCGTACTGCGCATTCGTGCTCGGCGCCTACCGCTTACCGCTCACCGCTTGTTGCCTACGGCTCACCGTATGTCGCTTACAGCAGCGCCTTGATCGCCGCGACGACCGCGGGGTCGTCTGGCGTGGTCCGCGTGCCGAACCGGGCCACTACGTTGCCCTCGCCGTCGAGCAGGAACTTCTCGAAGTTCCACCGGATGTCCCCGGAGTAGCCCTCGGCGTCGGCGACCTTGGTCAGCTCGGCGTAGACCGGGTGCCGGTTCTCGCCGTTGACCTCGATCTTCTCGAACAGCGGGAAGGTGACCCCGTAGGTGGTCGAGCAGAAGGTGGCGATCTCCTGCGCGGTGCCCGGCTCCTGCCCGCCGAACTGGTTGCACGGGAAACCGACCACCGAGAAACCCTGGCCCGAGTAGGTCTTGTGCAGCTCTTCGAGCGCCGCGTACTGCGGCGTGGACCCGCACTTCGACGCGACGTTGACGATGAGCACGGCCTTGTCGGTGTGCTCGGCGAGGCTGGTCGGCGTGCCGTCCAGCGCGTTGAGCGGGATGTCCTTGATTCCCATGCAGGTCACTCCTAGGTTCGAGCGGGACTCGGGGATCTACCGGTATCGGCATCCACTTAACCAGGCGCCGGAGCGGTATCAGGCCTCGGGGTCGGGGTCGTCTGATTCGCGGCGGGGTTCCTCGCCGTTCGGTCGCTGACCCCACCTCCGGTACATAGCGCCGCCGATCCGGTCGCCGATTCCCGAAGCGTCCCGGGCGAAGTCACGCAGCTTCTGCATCAGCGGGTCGGTGCTGTTACGCACCGATTCGGCGTACGCATCGGCCGCTGCCTTCGCGTCGTCGGTGGCGGATGCGGCGGCGTCGCCGTCCCGGCGCGGGTAGTCCCCGCTCAGGATGCGGTTGTACGTGCCCGACTCGACCCAGCGGGTCAGCTCCAGCGAGCGCACCGAGGGGAACGGGTGCGTCTGGTCGCGGGTCAGCAGCAGCTTGAGTATCGAGTCGCGGATGTCGCCGCCGGCCTCGTACTCGCGCGCCTGGTCGATGAACGCAAGCGCGTTCATCTCGTGCAGGTGCGCGCCGCCGGCCATCTTCATCTGGGTGCGCACGGCCGCCTCGATGTCCTGGCCGACCAGCAGCCCGGCCCGGTCGCTGGACAGCTCGGCCTTGCGGAACCACTCGAGCAGCGCGGTAACCAGCGCCTGGATGCCGAGCTGGCCGCCGGGCAGCCAGGCCACCGCGCCGCTCAGGTTCATCAGCCACAGCAGCATGGTGCGGTACACCGCGTGCCCGGAGAAGGCGTGCCCGAGTTCGTGCCCGACGACGAACCGCAGCTCCTCCTCGTCGAGCAGCTCGACCAGCCCGGTGGTCAGCACGATCACCGGCTTGTCCAGCCCGATCGTCAGCCCGTTGACCATCGGAGTCTGCTGCACGAACAGCTGCGGGCGCTCGGCGATGTCCAGCGTCTCGCAGGCGTCGGCCAGCATCGTGTCGAGCCGGGGGAACTGCCGCTCGGACACCTGGACCGCGTTCGCCAGCAGCATCAGCCGCAGATTGCGCTCCCCGATCAGGCCGCTGAGCTTCTTGAGCAGCATGTCGAAACCGCTCAGCTTGCGCAGCGCGGTCAGCGCGGCCCGGTCGGCGGGGTGCTCGTAGGCGCGCGAGCTGATCTGCGGGAACCGCTTGCGGTTGCGCTCGGGGACGTGGTCGGCCGGTTCCGCGGACTGCGATGGCTGTGACATGGCGCGATCCCCCTCGTGGAGTGCGGGATGTTCCCGTCAGCTCACACTACCGACCCGGCGTCCGCCGTGACGCGCGGTGGCGCGTATGGTCGATTCGTGCAAGCAACCCACCTGAACCTGCTGGCGGCCGCCACGCCGGACAACGCACCGCCCGGGATCTTCCTTCGGCTGTTCATCTTCGGCGGACTGGCCGTGGTCGTCCTCGTCGCGTGGCTGGTACTGCGCGGGTACCGCGATTCAGGCGATCAGCACGACAGGGACCAAAACCGCAAGTGACGCGCGAGTGACCACCCTCGCGGCGCGGCGGTTGCGGCCGCACTCTATATTTGGCCCGGACCGGCCGCAGCGATCGACCGGACGTTAGGCGGAAGGACGTACACGGTGCACGCGCTTACCGTTTTGGCAGAGGGCGAGAACAGCCGCTACGCGGGCATCAACCCGGCGCTGAACGCGACCGTGGTGATGGCCATCTTCCTGGTCCTGCTCTTCCTGGTGACCCGGCTCGACCGGGACAAGTAGCCGGAAACACCGGCGCGAAGCGGGCAGATCGCCTACGTGCCGCAGTAACCGCGCCGATGTAACTGCGGCGTGAGCCAGGTAGGGTCGGTGCGCATGAGCGTCCCCCAGTCCGGCGGGCAGCCGCGCCCCGCGCGGGTCGGCGTGATGGGCGGCACCTTCGACCCTATCCACCACGGCCACCTGGTGGCCGCCAGCGAGGTCGCGTCGCTGTTCGACCTCGACGAGGTGGTCTTCGTCCCGACCGGCCAGTCCTGGCAGAAGGACAACCGGCTGGTGTCCCCGGCCGAGGACCGCTACCTGATGACGGTCATCGCCACCGCCTCGAACCCCCGGTTCACGGTCAGCCGGGTGGACATCGACCGGGGCGGCCCGACGTACACCGTGGACACGCTGCGGGACCTGCGCGCCGAGCGGGCGCCGGGCGCCGAGTTCTTCTTCATCACCGGCGCCGACGCGCTGGAGCAGATCTTCACCTGGGAAAAGGCCGACGAGCTGTTCGAGATGGCGCACTTCGTCGGCTGTACCCGCCCCGGCCACCACCTCGCCGACCCGGGCCTGCCGGTGGGCAAGGCCTCGCTGGTCGAGATCCCGGCGCTGGCGATCTCGTCCACAGCCTGCCGCGAGCGGGTACGCCGCGGCGAGCCGGTGTGGTATCTGGTACCGGACGGCATCGTCCAGTACATCAACAAGCGCGGCCTGTACCGGGACCCCGCCGACGCGGGGACGCACGTCGGACGCCCGCATCCGATGCCGACCAACACCGCGCAGGAGGCGCCGTGAGTGGACCCGGACGCCGCCGGAAGCCGAATCCGGACGAGGAAGGCAGCAGCGGCCTGCCCGCGCCTCCGGCGCCGCCCGCCGGCTACCCGCAGCAGGCGCCTGCGCAGCCCGAGCAGGGATACACGTACGACTGGGGTCAGTCCTCCGCCGACTGGCGGCAGCCGCCCAACGTGTCGCCGGACATTCAACCCGGCCCGGTCTTCGACGCGTTCTCTCCGACTGCGCCGCCACAGCCTTCGCCGTATCCGGCGCCCGGCTCGGAGCAGCCGCAGCAGACCGGCTACTACAACCCGGTCGGGTACGGCTTGCAGGATCCGTACTCGCCCGCGGCTTACGCGCCGTCCTTCCCCCGCCAGACACCCCCACCACCGCCACCACCCGCGCCAACGCCACCCCCACCTCCCTCTTCCCCCTCATCCCCCTCTTCCGACCTAGGCGGTCTCTTCGAGGACGACCTATTCGACACCGGCACGCCCAAGTCCGCCGCTCCGGCCGCGCCACCTGCACCCGCGACCGCTACGAACCCCGTCGTACCGCCCCCGCCCGAGGGTGCACCGCGCCCCCAGGACGGTTACACGGCCGCGGACTTCGCGTTCCTCGAAGAGGCGACCGGACAGGACGTCAAAGGCTGGCTGACGTTCGTCGAGTCGCGTGCGGAGAGCCGTGCGGATCGGATGCGGCGTTTCCGCGTGCGACTGATAGGCATAGCCGCCGCCGTCGCTGTCGTGGCCTTAGGCGTCGGCGGCTACGTCCTCTTCAGCGGCGGGTCGGCCGGTAGCGGCGCCCCCACGAAGTCAGTCATCCTGCTCCAAATCAGCGACTCGACCGGTAACGCCATCGCGGACGCCCTTCTGGTCACCGACCGCTCAGCCACCTCCGGCACCGGCTCGGCGAAGACCGTCACGGGCAGGGGCGCGGCCGTGCTGATCCCGTCCCAGATGGAGATCAACACCACCGGCTTCGGCCTGCAACCGTTCGGCGGCAAGATGTCCCAGTCCATCCCCGCCGCGGGTAAGGACACCATCGCCGACACCTTCGGCGTCAGCATCGACGGTGTCTGGCGGATGGACAAGGTCACCTTCGCCAGCCTGATCGACGAGATCGGCGGGATCAAGCTCACCGCCAACACCGCAGTCCCGGCCGTCACGGCGACGCCCACCGCCGCGGCGATCCCGACCGGTCCCGGAAAGCTGACCGGCGGCCAGGCGATCGCGTACGGCACGTACACGGCGAACGGCGAGGCGCCCGGCGCGCAGAGCGAGCGGTTCGGTCAGGTAGTCGCCGGACTGCTTAACGCACTGCCGGCCGAGCCGGTGGCGATCACCTCGTACCTCAACCACCTGGGCATCGTTGACGACCCGTCGCTGCCGGAGAGCAAGCTCAGCCCGATCCTCGCCGCCCTTTCGGCCGAGCAGCAGGCCGGCGCGTTCACCGCGAAGGTGCTGCCCGTGCGAACGGACGGCTCGAACGGGATGGACGCACAGGCCGCCGGACCGATCGTGAGCAGCGTGCTCGGCGGCGCACTGAGCGCGGGCGCGCCCGGCCAGGTGTCCCGGGTCCTGGTCGAAGACGCGACGGGCAGCAGCGGCATCCGTTCGCAGACGGTCCGCGGCGCCGCGCAGGCGAGGCTGGCGAACAGCGGCTACACGTTCATCGACGGCGCGACGGTCGCGCAGCGTTCGACGAGCGTGGTCGAAGTGGCCTCGGACGGCCACAAGGACGCCGCGGTGCAGATCGCCAAGACGCTGGGCCTCCAGGAGGGCAGCGTGAAGGTGGTCCCGGGGATGGGAACGTTCGCCGACGTGACCGTGGTCCTCGGCGCTGACTGGCCGCAGCTCGCCAACGTCCAGCTCCCGCCCGCGGGCGGCTGACCCGGACGTCCTTCGTCCTCGTCGCCTGCCCTCCGTCAGTGCTCCATGAGAACCTGGTAGGAGCATGACTCAGCCGACGGGAGAGGTGTGGCCATAGTGACAGCGACCGACCGGGCCAAGGAGCTCGCGATTGCGGCAGCGCAGGCGGCGTCGGACAAGCTCGCCGACGACATCCTGGTGTACGACGTCAGCGAGGTCTTCGTGATCACAGACGTCTTCGTGCTCGCGTCCGCTCCCAACGACCGGCAGGTCAGGTCCATCGTGGACGCCGTCGAGGAGCGGCTGCTCGAGCTGGGCGCGAAGCCGGCGCGCCGCGAGGGCCAGCAGGAGGGCCGCTGGGTGCTGCTCGACTACGTGGACATCGTGGTGCACATCCAGCACGCCGAGGAGCGCACGTTCTACGCCCTCGAGCGGCTGTGGAAGGACTGCCCGATCATCCCGCTGCCCGAGTCCGTCACCAGCGGCCGCTCCGGAGGCCTCGCGGCCGGTGCGGGTACCGGTGCTGGCGCCGGTGCCGGTGTCGGCGGTGCGCATTGACCGAGACCGCCCCTGGCGCGGATCCCGCGAGCGCGAGCGCCGCCGGTCCGGGTCCGGGTCCGGCCACGGACGCCGCCGTGATCCCGGACCGGGACCTGGACCGTGACAGTGACCGACAGCGGGACCGTGAAAGGGACCGTGACCGGCACGCGTATCACGCTCCGGGCCGCCGCGTCGTCATATGGCGCCACGGCCAGACCGAGTGGAACGTCGAGGGGCGCTTCCAGGGCCAGACCGACGTCCCGCTCGATGCGGTCGGCCGTGACCAGGCGCGCCGAGCGGCCCGCCTCCTAGCGGCGCTGCGTCCGCACTCCATCGTCTCGTCCGACCTGTCCCGAACCGCCGAGACAGCGCGTGAGCTAAGCGCCCTCACCGGCCTGCCGGTCGAACTCGACGACGGCCTGCGCGAGACGTACGCGGGCACCTGGCAAGGCCTGACCGACGACGAGATCAGGAAGAAGTTCCCAGAGGAGTTCGCGGCCTGGAAGCGCGACCACTCGGTCCGCCGCGGCGGCGGCGAACTGGAGACCGAGGTGGCCGACCGGGTCGTCCCCTCGATCCTGCGCGCCCTCGACGCCGTCCCGCCGCGCGGCACCCTCGTCGTAGTCAGCCACGGCGGCTCGTCCCGAGTAGCCATCGGCCGCCTGCTCGACCTCCCCGCGACCCACTGGAGCAGCCTCGGCGGCCTGTCCAACTGCTGCTGGTCGGTCCTAGGCGAGGCCACCCGCGGCTGGCGCCTGCTCGAACACAACGCCGGATCGCTCCCCGAGCCCGTCATCGGCGACGACGCCTCGGCCGAGTCGTAGCCCGCCGCCCACCGCCTTACCCGAACCGCCGCCCAGCCGCCGCCCGGGCGCGGAGCGTGGACCTGGCCGCGTGACCGCGAACAACGATTTCGCGTTTCACAGCGTGTTTGGCTAATATGGCGGGGCCCGCCCAGGAGCAGGTCGGACGGGTCAAGTCAGGGGCCATAGCTCAGCTGGTAGAGCATCTGTCTGGCAGACAGAAGGTCAGGGGTTCAAGTCCCCTTGGCTCCACTTATCTTGACCAGGGCGTTCTTCCTTCGGGAAGAGCGCTCGTTCTGCTTTTCGGTGTCTGATGCTAACGGCGCTGCCCTCTGTCCGTCGGCTGATGGGAAGCGGTACGAGTGCGACTGTTGCCTCGGCTGCGGCATTCGCGAGTTCGGGCAGCACCGAGGTGTAGATGTCGCCGGTGATCCTGGTGGATGCGTGCCGCAGCATGGCCGAGACCACCTTCATGTGCATTGATCCCCCGCGCAGACGCCGATGGCTCACTCAAAGTCGCTCGTGGCCGTGGACTCCACGACTGACCGCTGCGGATCTGTCAGGCCAACGCGGCGCAGGCGGGCATCGTCTGCACGCAACGTCTCCAGTAGGCGAGTCGCCGGTGTATGAAGCCTATTGCTCCCTTGTGAGCCAGCCGGCCTTTTCGACGACCTCTTGGGCCGCGTCCTGCTCCGATCGTTGATGCGTGGAGACGAGGAAGTCCCGGATCCTGACGAGATCGTCGCGCGCATGGTAAACATCGACCCAGCCGCGCAGGCTCCGCTGCCAGAACTCGTTTGGCTCGCGCGCTGTCACCCGGTCCTTGAGGACGGCTTGTGGCGCGGTCAGCTCGCACACGGCGAGATTCGCGCCGGGCAGGGCATTGCGCAGGAGCACCAGTTCCTCCTCGTCTGCGATGACGCTCGGCAGGATGAGCCTCAGCCCCGGGATCGCCGCATAGCGGGGCCAGAGGACCATGAGGTTCTCGCGCGCGAAGGAACGGCCTTGATAGGGATGCACCAGCGAGATCTCATCCAGGTCGATCACCCCGTGGGCCAGATCGGCCTCCCGCAGGATCTCGGAGACGGCCCGCGCCAGGGTCGTCTTTCCGGCGCCCGGCGAACCGTGCAGTACGAGTACATCGACGTCCTTCACGAGCGGAACCTAGCGGCGGGAATCGGGGCGCTCAATCAGTTTTCGGCCGTCTGGTTCGAACATCCTGCGGCCGTGCGACAGGCCGCCGCCCAGCGGCGCACCGAGAAGCTGCTTATCAACGCCACTTTGAAGGCACGAGCGAGCCAGATCGCCAGGAGAAGGCCTGCGGACTCACGCAGCCCCCAAGCATGCCGACGCTGACAACCACAGCAACGCACCCATCCGATACAGGGAGCGCTTGGTGAACACGGAGCGTTTTCGCTGGAGCCGAGGTCAGGCGCGGCCCGTCATCCTTGGTTCGGAGGTCGACCTTGCGGGAGTGCGCGCCACGGTCCAGATAGCTTCAGGCCTTGCTGGTACCGGCAGATGTCCCGCAATCGACGCGCTATCGCCGTACTACGCGGGATCTACCAACTTGCCGGCTGGAACCACGCACCGGGCTGCAACGTTCGGGAGACGCTCCTGCGGCCCGTAGCGTTGCGGCGACTGGCAGATTCCCGCACTCGTCACACGGGACGTGACAAGCGCCTTCGCCTGGAGGTCATGCGATCCATCGGCATCGCCGACCGGCCAGTCCGGCCAACGCAGCGTACCGCCAGCGCGGCCGACCAGGATTGCAGAGGTGACGATGCCCTCTGCCTTTGCGATGTGTGCTTGCTCGCTTCATTCCATTACGGGTTTGGCCACGTGCCCAGCCTGGACCGGCGCCGTCGGGGTCGGTCACCTTCGCGCGGCGTTCGGCGACAAAGCCTTGTCGAACATCGACGGTTTCGTCGAGCCGAATTGTAAGAGGGCTAACTTTGGCGCCTTTCGCTGCGGTGTCGCGGATCGGACACCCCGCGGCGAAGACCGCGCGTCCTTCAGTAGGGCGTCTGCGTCGGTGGGTGTCTACCGGCGGCGGCAGTGCTTGGTTCAGGTGCACTCGTCGTAGAGATCGGTATCAGTGAACTTTTTTCAACCTGATGGCGTGATGATGAGGGTCTGTGTAGTCGGTCGGGGTTGCTCGCGGTGTGCCTCGGTTTGGTGATGGTTTGGTCGTGTGGTGGGGGTCGGTCGCGGGCTTGCCCCGGTTAGGTTGTGGTGTCGCGGTTGGGGCGAGGTGTGTCGGGGTTGGGTTGTCTGCGCCGTGCGATGAGCGCGTAGGTGTTCGGTAGCCGTCCTGCCCAGGCGGCCGCTGCGTGGCCGTCTTCCGGGTACCAGAAGGGCTCGGGGTACTCGGCCACGTACTGTAGTTCCAGGTCGGTGGAGAGCACCGCGTTGATGACCTCTGCCAGGGTGGTCTGGTACTCCACGGCTCCGTGCGCGGGGTAGGTGTCGTTGACGTGTGAGCGTTCGAAGTAGCCGCGGTCGGGTCGGATCCGGGGCTCGTCCTCGTCCCAGGTCCACAGGGGCACCGCCGGATGGGCTTCGTAGACGAACAGGTGCCCTCCGGGTCGCAGCAGGCGGGCGACGTCGGCAGCCCAGGCCCGCAGGTCCGGCAGCCAGATCAACGCTCCCTTGCCCGTGTAGACCAGGTCCGCGCACGCGTCGCGCAGCGGTGCGCCCGGCAGCTGCGCGACCACGTAGCGGCAGGGCGCCCCCAACTCGTCGGCGCGCCGTTGCGCCGCGCTCGCCGCGACCTGGCTGAAGTCCACTGCGACGAGCGAGCGCGCGCCGGAGTCGATCAGCGCGATGTCGTCCAGGCCGTGGCCGCTTTGCAGATGCACCACCGCCGGCGAGTGCGCCAGGATGGGGCGCAGCAGGTCCAGCTCGTGGGCGGACAGGGAACACTCGTTCCTGGCCCGGTCCAGATGCTCCTGGTATTCGTCGACGTGCTTCCGCGACGCCGCCTCCCACGCGCTCCGGTTCCGGTCGCGCTGGCCGTCGAGCGTCATGCGCCTACCCTCTCGCCCCGCCGTGACCATGTCCACGCGATTTCCCGCAACGGCCATCCACGCATCGTCACGCGCGGCGTGCCGACGGTCTCCTCGTGGGCTCTTGTCCGGTCGTGGCGGACCAGCTGGCGAGCAGCTTCAGGCCGTCCTCAGCGGCGGTTTCGGGGGGCGCGCTGTAGACGACCACGCTCAGGCCGCTTTCGTCCGGCAGGCTCATGGTCTCCTGATCGAGTTCCAGGTCGCCGACGAGCGGATGGTTGAGGCGTTTGGTGCTCTCGCGGAAGACATGCACGTCGTGAGACCCCCACAGCATGCGGAAGGTGTCGCTGCGGGTGGACAGTTCACCGATCAGGTTCGACAGTTCCCGGTCGTAGGGACTCTTCCCCGCCTCGACGCGCAGCGCGCCCACGGCGAAGCGGGTCATGCGCTCCCAGTCGGTGTAGAACCGCTTGGCTGCTGGATTGAGAAACGCGAACCGGGCGACGTTCGCCCCGCAGGTCGGGTCGGCGTACATCTCCGAGTACAGAGCCCGGCCCAGTGGGTTGGCGGCCAGCGTGTCGAGGCGGTTGTTCATCACGTATGCCGGCATCCCCGGCATCCCTTCGACGATCCGCGCCACGCTCGGCCTCACCGTCGGCTGGACCTCCCGCTGCTGTGCCCGCGCCCCCGGCGCCGGCCCGGCAGCGCGGGCGAGATCGTACAGGTATATGCGCTCGGTGCCATCCAGCCGCAGGGCGCGTGCAAGGGCGTCCAGCACACCGTCGGAGACCCCTTGGAGGTTGCCGCGCTCCAGGCGCGTGTAGTACTCGACGCTCACCCCGGCGAGCGTGGCGACCTCTCCCCGGCGCAGTCCGGGCACCCGCCGCTGACCGTAAGTCGGCAGACCTGCCTGCTCGGGGGTGATCCTGTCGCGTCGGGAGCGGAGGAAAGCGCTGACTGCGTCCCGGTTGTCCATGACGACAGGGTAGGCAGGCCACGCGCGCGGTGGGGGACCCTGCCAGTACCCCTCACAGCAGAAACTCCTCCGTCACGACCTTCTGCCGTTGCATGGTGCGTGCCCCGATCCTGTGGGGCCCGACCGGTGCGAGGACACATGTGCCCCCGGGCCGGCCGACCTTTCCAGTACCGGAACGAAACTGAAGGGCACGCAAGATGAGCAACCAGATGAAGACGCTGGCGCAGAGCCCCGCGCAGGTCGTGCGCGAGCTGTATGACGCGCTGAGCAAGGGCGACGTGCCGGGTGTCCTGGCCAGGCTCGCTCCCGAGGTGATCATCGACGAGCCGATCCAGCTCCCCTACGGCGGCGTGCACCGGGGCCGCGAGGTGTTCGTGCAGTCGATCCTGGGCGCGATGATGGGCTACGCCAACGTCGCCATCACCAGTGCCGAGGTGTTCGAAGGCCCGGCCGGCGTCATCGGAACGCTCACCGGAACGCTCACGGCCCACTCCACCGATGAGGAGTTCCCGCTGACCATGGTCGAGATCCATCAGGTCGAGGACGGCACGGTGTGCAAGATCGACGTCTACACCAAGAACCCCCACGAACTCGCCGCGTTCTACGCGCGCGCCGAGGCGGGCACCCGCTGACGACGGCACCTCGTCAAGATTCCGGCCGAGTTGCCGCACCGCAGCGCGAGCAACTCGGCCGACTCAAGCCGAACAGGAAGGTGAGGCCGACGACGACGCCGATGATCACGGTGACAGCGTGAACCACAGCAGCCTCGTCCGAAACTGATCGAGTCGGCATGGTTGGCTGCCGCAACCGCGCCATCGGGGCACTACGCCCGGCCGGGACCGGAACATCGCCGCCGGACTGCGCCACAACACCCGTGGCCTGGCACCGAGAAGAGGCGCGTGCTGTGGGCAGTTCGCCGACACGGTCACCTGCGGCTCTGATCATATTGTGGGTCGAGCCGTCCGTCACCGGACCGTCGCGTGTCCGACATCGAATCTGCACAAGCGGGCTCCCCGGTTCGCTCTTCACGGTCGCAAAATGCTGCGACCATGAAGAGACATCAGCATCCGGTCGGCCAATGCCGCCGGCGTGGGGGGAGATTCCAAGCATGGCTGAAGATTCCAGGCCGCCCGCTGGCCGGAGCAAGCTGCGGCACATCGGAGAGCTCGGCCCAGCGTGGATTAGCGCCATCGGAGGGCTCATCGTCGCGTTGACCGGCGCGGGCTTCTTCGTCGGTCATGCCACTGCGACAAAGGCAGCAGCCCTCCCGCAGCAGACCGTCACCGTCGTCAAGACCGTAATCACCTCGCCCAGCCCGGCCGATTCGCTCCAGGCGTCCGCCACTTCGTCAGCCAACACCGGCGTCGGCGCGGCGGGCACGCAGCTTGGCTCGTACAGCCTCAACATCGGCTTCGGGCACTCCATCCCGCTCGGCGCGACCAAGCCTGCCCAGGCCGATTTCAGCACCAGCGGCCTTGGCGACCTGGGCACGGCTGCCCCCGCCGACCATCTCGTGTTCGTCCCGATCAACGGAAACAAGATGGTGAGCCTGCCTGGCGGAACCACGCCGAGCTTCCAGGCATGCGCCAACGACACAGTATTCACCGGCCAGGCCGACAGCGCCCCGGGGACGTCCTTCTGCCTCATCGAGACCGGCAAGATCGCCGGGGTGATCATCGCATCCGCGCAGCCGTCCTACGTGGTGCTCAACGTCACCGTCTGGCAGAACGCCTCCTGACGATGAGCGAGGCTTCGCTGGCAGCCCCATCAGGGTCGCGGGCGAAGCAATTGGCACTGGCAGGTACGCAGTGACGCTTCCGTCCGCGCAGTGAACCGCCTATGCGCCAACGGCTTGATCGCGGAGGCTCAAGCCCGGCTTGATTCACCCGCATGGGCTCGAGGACGCTCCGCGGCGTCAGACTGAAGCTGGGCTGCGCTGCTCACATCTGTCATCGCGCACACATCGGCCCCAGTCGCCGATCAGGCTACCGGCCTGAGCACAAGAGACCTCGTGGCATCCGCGCGGCGGCGGGCGTGGAGATGCTGTCCCGCTACGTCCATAATTAGGCTGGTCTGGACATCCCTGCTAACGGAGGTGCAAGACCATGTCGACCTTCATCACGCTGGTGAACTGGACCGACCAAGGGATCCGCGACTACCAGGACACCACGCACCGAGCCGATGCCTTCGCGTCGGCGCTGGAGCGGCTCGGCGCGAGGCTGGTGAGCCTCCACTGGACCGTCGGGCCATACGACATCGTGGTGACCGTCGAGGCACCCGACGATGAAACCATCACCGCGGCACTCCTCCAAGTGGGCGCGTTGGGCAACATCCGCTCGACAACGCTGCGTGCCTTCGACAAAGAAGAGATGACCCGCATCGTCTCCAAGGCCACAGCCTGAGGTAAGGGCCTGGTCCAAGACGAGCATTCGTGCGAAGTCCAGTTTGATGCAAAAACACCATGTTCCACAAAAAGGGCATAAGTGGATCTCTTGTCCTCTTAATCGAACCCAAATGCCCAGCTCGCAGAGGTGCGGGCTCGGCTTGAGTCGCTGGCTGCGGTGCGAGCGGTCCGGATGGTGATGGCGGGGGCGCGGGATAGGAGCCGGGCCGCGCCCACGGCTGAGGTCGGGTGCATCTCCTCGGCGGCGGTCTCCGGCACCCTCCGGGGCCGCTGAGGAGATGCACCTGACCGATCCACCCGACCACCAACCCAACCGTGGCCGCCGACAACAACGGCTGCGCCGCTACATCTCCGGCACTCGACGGATGGCTCGCCTTCGACGCTGAAGATCCGATCGCCGCGCACCGCTACTGGGATAGCGCCCTGGCCTCGGCACGCTACGCCGCCGACGGACCACTACTAGCGTGCACCCTGGTCTACCTGTCCTACTCGGCGGCCGAACGCGGGGACCCAGCCACCGGCTGGCAGGTCGCACACACCGCCACCGCATACGCGCGACCAGCCACGGCTCAAGGCCTGGGCAGCGGCACGCACCGCCCAAGAAGCCGCACGCCTACGCGAACACACCGCCGCACACCAAGAACTAGCCGTAGTACTCGAACTATCCCCGAGACTCGGCCCCGCAGTACCCGGGGACGACACCGTGCACCTGGCACGCCACATCGATACCGCGATCCTAGAAGCGATGGCCGCCGACGTATGCCGGCAACTCGACGAGCATGACCAAGCACTCGTACACGCCAGGACCGCGCTCGGTGCACTGGGCGACGCGAGAACCAAGGCCAGCGCCCTCGCCCTCGCACAGTGTGCCTGCGCCGCCGCCCAGGCCGGAGACCTCGACATTGTCAAAGGGTGCACATACGCCGCTGCCGACCTCGCCGACATCCTCGAATCCACCCAGACCCGGCGCTACCTACGCCTACTGCGCACTCTCATCAGGCCCTACCACGCCACCACCCTCGGAGAACAACTAGCACAACGACTCGACGCCCTACCGCAATAGACACATCCGGGCCACACAGCGGGGGCAGAAGCCTATGTTCCGCTCCTACCGCATCCCCGGTCGTGCCGCCCTATCCCCAGCGGCACGGCTGGGGATACGCCGGTGTGGTGTGTGCAAGCGTGCGATGGCGTGAATGGGCGTGGTTATTGCGGCCCATCCCGCATTCGGCGGGTGTGTGGTACCGAGAGTGTCTTATCATTGATTTGCGTCGTTGCTGATGCAACGCCGCAGTTGACCGTCGTACGGGCAAACCTCGCGTTGGTGAGCGGGTTGATAGATTGGGCTGAGCGCTCAGAAATTGAACTCTTAACAGAGTCCTGACAATCACCCGATCGGGTGATGCCGCCCGGGGCGCTGCGCGTGATTGCATCTTCGTGCACAGGCAGACCCCTGTGGATCCCCTCCGGTCCGTGGCACCCCGAACGAAGGGGCGTTCCCGCGTCGCGGGTTCGTCGCACGACCGGCACCCGAACCACCCCGGCCGGGCAGGCTCATGTCCTGCGCCGACCGCACTGCAGGCTGCCCGCGACCGGTATCGCTAATCCCGCACGTCGTCCCGAGGATCTTCCGACCCGAGAGGCAAGGACCCCGTCATGACCCGAGTTCCGCGCAAGACCGTTGCGGCTGCCGCCGCCGCGCTGGGCCTGGCCGCGCTGACCACGGCTGCCCCGGCCCACGCCGACACCCACACCGTCACCCTGTCCGTCGGGCCGGTCAGCCTGCCCCTGTCGCCGGTCGCCGCCTGCCTGGATGGCACCTGTGTGACCAGCCCCGCACTCACCAGCGTGAGCTTGAGCGTCGCCGCCACCACCGACACCTCGGTCACCCCGTCCCTGGCCACCGTCCCCTGCCCCAACGGCGCCCTGGGCGCGGCGGTCAAGGTCACCACCGCCACCACCGCCACCGTCACCCTGAGCGCGGACGTCACCGGCACCAGCCCCAACGGGCCGGTCGACATCCCCCTGGGCCCCAAGACCATCACCGTCAGCACCCCCGGGGTCATCGTCTCCGCCTGCACGTTCTAGCCCCGACCCACCCTCGCCGGGGCGCCGCGTCTGGCAATCCCCGCACGTCATAACCCTGGCAGGCAGCGTCCCGGGCCGACCCAAAGCCCCGGCCCGGGACGCGCATCCGGGTTACGCGGGCGCGGCGACGCGAGCGACCCCTTCAAACTTCTTCCCGCGTCATATGTCCCGCCGCTCTGCGCAGCCCCCGGTCCGACACGCGAGATCGACAACGTTCCCGCAGATCACACCCCCTGCGAAGGACGAGACGATGGGTTCACAGGCCGTTGCGCTGCGTGAATGCGCCGCACAGCAGAGTCTTGACATTCCCGAGGCCCAGGTGTTTCGCGACAAGAGCCATCCCGGCGCGACGCCGGTGCGCCCGGCACTGGAACCCAAGTCCTGCCGGAGCGGGGCTTTAACCGGCCTACTTCCAGTCGTACTGGTGACGCGCCCGGTTCGAGGTAACCTCAATTGTCCTCTCACCCGGTTCTGCGTTGGCGGCGGTGCAGCACGAGTAGAGCGAGCAGGGCTGCAAGGATGAGCGCGCCGATAGCGAGGAGCGCTACAGCCCATGCGGGTGTGGACGTGTCGGGCAGCGTTGTGTAGGTGCCTTCGCCGGTGTGGAGGAGCTGTCTTTGATCGGCAGGTGGCAGGTTTTTACGGTGCCGGGCCAGGTGGCGGGCTGATCGGTGTCGTCCTGCGTAGTTGCTGGTCCTCGACATGGCGGTTTCGCCGGGGGATGTAGCGGCGGATCATGCTGCCCTGTTCCTGGTGGGCGTGCACATCCAGTCCCGCGTTCGTGCGCTCAGAAAACACCGAGCCTCCCGCACATGTAGCACTACCGGCCAGAGTCCGTCCGGCTGGCAATCCATGACAACTTGCGAGCGAGGCCCGGCCCACAACCGGCACCTACATACCGTCTAGTTCTCAGTGGCCGAGGTGTGCTGTCCGCGGGAGGCGAGCGGCAGCAGTCGCCAGAGACGGCCGCAGGCGATGGTGCCGATGGCCCAGAGCACGTAGACGATCGAGGTGAAGGCTCCGCCCACCTGGGTGACCTGGCCTTGGTCGACGGTGAAGGCCAGCGGGTTTTGCAGATAGCCGACACCGCTCCACGTGTAGGTTCCCGCAGCGGCGTGCCCGGCGGCGAGTGCCTGCGCGTACGCGTTGGAGACCTCGCCCAGGGCGCCGAGGAGGAACAGCGGCCCGTATGACGACGATGTGCGCCTGCTGCGACACCTGTGCTGTCTCGGCAGCGCAGACGTGGAGACGATGCGCGCCACCGGGGTATCGAATGCGCCGGTCCTACTGCCCGACCTGGCGCGGCGCGGTCTCGCATTCAACACCGGCGCAGTGGAACACGGGAGACACTGATTGCCCCGGAAGCACAGGGCGACGTGTGCAGTCCGCTGCGCCGCTGCGCTCAGACCTTGCCGCCGCTCAGTTACCGGCGAGTCGTCACCATCCATCGCAAGGCCGCTGCGAGCTGTGCCGAGCGCGGCCGTTACGCTGCGGCGCTGGAGTACTTGCGAGCCGTTGGTGACTACGCGGCGACTGCGGCCCTGCTCGTCGAGCACGGGATGGAGATGATCAACACGGGGCAACTCGACGCCGTGATCGAGGCCGCTGAATTGCCGCACAGCTTTCTGAACGACAAGGTCCGCCAGCTCGTCGGCTACGCACACCAGTTGCGTGGCCTGTGGGCCAGCGCCGACGCGCATTTCGCTGCGCTCGGTAGCGACCTGACCGCGCCCGCGCTCGCCTGGCGCAAGGGTCTGCTCGCGCAGGTGCGCGGCGAGTTCGGTGCGGCGCTGGAGATATACCGGCAGGCCAGGCTCGGGAGGGAGGATTCGGCAGACGAGGCGTTCCTGCTGTCCTGGATGGCCACGGCGCACCGGATGCGCGGCGATCTCGACGCCGCGTCCGAGTGCGGTACGCGGGCACTGGCTACCGCCACACGATCAGGCGACGCGTCCGCCCTCTCGACGGCCTACACGGCTCAGTCGATGCTGGCCGAAGCCCGAGGCGACTATGCCGAGGCGGAGGCGCACAATTTCAGTGCTCTGAAAACGGCCGAGGAGGTCAACGACGGCCGAGGACCTCCTCGACCGGATAGGTAGCGAGCCTGCCACCGGGTCCGTTGACCGCGTCAAGCTGTGTGACGCGCCGACACGGTGGGATACCGGTCAGGCCTTCCACCGCGAGCCGCACGGCGGCGGGCCAGCCGTCCGTCGCATCATGGACGGCGCGCGTCAGATCCGGGTCCGCATCACCGAGTGCGGCGGTGGTGAGACGTGCGACGTCGGCGGTGTCGAAGGCCAGGTGCGTGGCGTTGACCTCGCCCACCTCGCCGCGGCCGCGCAGTCGGGCGAGGGAGAACGGGGGCTCGCTGCGTGTGGCGAGGAGGATGCGCAGCCGATCAGAACCACGATGGCAGAGCTTTTCGACGAAATCGGCCAGGGCCGGGTGGTGATGCAGCTCGTGAGCGTCGTCGAACACGAGCGCAAGTTCTTCGTCCCCCGGCAGGTCGGCAACCTCGCTCAGGGCGCTGAGGGCGTCGTCCTCGCCGTGTTCCGCCAGTTGCGCGATCCGAAACCAGGCGACCCGGCGTCCAAGCGACCACGCGGCCAGTGCGGTCGTCTTGCCCCACCCCGCTGCGCCGACGACCAGACACACCCTGCGCGACGCCGCCTCGTCCAGCAGGGCTCCCAGCCGTGGCCGCTGCACGTGCGGATGGACGAGTTCCGGTGGTCCATACTGGGCAGTCGCCATCGGCGTCTGCTCCCCTCCCTTAGCCAGGACGTAACCGACATCGCATAGCTCCGCGATACTGTGTTACGATAAGTAGCCATCGTGCCACGTGGCGTCAATGTCGCATTGGGATAATTCACTCAATAGACACAAAACGGCCCTCAGATTCTCGGATCTCCGGGCATGGACGCCGTTCGGCGAACTGCCATCGGTGCCAGTAGCCTGCACACCGACTACCGCCAACCCCTACACGCCTACGCCGACGCCCTACACGCCGCGCTCGGCCTGCACTAGTTCACCGCAAGACAATGTTCTGCATAAGGTTCGAAGACTCGACCGGATCAGGCGAGGTTGAGCACGATCGATGTGAGTGCCCCCAACGGAGTGAAAAAAATGCGCCGTTGCGCAGCGCCTGCTGATATTCCGGCTCGGACAGGCGCCAATTCCGTCAGTCCCATACCATCGTGATCTGAACTGTGCTGGTGCCGAAGTGGACATCGTAGGTGTACCGAGTAGGTGTACTGAGCGGGGTTTCCGGATGGCTGACCCACCGCCACGATCTTCGGTGCCGCGGTGGTGGCTCCCGGTCGGGTCTCGGGGGTGCTCCATTCGGCACGGATCGCGGCGTCACAGGGAACTGAGTCGAGCGCGGTGGCAAGCGAGCACGACGTAGTCGCCGCACCGTCGGCCTCTGCGGTGAGCAGTTGAGACAGCGTCGGGGTGACGTTGGTGACGCTGATCCAGCCAAGGGCCGCGGCGCAGACAGCGGCGGCCCGCGCCCCACGCTCCCACGATTACGACGGTCACTACGAAGCCGAGCCGGGCTGGCCGCAACTCCCGCTTACTACGCCAGTCCAGAGTCGGCCTGCCGGTCTCGGGGTCTGCCACCACCTGCCACGGAATCGCGTTATGCCGCTTCCGCACGCAATGGAACTCCAGGGCCTCGGCCGCGAGGGCGCCGAACAGTCCCCATTGCGCGGCGAGAAGCAGGCTCATGATTCGAGGGTACGTACGCGTCGCGCGGCTCGGGTCGAACCACGGCACGTTCACCCGAATGAGACAGCCTGGCAGGCGGATTCAGTCGGGCGTCGGCGCGTAACACGGGTCCCGGGGTGAACTTTGTCATCCGGGTGGTTGGGGACGAAAGCCTGGCGCAGATGGAAATCCGGTCCGCGACCGCGCGGCGGCGTCCACGGACGCGGCAGAAGGACCGCGATTCGAGACGCCAGTTCGATCAGATCCTCACGCTTTAAGCGCGATGTACGCTTGTGCGGCACCGACCCCGCCCGCGCTTAGCCTTCTGCATAATCCTCAAGGTCAGCCGATTCATCGAAGCCTGGTTCTCCCGCCCACGCCCGCATGGTCATCTCGCACTCCGGGTGGCTCGGGCAGCACAACAGTTGTCGTGGTCCCTGGAATCGGTAGCACGCAGTCGGCCGCTTGCAGCAGATGCGCGAGAGCGTGGGCTGCAAGACCGGGCGACGCACCGTCCCGGCCGACGAACAACTTCCCGGCGGCCAACGGCGCGTACGGAATGAAGGCGACGCCACGGGCCGCGCAGTAGTCGAGCACGGCCGTGTCGCCCTCCAGGGAATTGAACTTGTTCTGCACCGCAGCGATCGAGGCGACCGTGCGCGGGTGCGCCGCGCAGCAGTACAACGCGGTCGCCGGCGCCCTCGCACAGAGCGCGCCATGGCATTGAAGACACCGCCGCAGATCCTTCGCACGACGGCCTGACGGCCACTCAAGACCGGTCCCACGACCGCACCGTACGACGGCCGTCAAAGATCGTGCAGATCAGCGCGCACTCGGTGCGCCGCGGCTTCGTTACCGCCGCGTCCGACCACGGCGCCGATGCGATCGCCATCGCCCGGCATGCCGGCTTCGCCGACGGATCGAAGATCCTCTACCGGTACCGCAACGACAGCAACAGCGGCTGGCAGGACAACGCCGCCAACGACCTGCTGTGACGAAGCCGGCTATATACCACCCCGGCTGCGTAACCGATCGGCCCGACTCACCCGCTTCGATTCTGGTGGTGCCGGGCTGACATCTGCCAGACCCGAGCCAGTACCTGGGCTTCGTTGAGCCGTGTCTTGAGCGTGTCGTTCTGCGCGGCGAGTTGCGCGAGGTAGGGCGGGTCGGGCAGGGCGGTGCCCGCCGCTTCCAGTCCGGCGCGGCCCGCTTCCATGAAGCGGCGCTTCCAGTTGCCGATCGAGGTCTGGCTCACGTGGTGTTTGTCGGCGGCCTGCGCGATCGTCATCTCGCGGGCCAAGACCGCCAGCACGATCTGCAGCTTCTCTTCCGCGGTGAAGATTGCAGGCCGACCCATGTTCCACCCTTCGACAGCTCCTTGGCGCGGCCGAGCGGTGGCGCGCTGTTCGCGCGCTTCGGCGGTCGCGGCTGACCTGTCGGGCCTGCAGGGTCTGGGCTTACCCGAGCTTCTACATTGCAGCACCGCATGCCCTCACCGGGTAGCGGCTGCAGGAGGCGCCCGGGCGGCGGCAGGAGCGCACGCGGGGAGCGCACTGCACTGTGCTGTCGCTATGAAACTGACGGTAATCGTTGACAGTCCCATCAGCGAAGCAGCGTGGGAGACGGTGTTGGCCTGCCCAAACGTGTGACTTCTCTGATCTGAATGCGCGACGTACGTGGCGGCACAGGCACGCCTAGCGGCAATCGGCCGCGCCAATCCAGCACCCGGACCACGGTCAGCGCGAAGCGCGTGCGCGGTAGCGCCCTAAGGTCCGTGGAGCGGCCGAGCGAAGCGAGGACGCGGAACGGGGGCGGGTGGGCTGGGCAAACACACAGCGCGAAGCGCGTCGGCGGAGCGCCTGTCACCATGACCTGCGGCGATCAGCGCTCTACTCCGGCGTCATAGACGTACCATCAGCCGCCTGCCGTCTTCACTGCGCCGAGGAAGGCAGCTACGGCGGACTCTTCGTCTCTCGTGACAGGTCCATGGATCTCGATGCTCGGCGAGAAGTTGTTGGGCGATCTCGCGCGTCTGCTCGATCCGCTGCGTTCGCTCGTACGTCTCCTTGATGGCGCGGCCGGCCAGTGCGCCGGTGCAAATCCGTGGGTTTCGTCTTGTGCGTAAGGTGTCTCCATGACGCTTGCGCAGGCTACCGACGTCGGGGAACGTCCGGAGTCCCGTACGGGATCGATGGTTGGTCGGCGGTATCGCACGTTGGTGGATCTGGTGCTCGTCGCCGGGGTGGCGCTTGCGTTGCGGTTGCCTGCGGTCGGGTTTGGGCTGCCCGCCATGCTGCATCCCGACGAGCCGACGAACATCGCCGTTGCCGGTCGGATGGCGGCTGACGGGGACTGGAATCCGCACTTCTTCAGCTACCCGTCGCTGATGTTCGACGTCGAAGCTCTCGCCGATCGCGCCGTTCGGCTGGTGACCGGGCAAATGGTTCTACCTCAGGACTTCTTGTCGCAGGGCATCGGGGTTAACTGGACGGCTCGGCCGCATATGGTGCTTGGGCTGCGGCTGATCACGGTCGCGCTTTCCGTGGGCATCTGCCTGCTGGTGTACGGCGTGGTCCGCCGGGTCACGGTCACGGCCACGGGGCGGCGGTGGGTGGCTGTGGCTAGCGGGTTGCTGGCTGCGACCTCGCCGCTGTTGGTCGCCAACGGGGTGTTCGTCACGCCTGACACCTATTCGGCCTTCTTTACGACGGTCACGCTCGCCGCCGCGCTCGCTGTCGTGCGGCGGGGGAGCAGGCTTGACTACGTCATGGCCGGTATCGCGGTCGGCTTCGCCGCTGGGAGCAAGTACAACGTCGTCGCCGTGCTGCCTGTGGTGGTCGCGTACGCACTGCGGGAAGGCCGCGGCTTGTTGCGGCGCGCTTTGGTGCCGCTTGGCTTTGCGGCGGTGGCGGCGGCCGTCGCCTTCGTGCTGAGCACGCCGGCCGCGCTGTTCGATACCAGTTCGATGGTCGCGGGGCTGAAGGTGGAGCTGACGCACTACTCGCAGGGCCATCCGGGAGCGCAGGGCGGGTCCTTCGGCTTCTATCTGCGCGGACTCGTGCACGATCAGGCGGTGCTGCTGCCCGGCGCCGCCCTGGCTGTCATCGGGGCGTGGTTCGGGCGGTTCCGGAAGGAGGTCGTGGTCGTCGGCACGTTCGCCGCGGCCAACTTCGGCCTGATCGCGTCGGAGACGGTGCGCTTTGACCGGGATCTGTTGCCGTTGCTGCCGGCGCTGATTCTGCTGACTGGGTTCGGCACGGCATGGATTGCCGAACTCGTAGCTGGGCGTTGGGGTGGGGCGCGGGAGCCGAGGACGAAGCGGTCGGCGAGGGCTGTGGCTGTTGCGGCGGGCACAGCCTTGGTGGTTGTTGGTGTTCTGGCGCCTGCGGCTGTCGGTGCGGCTCGGGTTCCGCAGAGGCTCGACGAGGCGCCGCGGACCGAGGCGGTGGCGTGGCTCGACGCTCACGTGCCCAAGGGCTCGTCGGTCGTGAACGAGAACTACGGGCCGTGGCTCGATGCCAGTTCATACCGTCTGGTGAACGTCTCGTATGTCGTGTCGGTCGCCCTTCCGGGCGATCCTCAGGCGATCATCGTGACGGAGAAGGGGTCCGGCCGCTTCATTGGACACGCGCGCACCTATCCGAACGAGTCCGCGGCTTACAAGAAGCTGCTGACGCGCTATTGCGTGGCGGCGAAGTTCACCGATGGTCCGTGGATTGAGGTTCTGACGCCGTGTAGGTGAGCCGTGTGCAGGTGAGCGGCGGTGTTGTTGGGTGGGGCTTCAGGTTGGCTGGATGATATGTGTATGTGTTCGTATAAGGGGTTGGGAAACGGGGGTACCGTTGCTGGGCACCCCCGTTTCGGGTGGGCGTCGGTTGAAGTTGGTTAGACGCCGAGGCGGTCGGCGGCTAGTTGGGTGCCGGCGACGCGGGCGGCGATCTTCGCGAAGGCGGTGTCGCGCGAGGTGGACTGGTCGTCGGCGAACGGGGAGAAGCCGCAGTCGTCGCAGGTGCCCAGGCGGTCTACCGGGATGTATTCGGCGGCGAGCAGGGTGCGGTCGCGTACCTGCTCGGGGGTCTCGACGACCGGGTCGATCGGGTCGGTGACGCCGACGAACAGCCGCTGGTTCTCGCCGAGGTGCTCGGCGGCGATCTGGAGCACGCGGCGCGGGTCGGATTCGCTGGCCAGCTGGAGATATACGTTGCCCGCGTGAATGGTGAACAGATCCGGCAGCAGTTCGGCGTAATCGACGTCGAGGCTGTGTGTGGAGTCCTGGTCGCCGCCGGGGCAGGTGTGGATTCCGATGCGCTGGCGCTCTTCTTCGCTGAATCGGTCGAGTACCCGGTTGTTGAGATCGATGAAGGAGCGCAGGAGTTGCTTGCTTGGGTCGAGCTTGACGGCGAGGCGTCCCTCGGTGAAATCGAGCTGAACGACGTGCGCACCCGCGTCGAGGCAGCCACGGATATCGGCTTCCGCCTCGTTTACCAAGTCCTCGAGGAATGCCTCGCGGGGGTAGCCGGCCAATTCCTCCTGCGGATAGAACAGGCTCAGCGCGGACGGCGCGATGACCGCCTGCTTGACCGGCACCTTGGCGTGGCCGAGGGCGGCGCGCAGGTACGTGTCCGCGTGCGCGGCGTAGCGGAACGGCGACTGGACCAGCCTCGGCAGCTGCCTGGTGTGGCCGTCCGCGAAGGGCAGGTGGATGCCCTCGCCGTCGAACTGAGGACCGACCGGGTAGGTGGCGAAGCTCGGCTTGGTCTGCTCGCCGTCGGTGACCACCGGCGCGCCGGTCGCCTCCATGCGCTCGACGGTTTCGCGCAGCGCGCTGTCATACAGCGCCTGGAGTTCGGCCTCGGAGATGGTCCCCGCGGCGTGCGCCGCGATGCCGTTGATCAATTCGATTGGCCGCGGAATGCTTCCGATCGGCTCCGTCAGTATCCCCATGCTGCAAGATTAGCCGATGGCTGACGGCCCTGATACGTCCTCGCCGGAAATTGATCCGTGAGAGCTTTTTCCGGCGCGGGTGAATCGTGCTATGAAAACCTGAAGAAACGACGGACGGCTTTTTCGAAGAAATATTCGGCGGTCCGGTGCGGGACCATGAGCGCGGGCGGTCGGCCTTCGCGGCGGCGGTCCCGGGTGTTCCCCTCGATCCAGGAGACGTGAAGTGGCTTATATCGATCTGGGGCCCGACGAGGCTCAACTGCCCGGCATGACGGGCCTGAACCGGTACCGCCCGGAGATGGCCAAACCGCTCAACGATCTCACCGAGGTGCTGCTGCGCGGCGCGAACACGCTCACCCGCGGCGAGCGCGAGCTGATCGCGGCGTACGTCTCCGGTCTGAACGACTGCGACTTCTGCCGCGACATGCACTCGGCGATGGCTGCCGCGCAGCTGGAGGGCGGCCTGCCGCTCGTGCAGCAGGTGCACGCCGACCTCCAGCTGTCCCCGGTCAGCCCGAAACTCAAGGCCCTGCTGAAGATCGCCGCGGCGGTGCGCGAGGACGGGCGTAAGGTCACCACTGAACTGGTGGACGGCGCGCGGGCCGAGGGCGCCACCGACCTGGAGATCCACGACACTGTGCTGATCGCGGCGGCGTTCTCCATGGCCAACCGGTACGTGGACGGCCTGGGCACGCTGGCGGCGCAGAACCCTGAGTTCTACGGCGCGGCGGCGGAGATGATCGTCGAGGTCGGATACGCCAGTTGATTTGGTTGTGCTGGTTGATTTGGTTGAGCTGTTTGGGTTGGTTGGGCTGATTGAGTCGGCGTTGAGCACTGCGGCCCCTGCGCGTGAGGGCGTGGGGGCCGAGGTGTGTTGTCCGGTTTAAACCTGTGTGAGTAGTAACGTTCAGTGTGGTTGAAGCACAAGGTCAGAAGTGCTTCCGATGAGCCGGCGCGCTCTCGGACAGCCCGCGACCTGCACACTACTCTGATTTGCGCTCCCATGATTCCCAATCCCGTGTGAACCCACGCGACGGAGGGGCGCAGATGGTCGCGAACGCGACTCGCACGACCACGGCGGGGACAGGGCCCGCACATCGATACCTGATCGTCGGGGCCGGACCGGCCGGCCTCCAACTGAGCTACTTCCTCCAACAGGCGGGTGCGGACTATCTGACGCTGGAGCGGGAGGCTGCCCCGGCGCACTTCTTCCGGCGCTTCCCCCGGCACCGTCGGCTGATCTCGCTCAACAAGGTGCACACGACCAGCGACGATCCCGAGATCCGGCTGCGCTGGGACTGGAACTCGCTGCTCAACCACGAGCCACGGCTGCTGTTCCCCGAGTACAGCGGGGAGTACTTGCCGCACGCCGACGACCTGGTGCGCTACCTGACTGAGTTCCAGCGGTTTCACGCGCTGCGGGTGCGGTACAACACGCGGGTCCTGGGCATCGGCCGGGCCGCAGACGGCGACGGGTTCGTCGTGCGCACCGGCGACGGCGTCATCTACGCGTCCTGTGTCATCGTGGCGACGGGATGGGGCGCGCCGTACGTGCCGCCGATCCGCGGGATCGAACACGCTGTCGGGTATGAGGACGTGAAGACCGACCCGGCGGCGTTCGCCGGTCAGCGGGTCCTGATCATCGGCAAGGGCAACTCGGCCTTCGAGACCGCGCACGCCATCTTCGGCCGCGCGGCGATGGTGCACGTGGCCAGCAGACAGCCGCTGCGGCTTGCCTGGAACACCAAGCACCCGGGCGACGTGCGCGGGCAGTACGGGGCGTTCCTCGACAGCTATCAGTTCAAGACCCTGCATTCGGTGCTGGACTGCGTCATCGACGAGATCCGCCCGGTCGGCGACCGGTTCCACGTGAGCATCACCTACTCGCACGCCCAGGGCGAGACGGCCGTGCTCGAGTACGAGTCCGTCATCCGCTGCACCGGCTTTCGGATGGACGACTCGATCTTCGGGGACGAATGCCGGCCGACGATGGAGCACGACGACCGGCTGCCGCGGGTGCGGCCGGACTGGCAGGCGGACGGCGTGGACGGACTCTACTTCGCCGGCACCATCGCCCAGGCCCGCGACCTGAAGCGCGCCTCCTCCGCGTTCATCGACGGCTTCCGCTACAACCTGCGCACTCTCAGCGCCCTGCTGCGTGAGCGCTATGAGGGCGTCGCGCTGGCCTGCGACCAGGTGCCCGCGGACGCGTCGGCGCTCACCACGCTGGTGCTCGACCGGGTGAACTACAGTTCCGCGCTCTGGACGCAGTTCGAATACCTCTGCGACGCGCTCGTACTCGACCCGGGCGGCGAGTCGCTCTGCCACTACACCGACCTGCCCGAGGACTACGCGGTCGATCGCTTCCGCGAATCCGAGCACTACTACACGGTCACGCTGCGCTGGGGCCGCGCGGAGTACGCCGACATCTTCGCGATCGACCGGCATCCGGTGCCGCACCGGGCCGCGGAGAGCGCGTTCATCCATCCGGTGGTCAGGCGCTACCGCTACGGCGAGCTGGTGGCCGAACGCCACCTGCTGGAGGATCTGCTGGCCGAGTGGCGCCGCCACGAGCGGCACGTCCTGCCGCTGCGCGAGTTCTTCGCGCAGCAGCTCGCCCGCGAGCTCAGCGACTGATCACCGGCTGATCATCACCTCGGCCAGCGGCTTGCGGTGGATGTCGGGTACGCGGGCGCCGGGCGCGGCGTACCCGACCGGGATCACCGCGAACGCCCGCTCCTCGGCGGGTCTTTCGCAGATCTCGTTGAGGAAGCGCATCGGGCTGGGCGTGTGGGTGAGCGTCGCGACGCCCGCGTGGTGCAACGCGGCGAGCAGCATGCCGACCGCGATGCCCACCGACTCCTTGGCGTAGTACGGCTTCGGTGAGTTCGGGCCCTGATGGACCTCGAAGACGACGATCACCGCGGGGGCGGTCTCCAGGAACGGCTTGTGCCAGTCGGTCCCGATCGGCGCGAGCGCGTCGAGCCACTCCTCGGAGGCCCGCCGGGTGTAGAACTCGCGCTCCTCGGCCTCCGCGGCGAGCCGCAGCCGGCGCTTGCGCTCGGGATCGGTCATCACCACGAACCGCCACGGCTGGATGTTCGCCCCGCTCGGCGCGCTCGCCGCGGTGCGTACGGCCGCCTCGATCAGGCCCTCCGGCAGCGGCTCGGGGGAGAAGTCCCGCACCGAGCGGCGCGACTGCATGACGTCGGCGAAGTCCTGCGCGGCGCTCAGCGCCGCGGCCGGCGGCAACCGGCGCGGACGCAGTGCGATTGTCGCCGTCTCAGCGGGCGGCGACGCCGGGCGCGAGGGGACGAGCAACGCCGCGGAATCGGCGGCGTGTGCGATCACGTCCGCTTCGGTATCCCCGTGGGGCATGGCCATGACTCTAGCCTCACGCATCGAGTGGTGCGGGTGCTTCTGCCGGATTGCCCTGGTCCGGACGGATCTGATCGGCCGTCTGCTCGACGAGGTAGTCCACGACTCCGGCCAGACCGCTCGGCCCGGCCGCCGCCCGGCGCTGGCGTGCGGCTCCGCTGCCCTCTCGCTCCAGTCGGCTCAGCCAGCCCTCGACACGTTCGGCCTCGCCGTACGCGCGCAGCGTCGGCAGCGCTGTCGAGAGGAGGCCGCGCGCCAGTTGCGACGCGGGGAGCAGGCTGCCGGTGAAGACGTCTACGCCGTGCCCCTCAAGACCGTCGCGCGCGGCGCGCCAGTAGGCCAGACGCATCAGTTCGCCCGGCACTCGCGGCCCCGGGTCGCCTCGCCGCGCCTTCTCCAGCGCCTGCACCACCAGCGCGCGCACGAGCGCCGCGATCGCTGCCGACTCGCCGGAGGTCATTGGCACGTCCGCGACGCGGATCTCCAGCGTGGGCAGGGTCGAGGAGGGCCTGATGTCCCAGAAGATCGTGCCCCGGTCCACCAGCGCGCCCGCGTCGAGCAGCGTTTCGACGTGCCGCTCGTAGTGGTCGGCGGAGTCGAAGTACGGCGGCGGGCCGGCGACCGGCCAGCGGGTCCAGATCAGCGTGCGCCAACTCGCGTAACCCGTGTCCCGTTCGGCCCAGTACGGGG
>JBKOWZ010000204.1:0-27070 GCA_046724665.1 Actinomycetota bacterium
GCCGGGGCCACCCGGCGGGAGAGCAGGACACCGCCGCACAACAAACCACGAAACAACAGCAACAACAGCAACACCAGCAGGACAGCAGCACACGCGACACAGCCAGGGCCCGCACCAGCAACGGTGACGGGCCCCAGCTGCGTTTGGGGACGGCAACTCGTATTGGATGAACCGGCACGGCCCCTCGTGTGTGCACAGCGCGCCAGCATGGGCGTCGGTGGATTCAGTGCTTTCGGGGCTAGTGCGCGGATTGCGCGCGGATTGCAAGGCGCTGGACGCTTTCATGCGGCTGACCAGCAGCGATGCGCGTCTGGAAGTGGTTCATGCGAGCGTAACCCGCTCACGCGATACTGTGTCTGAGTCTGACGTGTCGGTCAGACTCAAGCACGAGAATGCTGAACCGCTGGAGAGTGGACCATGGAACGGCAGCAGGAGTTCGTCCTCAGGACGCTTGAGGAGCGGGACATCCGGTTCGTCCGTCTCTGGTTCACCGACGTGCTGGGCTTCCTCAAGTCCGTCGCCGTCGCGCCGGCCGAGTTGGAGCAGGCCTTCGCCGAGGGGATCGGGTTCGACGGGTCGGCCATCGAGGGCTTCGCACGCGTGCACGAGTCCGACATGCTGGTGAAGCCGGACCCTTCGACCTTCCAGATCTTGCCGTGGCGCGCCGAGGCGCCGGGCACGGGGCGGATGTACTGCGACATCCTTACGCCGGACGGTACGCCGTCGTACGCCGACCCACGGTATGTGCTCAAGCGGGCGCTGGCTCGGGCCGCTGAGAAGGGATTCACCTTCTACACGCATCCCGAAATCGAGTTCTTCCTGTTCAAGGGGCGGCCCGAGGAAGGCGTCGAGCCGACGCCGGTGGACTCGTCCGGGTACTTTGACCTTACGCCGCACGGGGTAGGGCACGACTTCCGTCGGCAGGCGATCACCCATCTGGAGTCGATGGGGATCTCGGTCGAGTTCAGCCATCACGAGGCGGCCCCCGGGCAGCAGGAGATCGACCTGCGGTATGCCGACGCGCTGACCACCGCCGACAACATCATGACCTTCCGGCTCGTGGTGAAGGAGGTCGCGCTTGAGCAGAATGTGTACGCGTCCTTCATGCCGAAGCCGCTGAACGGCCACCCCGGCTCCGGGATGCACACGCACCTGTCGCTGTTCGAGGGCGATCGCAACGCGTTCAACGAGCCCGGCGCCGAGTACCAGCTCTCGAAGGTCGGGCGCTCGTTCATCGCGGGCCTGCTGCGGCACGCGGGGGAGATCACCGCCGTCACGAACCAGTGGGTGAACTCGTACAAGCGGCTCTCCGGCGGCGGCGAGGCGCCCGCGTACATCAGCTGGGGGCACAACAACCGGTCCGCGCTGGTGCGGGTGCCGATGTACAAGCCCGGCAAGAGCCAGTCCACACGCGTCGAAATGCGGTCGCTGGACAGCGCGTGCAACCCGTACCTCGCCTACGCGGTGCTGCTGGCCGCGGGGATGAAGGGCATCGAGGAGGGGTACGAGCTGCCGCCCGGTGCCGATGACGACGTGTGGACGCTCACGCGTGCGGAGCGCCGCGCCCTGGGGATCGAGCCGCTGCCCGCGTCGCTGGACGAAGCCATCCGGTTGATGGAGCGCAGCGAGCTGGTCGCCGAGACGCTCGGCGAGCATGTGTTCGACTTCTTCCTGCGCAACAAGCGGGCCGAGTGGGACGAGTACCAGCGTCAGGTCACCCCGTTCGAGCTGAGGCGTTATCTTCCGGTTCTGTGAATCACGGGCCGGTAACGGCCGAGCCACGTTCGAACTCCCCTGAAGTTCACTTCCACGTCACTCGTGTGTGTGCGTCAGGTCCGCACACCAGAGCAAGCTCTTACTTCGCAGATCTCGGGAATTGCCGAAGATCGCGGATCTCGGCATCCACGCGGAGGGACGACGTGGCAAGACTTCCACGCACCATCAAGCAGATAGGCAAGCGTCCGGCGCTGGTCGCGGGCACCGCCGCGGCGGCCGCGCTGGGCATTACATTCGCCCTCGCGCAGCCGAGCTGGGGCAGCGGGGGCGCTGTGGAGCCCGCGCAGGCAGGTCACGGCGAGAGTGTGCTGCTGAGCGGCGGCGGTGACGGGACCGCCACGCCGATCAAGCATCTCGTGGTGATCTTCAACGAGAACGTCTCGTTCGACCACTACTTCGGGACCTACCCGAACGCGACTAACACGGACGGCACGAAGTTCGTCGCCAAGAAGAACACCCCGGCGGTGGACGGCCTGACCACGAGCCTGCTGACGAACAACCCGAACGGCGTGAACCCGAAGCGGCTGAGCAGCTCGCAGCCGCTGACCTGTGACCAGGGCCACGGCTACGGCGCCGAGCAGAAGGCGTACAACAACGGCCTGGTGGACAAGTTCCCGCAGTTCACCGGTGTGGAGAGCTGCTCGGCTCCGGACATCGGCCTGCCGGGTCTGGTGATGGACTACTACGACGGCAACACCGTGACCGCGCTGTGGAACTACGCACAGAACTACGCGATGAGCGACAACTCGTACGACACGGTGTACGGCCCTTCGACCCCCGGTGCGATCAACCTGATCGCGGGTCAGACGCACGGCGGCTACGCCGTCACCCCCGCGGGCGTGAAGACCACCGACAGCGGCGTCGTCGCCTCGGCCGACGCGAACGGGATCGGGACCGTCGTCAACGACCCCGACCCGGCGTTCGACGACTGCGCCAACAACAGCAACCACCTGCTGATGCCCGGCAAGAACATCGGCGACCTGCTCAACGAGAAGAACGTGAGCTGGGGCTGGTTCCAGGGCGGCTTCACCCCGACCACGCCGGCCACCGCCACGACCAAGGCGGTCTGCGGCGCGTCGCACCCCAACATCGGCGGCGCGGTGGTGAAGGACTACAACCCGCACCACGCGCCGTTCCAGTACTACCAGTCGACGGCCAACGTGCACCACACGCTGCCGGCCTCCATCGCGGAGGTCGGACACAACGGCCCGGCAAACCACCAGTACGACCTGTCGTACTTCTACCAGGCGGTGAAGGCTGACAACCTGCCGGCGGTCTCCTTCGTCAAGATGGCCAACTACCAGGACGGCCACGCGGGTTACTCCGACCCGATCGACGAGCAGGAGGGCACCGTCCCGGTGATCAACGCCCTGGAGAAGTCCCGGGACTGGAAGAGCACCGCGATCGTCATCGCCTACGACGACTCGGACGGATGGTACGACCACGTCGCCCCGCCGAACGTGAACTCCTCCTCGGACCCGGCCCTGGACGCCCTCAACGGCCCCGGTGCCTGCAACACCCAGTCGCGGGTGGCGCTCGGCGGCTACCAGGACCGCTGCGGCTACGGCCCGCGCACCCCGCTGCTGGTCATCTCGCCGTACTCGAAGGTCAACTACGTTGACCACTCGATCACCGACCAGACCTCCATCCTCAAGTTCATCGAGGACAACTGGCAGACCGGCAGGATTGGCGACAACTCCTTCGACGCCCTGGCCGGTTCGCTGAACTCGATGTTCGACTTCAGCAAGCGCGAGGCCGACCGGATCATCCTCGACCCGACCAGCGGCGCCGTTCTCTGGGACTAGTCGGACTGGTCGAACTGGTGGGATTGGTCGGACCGGAGCTTGAGCTCGGGACCGACTGACCCAGCGGTTCAGGCGGCGGTCGGCTGGATACCGGCCGCCTGTCTGATCAGCGAGGCCACGTAATCGCGCAGTTCCTGCGGCGTGCCGTCCCCCTCCGGAACCATCTGGGGGGCGGCACGCCGCAGCAGTTGCAGGCCGAGCAGGACCGAGTACGCGTACATCATCGACAGCCGGGCCTGCTCGGCGTCCTCTCCGGACTGCTCGCGCATGCGTAGCGAGAACGCCATCCGCTTACTGAGGATGCGGTTGATCGCCGGGCCGATCACCGGGTGGTCGGCGTTCCAGAGCAACACCATGAAGATCTGCATGTCCCGGTCGGAGTCGGCGACCCAGGCCACCGCGACGCGATGCCGCTCGGACGCGTCGGGGATGTGCTCGAGCCTGGCGATCAGCTCGTCGGTCGCCGTCTGCTCCCACTGGTTGACCGCCGCCTCGAGCAGGGCGTTGCGGTCGCGGAAGTGCCAGTAGAAGGAACCCTTGGTGGCACCGAGCCGTTCGGCCAGCGGCTCGACGGCGACGGCGCGCAGACCGTCGCGGGCGAGGGCGTCGAGTGCCGCCTCGGTCCAGTCCGCTCGGGTAAGGGTCTTGCGTTCGCGGTGGCGGGCCCGGCCGGAGCGTCCGTGCAGTGGGGCGTGGTCCTGGTCCGCTCGGCCGGGCCGCTGGGATGGCGCGGCCGGCTGGGGGGTGGGGGCGGAGGCTAGGATGCTGTCGCGCATGGCGTCACCGTAGCGCAGCAGAGGGTAACCGCGGGGGTGGCGACTCTTTTGAGCGAACTGCATAGGAACCCGCGTCATGGCGCCGTGTCGGGGCGGGTGAGATGCCGTTATCACTCGTCCGGGTGAAGGTAGCGCAGTGGTAACGGCGTGACGGTCCGGACGGCGGCCCGATACATTCGTGGGGTGGTCGCGGATCGTGAGCGTGAGTCCCAGATCAGCCTGTTGGCTCGGCGGGGGTTCGGTGACCCGGGGGCCGCGGCGGCGTTGCTGGGCTCGGAGCCGTTCGGCGAACTCGGCCGCAATCCGCTGGTCCTGGACGCGCTGAGCCGGTGCGCGGATCCCGATCTGGCGTTGGCGACCCTGGGCCGGCTGCTGGAGGCGAGCCCGGATCCGCAGACGTTGCGCGCGACGCTCGCCTCCTCGATGCCGCTGCGCGACCGGCTGCTCGGCGTGCTCGGGGTGAGCAGCGCGCTTGGCGACTTCGTGGTCAGGCACCCCGACTCCTGGCACGTACTTGAAGAATTCGAGGTCGAGGACCTGACACCCGACGCCGACCGGTTCCGCGCGCTGATGTTCGACGCGGTAGGCGTCACGCAGGCGGGGCCGAACGAACCGCCGGTGGCCGGAATCACAGGATTAGAGGCGCAGAACGCGCTGCGGATCGCATACCGCAGGGCGCTCTTGGCGCTCACGGCACGGGACGTGGCCGCGTCCGCGGACCTGTCCACAGTGACCGCGGACCTCGCCGACCTGGCCGGGGCCACGCTGTCGGCGGCACTCGCCGTGGCGCGGGCCGAGGATCCGGCGAGTGCGGCGAAGTGTCGGCTGGCGGTGATTGGCATGGGCAAGTGCGGCGCGCGTGAACTGAATTACGTGAGTGACGTGGACGTCGTGTTCGTCGCCGAGCCGGTTCGGCCGCAGGACGGTGGCGAGACGGGGGCGGACGTGGAGTCAGACGCGGGGTCGGGTGCGGGGTCAGGCACGGGTGTGGAGGCGGACGCGGAGTCGGGCGCGGGACCTGAGACGGCGGCCGGACTGGTGGCAGGGTCCGCAGCATCGGCGGCAGTAAGGTCGGCGGCATCGCCAGCGGGGGCGGCAGGGCCGGCGGCAAAGCCGGCCGAGGGGGCAGCATCATCGGCATCAGCAGCTGCACCAACATCAGCGGCTGCACCAGCGTCGCCAACTGCACCGACACCAGCGGCTGCACCAGTATCACCAGCTGCACCAGCATCAGCGGCGACGGTCGATGACGCCGAGGCGTTGCGCGCGGCGACCCGGTTGGCGTCGCGGATGATGCGGTTGTGTTCGGACAGCACCTCCGAAGGCTCGATCTGGCAGGTTGACGCGGGGCTGCGGCCGGAGGGAAAGGCCGGTCCGCTGGTGCGCACGCTGGCCAGCCACGCGGCGTACTACCAGCGATGGGCGAAGACCTGGGAGTTCCAGGCGCTGCTCAAGGCGCGGCCGGTGGCCGGTGACGAGGCGTTGGGCGCGGCGTATATCGAGATGACGAGCCCGATGGTGTGGTCGGCGGCGGCGCGCGAGCACTTCGTGGATGACGTGCAGGCGATGCGGCGGCGCGTGGTGGACCACGCGACCGATGCGTTGCGGCGGGCTCCGGGGTCGATAGCGGTGGACCGTGAGCTCAAGCTCGGTCCGGGCGGCCTGCGCGACGTCGAGTTCGCGGTGCAACTGCTCCAGCTCGTGCACGGACGGCGCGACGAGACGTTGCGCGTATCCGCGACGTTGGACGCGCTAGCGGCGCTGGCCGACGGTGGATACGTCGGGCGCGAGGATGGCGCGCACCTCGCGAAGGCGTACCGGTTTCTGCGCATGCTCGAGCACCGTATCCAGCTGTTCCGGCTCGAGCGAACGCACACGATGCCAGATGACCAGGCAGCGTTGCGCCGGATCGGCCGCTCCATGGGCTGGGCGAAGGACCCGGCCGGTGAGCTCGGCAAAGCCTGGCGCGCGCATGCGCATGAGGTGCGCAGGCTGCACGAGAAGTTGTTCTATCGGCCGCTGCTGGCTGCCGTGGCCCGGCTGGACGAAAGCAGCGCGGCGACGGTGCCGAGCGGATCCGGGCCGACCCCGCGACTCTCGGCGGACGCGGCACGAGCCCGGCTCTCGGCGCTTGGGTACGCGAACCCGGCTGGTGCGTTGGCGAACATCGAGGCGCTGGCGACCGGGGTGAGCCGACGAGCGGCGATCCAGCGCACGCTGCTACCGGTGATGCTCGGCTGGTTCGCCGACGCACCCGATCCGGACGCCGGGCTGCTGGCGTTCCGACGGGTGTCGGACGCGCTTGGTGACACGCCCTGGTACCTCAGGTCGTTGCGGGACGAGGGCGAAGCGGCGTGGCGGCTCGCCCGGGTGCTGTCTTGCGGCGGATACGTGCCCGACCTGCTGCTGCGGGACCCCGAGGCGGTCGCGCTGCTCAGCGATACGAGCGCGTTGGTCCCGCGCAGCCGCGCCGCCATCGAGGCGGAGATGATGGCGGTGGTCTATCGGGCGACCAGCGCCGAGCATGCGGTCGCGGCTGTGCGGGCGATACGGAGACGCGAGCTGTTCCGCATCGTGTCCGCCGACCTGTTGGGGCTGTTGGGAGCGGGGGCTGATGAGCATGATTCGGCTCCGGCCCGCGTGCGCCCGGCGGTGGGCGGGCCTGCGCCGCACCCAGGTGGACACCCAGTCGGACATCCAGTTGGACACACAGGCGGGAACCTATTCGGGAACGACCCGCTGGACGTGCTCGGCCGCGCCTTGACGGACGTCACCGCGGCGACGATCGAGGCGGCGCTCGCGGCCGTGATCGCCTTCCGGGCAGGCGGTACTCCCGGCAGCACGTCAGGTACGGCTGGTGCACGTGGTGGTGTAGGTGCGGGCACCGGTTCAGGTGAAGCAGGCGGCGGCGGTGGTGTAGCTAGCGGGGTGCGCGGCGGTGTCGGCGAGGCCACCAGTCCGGGCGACCCAGGTGGCGGCGAAGGTAGCGGTGGTGCGGCTAGCGGTGCGGGCGAGGCCGCCAGCGCGGGCGACTCGGGTGGTGGCGAAGGTAGCGGTGGTGCGGCTGGCGGGGCACGCGGAATTGCGGGTGCGGGCACCAGTCCAGGTGGGACGGGCGGCAGTGGTGCAGGTGGCGGTGATACACCTGGCACGGCACGCGGCGGTGCGGGCGAGGCCACCAGTCCGGGCGACTCAGGCGGTGGCGAAGGTAGCGGTGGTGCGGCTGGCGCGGCACGCGGAAGTGAGGGCGTGGGCACCGGTCCAGGTGGTGCAGGCGGCAGTGGCACAGGTGGCAGTGGCGCAGTTGGTGCGGCGCGAGGCGGTATGGATGGCGGTGGTAAGGATCGTGGCAGTGTAGATGCGGACGTAGATGTAGATGATGTAGATGCGGGCGTCGGTGTGGCCGCGGGTGCGGTGGGTCCGGGGGTAGGTGTAGGTGTAGGTGTAGGTGGTACGGATCCAGCGCTTGGTGAACCGTTGCCCACGCGGCTCGCCGTTGTCGCGATGGGGCGGTTCGGCGGCGGTGAGCTCGGCTACGGCTCCGATGCCGACGTGATCTTCGTCCACGAGCCGCGGGACGGCGCGGACGAGCGCGAGGCCACCGAGCTCGCCTTTGAGCTCGCCAACGAGCTGCGCCGGCTGTTGCAGGCACCCGGCACCGATCCGCCACTGTTGATCGACGCCGACCTGCGTCCCGAGGGACGTCAGGGTCCGTTGGTACGTAGCCTGGCCTCGTACGCCGAGTACTACAAGCGGTGGTCGAGGGTCTGGGAGTCGCAGGCGTTGCTGCGGGCCGCGCCGATCGCGGGCGACGAGGGTGTGGGCGCTCGGTTCGTCGAGCTGATCGACCCGATCCGGTATCCGGACAAGGGGTTGCCCGAGACCGACGTGGTCGAGATCAGGCGGATCAAGGCTCGTATGGAGGCCGAACGGCTGCCGCGCGGCGCCGATCGGGCGCTGCACACGAAGCTGGGTCCGGGTGGTTTGTCAGATGTCGAATGGGTGGCTCAGCTCCTTCAGTTGAGGTATGGATCACAGGTACCCGCGCTGCGGGTCACCGGTACGAGGGCGGCGCTCGCGGCTGCGGTGGAGGCCGGACTGATGTCGGAGGGCGACCAGACGCTGCTCGACGACGCCTGGTACCAGACGACGAGGATGCGCAACGGCATCACCCTGGTGCGTGGACGCTCCGCCGATCAGATTCCGACCGGAGCGCGCGATCTGGCCGTGATCGCGCGCTACCTCGACGGTTGGAACCATGTCGGGGAGACACCCGGTAACGGATGGCACGCTGGGGGCTCGGCGGATGGTGGTGGGGGTCTGCTCGCTCACCACCATCTGGACAATGAGGCGCTGCTGGACGCTCATCGCCGCCGCGCCCGGCGGGCTCGAAGCGTGTTCGAGCGACTGTTTTACGGCTGATGTATGGCTACTGTCATGGGCATCGTCACATCGTCATCGTCACAGGCCTGTCACCGGCCTGTCTGGTGGTTTGTGGAGCGGTTTGCTGACGGGGATGGTGCCGGGGGCGTGGACAGGCGAGGCGATGGAAGGTGATGTGACGGCGGCTGGGTCGGCGGCTGAGTCGGTGGCAGCTGGGGTGGTGGCGGTTGAGGTGCGGACAGGGCACTCGGCGAGGCATCGAGCCGTCTGCCGAGTTCATCGACGAGGCGCATTCGGACCGCCTCACGCCGTACGGCGGAGATCGTTCGCTCGTGCCGGTGGCTGATCTCGATCCAGCTCAGGTCACCGAGTACCTCAGCGGTCAGCCGTGCACGTTCTTCCTCCGTCCAGACCACGCCGGCGTTGCGGTGCGGCCCCGGCGCGCGGCCTCTGGGTGGACTGCCGCGCCAGGTCAGTGCCGTGACCTCGGACTGTGGCACGGAGCGCACCACGGTGTTTCCGGTGACGAAGTGCAGTTGCGTGCCGTCGAAGCGCACGGTCTCGGCGGTGAGGCTGACGGTGACCGGTTCGGCGCCTGAGCCGAGCCAGCCGGGCCCGGACTCGGTGGCGATTTCGAGTTCGATGACGGATGCGGCGCCACGGGGAGTGGTGCGGGCAGCGGTGGTGGTCGGGGTGGACATTCTTCCTCCTTGAGTCGATTGCGGGCGGACTGTGATGTCCTGTGATCGACTATGACAGGAGGTACTGACAGAAATTGAGAAACAGGGGTTGTGGTGTGGGATTGTGATCACGGTGGGGTGGGGTGGGCGAGGACGGGTGAGTGAGAAGGGGTGCAGAAAAGCAGGTGCCCGGCTGCGGGAGCCGGGCACCTGAGGGGTGATCAGTTGACGGTTGATCAGTTGATGCTCGCCGCGCAAACCGCCACGCCGGCCCGCAGTCAACTGGTACTGGGACGGGCTGTCAGGTGATGGCGAGCATCGTCACGCCGACTCGCGGTCCGCTGGCGGCGGGACGGGCCGTCAGGTGGTGCTTAGCGGAGCGTTTGGCGCAAGGATTGCGGGCGAGCGATCGGCGGCTTTTCAGCCGGTGTACTTCTGGACCAGGGCGCCGAGGCGCGGAAGCGCGGCCTCGATGTTCTTGACGCCGCTCGGGCGGACCGTGTTGTACGCCTTCTTGATCGGGGCGCGCTGCGAGTTGGCGGCGCGCGCGTCGGTCACCGAGAGCAGGGCCTCGGAGACCTCGTCGCCGTGCTTGGCCAGGTAGTCGCCGAACTGCGAGCCGCCCGAGGCCGTGAAGTCCGCGTAGTACGGCTCCAGCTTGGCCACGAAATCCGGCAGCAGCGTGTCCACGGCGTCGTGGACGATGCCGGAGGCGAACGCGGTGACGGTCTTGTAGGCCAGCTTGATCGCCGTGCCGGAGATGCCGGACTTGTCGGCAACCTCCTGGTCGATCAGCGTCTGGCAGTCGGCGACGACCTTCGGGCGGTTATCCGGCGAGAGCAGGACTTCCTGAAGCGTGGCTGCCATGGCGTGTTTCTCCTCGTGATCTGGGGCCTGGCTCGGGTGAATCTGACACTGCGTGCCCGGATGGGCCCCCGTACGGGACCGTGCGGCCCCGCCCGACTCAGGGCCCGCACAGGTTACCGTACTCGAGGGTCGAGTCGCCTTTCCGTGTCTTGCGCCGATTGCCGGATAACGACTTGGTGGCGGGGATGCAGTCGGCGACCGGGTGATTACGCGGTCGCACGACTGCGTTGATGTGTCACGCGGGCAGGCCGAGATCGCGGGCGATCAGGACGCGCTGCACCTCGCTCGTGCCCTCGCCGATCTCCAGGATCTTCGCGTCTCGGTAGAACCGGGCGACCGGGAACTCGTTCATGAAGCCGTAGCCGCCGAAGATCTGCGTCGCCTCGCGGGCGTTGACCATCGCCGCGTCGCTCGCGACCAGTTTGGCGATCGCGGCCTGCTTCTTGAACGGCTTGCCGGTCACCAGCAGCGCCGCCGCGTGGCGGTAGGCGAGCCGGGCGGTGTGGGCGCGCGCCTCCATGTCGGCGATCTTGAACTGGATCGCCTGGTAGTCCTCGATCCGGTGGCCGAAGGCGGAGCGCTCGCGGGCGTAACGCAGCGACTCGTCTACGCAGCCCTGTGCCAAGCCGGTCGCGAGGGCGGCGATCGCGATACGGCCCTCGTCGAGGATGCGCAGGAACTGTGCGTAGCCCCGACCACGCTCCCCGAGCAGGTTCTCCTCAGGCACGCGGCAGTCCTTGAACGCCAGCCCATGCGTGTCCGACGCACACCAGCCGACCTTCGAGTAGCCCGGCTCGACGGTGAAGCCGGGCGTACCGCTGGGCACGATGATCGCGGAGATCTCCTTGCGGCCGTCCTGCGCGGGGCCGGTCACGGCGGTGACGGTCACGAGGCTGGTGATGTCCGTGCCGGAGTTGGTGATGAACGACTTGGCGCCGTCGATGACCCACTGCGCACCCGCCGAGCCCTCGGCGTCGATACGCGCGCGGGTCTTGGTGGCACCGGCGTCCGAGCCGCCCTCGGGCTCGGTCAGGCCGAATGCGCCGAGACGCTTCGCGCTGCACATGTCCGGCAGCCAGCGCTCCTTCTGCTCCCGCGTGCCGAAGCGGTAGATCGGCATCGCACCGAGGCTGACGCCCGCCTCGAGCGTGATGGCTACGGAGGAATCGACGCGCGCCAGCTCCTCGAGCGCGATGCAGAGCGCGAAGTAGTCGCCGCCCATGCCGCCGTACTCCTCGGGGAAGGGCAGGCCGAACAGCCCCATTCGGCCCATCGTGGCGACCAGCGGGTACGGGAAGGCGTGCCGCTCGTAGTAGTCCCCGATCACCGGGGCGACCTCGTTGTGGGCGAATTCCTCAACGGTCTTGCGGAGCTCTTCGTACTCCGCGGGCAGTTCCGGATCGAGCACGGTGTTCAGTCCTTCGGGGTTCGGCCCTTTGTGAGGGCTTGGACGGCTCTGGACGGGGCCGGGCGGCCGAGGTGGTCGGCCATCCAGCCGGAGGTTTCGACGAGGGCCGGCAGGTCGATGCCGGTGTCGATGCCGAGTCCGTCCAGCATCCACACGAGGTCTTCGGTGGCGAGGTTGCCGGTGGCGGACTGCGCGTAGGGGCAGCCGCCGAGGCCTCCTGCTGAGGCATCGACGGTGGTGATCCCGGCCTGGAGCGCGGCGAGGGTGTTGCCGAGCGCCTGGCCGTACGTGTCGTGGAAGTGCACGGCCAGCCGCGCCGGATCGACGCCGCGGCCGGTCAGCAGGTTGATCAGGGCACGCACGTGGCCGGGGGTCGCGGTACCGATCGTGTCGCCGAGGCTGACCTCGTGGCAGCCGAACGCGAGCAGGCGCTCGACGACCGACGCGACCGTGGACGGTTCGACCGGTCCCTCCCACGGGTCGCCGAAGCACATCGAGACGTAGCCGCGCACCCACAAGCCACGCTCGATCGCGGGCTTGACCACGGCTTCGATGTCGGCGAGCGCGCCGTCCACGGTCGTGTTGAGGTTGCGTTGGGCGAAGGTCTCGGTGGCTGAGGCGAACACGGCGATCTCACGTACGCCGCAGGCCAGTGCACGCTCGTACCCGCGCAGATTCGGCACGAGGACGGGGTAACGCACCCCTGGACCCTGCTTAAGCAGCGGGAACAGGGCGTCCGCGTCGGCGAGCTGCGGTATCCACTTCGGGTGCACGAAGCTGGTTGCCTCGACGATGCCGGCCCCCGCGTCGGCGAGGCGGCCGATGAACTGCGCCTTCACCTCGGTCGGGACGGTCGTCTTCTCGTTCTGGAGGCCATCGCGCGCGCCGACCTCGTACACCGTGACGCGGTCGGGCAGTCCGGCGTGGGGGAAGACCTGAGGCAGTCGGGCGGTCATGAAGGTTCGCCGCCTTCGGCTGAGGAGGCGGCTTCGAGGCCGATGACGAAGAGCGGCGCGCCGATCGGGACTCGGTCGCCGACGGCCGCGCTGACCTGCGCGACCACGCCGTCGTGCGGCGCGGTGAGGGTGTGTTCCATCTTCATCGCCTCCACGACGCCGAGGGGTTCGCCTGCTGAGACGTGTTGGCCATCGGTGACTTTGACGGCGATGACGGTGCCGGGCATGGGTGCGCGTACCGTGCCGTCGGCGGGAACATCGGCTGTGGTGGCGGTGGCATGGTTGGCGGTGGCTTGCCCGACGTGTACGCGCACGGGCAGCGGTGGGCCGGCCAGCCGCCAGCCGTCGCGCAGATCGAACGGGGTCGGGCCGTCCGGCGCGAGACGTGCCTGGAAGGGCAGATCCGGATTGCGGTCGAGCCAGGCGGTGTCGATGGCGGCGTCGGCGAACTGTGCCGAGCCGATCAGCGTACTGAGGAAGCCGAGATTCGTGGTCAGGCCGTCGATGCGCGTGTTGGCGAGAGCGTCGAGCAGGGCCCGGCGCGCGGACTCACGGTCGTGGCCGTGGCTGATCACTTTTGCGATCATCGGGTCATACCACGGTGAGACCTCGTCAAACGAGCGCAGCGCCGCGTCTACGCGTGCCTCGTGGGGCGGGGGCCACGTGACGACGCCGCCACGTCCGGCCTGCGGCAGGAAGCCGTGCTCCGCATCCTCGGCGTAGACGCGCACCTCGATCGCGTGCCCGTGCGCCGACACGTCCTCCTGCCGCAGCGGCAGCGGTTGCCCCGACGCGACGCGGATCTGGAGCTCGACAAGGTCGAGGCCGGTGACCGACTCGGTGACCGGGTGCTCGACCTGGAGCCGGGTGTTCATCTCAAGCAGGAAGAACTCTTCGTCGTCGGCGACCAGGAATTCGACCGTGCCCGCGTTGACGTAGCCGACCCGCGCGGCCAGCCGCACCGCGGCGTGCAGCAACTGCTCGCGCAGCGCCGCCGAGACGGTCGGTGCGGGGCTCTCCTCGACGACCTTCTGATGGCGCCGCTGCACTGAGCAGTCGCGTTCGCCGAGATGCAGGACCGTGCCGAATGCGTCGGCGATGATCTGCACCTCGACGTGACGTCCGCGCTCGACGTACCGCTCGACGAGCAACGTTCCGTCGCCGAAGGCTGATTCGGCCTCGCGCCGCGCGGCTGATAGTGCGTCAGGCAGATCGGCAGCGTTACGCACGATGCGCATGCCCTTACCGCCGCCACCGGCCGCTGCCTTGACGAGCACGGGAAAGCGCATGTCCGGGTCGTCGGATCGGTAAGTCGGCAGGACGGGGACGTCGGCGTCCTGCGCGATCCGGCGCGCGTGGTCCTTCCGTCCCATCGCCGCGATGACGTCCGCGGGCGGGCCGATGAAGACGATCCCGGCGTCACCGCACGCACGCGCGAACTCGGCGCGCTCGGACAGGAAGCCGTAGCCGGGATGTACCGCGTCGGCGCCGCTCTGCTTGGCGGCGTTAAGCAGCGCGTCGATGTTGAGGTATGACGCGGACGGGGCACTGGAATCGGTCTCGTCCGCGCCGATCCGCACTGCTTCGTCTGCGGCGACGACGTGCGCGGCGTCGCGGTCCGCATCCGAGTACACGGCGACGGTGCGTATACCCATCGACCGCGCCGTGCGGATGATGCGTAACGCGATCTCGCCGCGGTTGGCGATGAGGATCTTGGTGAACTCACTCGTCGTCATGGTCATCACATCCGGAACACGCCGTAGCCGGTCGGGGCCGGCGGCGCGTACGAGGCGGCGGCGAGCGCGAGTCCGAGGACGCGCCGGGTGTCCGCGGGGTCGATGATCCCGTCGTCCCACAGGCGCGCCGTCGAGTAGTACGGCGAGCCCTGCGCCTCGTACTGCTCGCGCACCGGCTTCTTGAACGCTTCCTCCTCCTGCGCCGACCACTCGCCGCCCGCGGCCTCGATGCCGTCGCGGCGCACGGTGGCCAGTACCGTCGCGGCCTGCTCGCCGCCCATCACTGAGATGCGCGCGTTGGGCCACATCCACAGGAAGCGCGGGTCGTACGCACGGCCGCACATGCCGTAGTTGCCGGCGCCGAACGAGCCGCCGATCACCACGGTGAACTTGGGCACCGTCGCGCAGGAGACCGCGGTGACCAGCTTCGCCCCGTCCTTCGCGATGCCCCGGTGCTCGTAGTCGCGCCCGACCATGAAGCCGGAGATGTTCTGGAGGAAGACCAGCGGGATGCGGCGCTGCTGGCACAGCTCGATGAAGTGCGCGCCCTTGAGTGAGGACTCGCTGAACAGGATGCCGTTGTTCGCCAGGATGCCGACCGGATAGCCGTGGATCCGCGCGAACGCGCACACCAGCGTCTCGCCGTAACGCGCCTTGAACTCGTGCGTCTCCGATCGGTCAACGATGCGTCGGATGACTTCACGCACGTCGTACGGGATACGCGGGTCGGCCGGTACGACGTCGTAGAGCTGCGCCGGGTCCTCGGCCGGTTCTGCGGCGTCGTCCGGCGTAAGCCACGGTTCGGTCGGCGGGAGGGTGGCGATCGCCTGCCTGAGCAGGTCGAGCGCGTGCGCGTCGTTCTCGGCGAAGTGATCCGCGACACCGGACAGGCGCGTGTGCACGTCCGCGCCGCCCAACTCCTCCGCGGTGACGACCTCACCGGTTGCCGCCTTCACCAGCGGCGGACCGCCGAGGAAGATCGTGCCCTGGTTCCGCACGATGACTGTCTCGTCGCTCATCGCCGGGACGTACGCGCCGCCGGCGGTGCACGAGCCGAGCACGGCCGCCAACTGCGGAACGCCGGCCGCGGACAGCCTGGCCTGGTTGAAGAAGATCCGGCCGAAGTGGTCGCGGTCCGGAAAGACCTCGTCCTGGAGCGGCAGGTAGGCGCCGCCGGAATCGACGAGGTAGACACAGGGCAGCCGGTTGGCGGCGGCGACTTCCTGCGCGCGCAGGTGCTTCTTCACGGTCATCGGGTAGTACGTGCCGCCCTTGACCGTGGCGTCGTTCGCGGCGACGACGCACAGCCGCCCCTGGACGCGGCCGATGCCCGCGATGATCCCGGCGGACGGGATCGGGCCGCCGTGCTGCGTGTAGAGGCCGTGCGCGGCGAGCGGGGCGAGTTCGAGGAACGGGGAGCCGGGGTCGAGCAGCCGGTCGATGCGCTCGCGCGGCAGCAGCTTGCCGCGCGCCAGGTGCCGGTTGCGGGAGCGCTCGTCTCCGCCGAGGCGGACGCGGGCCAGGTGACCGCGCAGCTCCTCGGTCAGGCCGCGCAGGTCGGACGCGCCCGAGGCGCCGTTCTCAGTCATGCGACCCTCATCCGTGGATGGGGGCAGGCTCGCCCGCGGTGTCTCGACGGCACCGTCGCCGCCTTTCTGTTCGGTCCGGCGCGCCGGTGCTTGTGGCACGCGGCGTCTCGTCTCGATGGGCCCCGACCGTTCGACGGTGGCCGACGATCGTGGTCTACCCCGGCGGATGGCCGGGTACCCCGTCAGGTTAGCCCAGCCGGAGTCCGGTATGGCTCGCCAGGAAGCCCAGGGTGTCCGTGAGCAGATCCACCCGGCGTGAGACGGCGCGGGTACTGTGCCCGACGCCGGTCTCCCGGCGCAGCAGGATCGGACGTTCGGCCGGATCGCCGTTCGTGGCCCATTGGAGCGCGGCGCACAGCTTGCGTGCGTGCAGCGGATCGACCCGGGTGTCGCCCTCGAAGACGGTGAACAGCACGGCCGGGTACTCGGCGCCCTCGCGCACGTTGTGCACAGGCGAGTACGCGAGCAGGGTGGCCAGCTGGTCAGGGTCGTCGGCGGTGCCGTACTCCACGTGCCAGGTCTGACCCAGCCCGAACCGCTCATAACGCACCATGTCGAGCAGCGGCGCGCTGCACACGACCGCGCGGTAGAGATCGGGGCGCTGAGTCAGCGCGGCGCCGACCAGTAGTCCGCCGTTCGAGCCGCCGCTGATCGCGAGCTGGCGCGCGGTGGTCCAGCCGTGGTCGAGCAGGTACTGCGCGGCCGCGTGGAAGTCGTCGAACACGTTCTGCTTGTTGGCGAAGGTCCCGGCGCGGTGCCACTCCTCGCCCTCTTCGCCGCCGCCGCGCAGGTTGGCGGTCGCATACACTCCACCGGCCTCGATCCAGGCCAGCGTCGAGACGCCGTACTCCGGCGGCAGGCTGATGTTGAAGCCGCCGTAGCCGTAGAGGATCGTCGGGTGCGGCTGTTGCGGGGCCTCGTCCAGCTCACCGGAAGTGATGAACATACGAACGGTCGTGCCGTCCTTCGACGTGTACTCGACCTGACGCGTGTACACCGTCGGCGTCGTGGGCTTGCCCGGCGTGTCCGCCCAGAGCGTCGTCTCTCCGGTGCGGCCGTCGTAGCGGTAGACGCGTGGGGGCGTACCGAAGTCGGTGTAGAGGAACCACGCCTCGTGACCGCCATCGCGCCGAGAGGTCAAGCCGGTGACGGTGCCCACAGACGGCAGCGGCACGTTACCGCGCAGCTCACCGGTTACCGCGTCGTGCACGGTGATCTCGCTGATCGCGTGCCGGATACGCGTGACGAGCAGCAGCGGCCGGTCCAACTCGGAGCCGTCGAGCAGTGTGAAGTCCTCGATGACCGCGTCCGGATCCTCGGCGATCAGCTCGCGCCAGGCATCGGGTGTCGGGTCATCGGTCGAGGCGACGCATATCCGGACCCGCGGCGCGTCGAGCGTGGTGAGGATGAGTGCCTGCCCGGCCAGCGGGCTGTCGGCGCGTGGCAGGGCGAGGTAGGTCAGCGCGTCGAGGCCGACTTGCACCGGCTTGAGCGGCGGCGCGGTCGGGTCGGCTCCCGACAGGTCGGCGAGGTACAGGTCGTTACGCGGCTCGGTGCCTTCGTTGGTGGAGATCTGGAGCCAGCGGCCGTCCGCCGACATCGACGCGAAGTGATAGTCGGTCATCCTGGCGTTGTCGCCGAAGATGACCACGTCGTGATCCGGATTCGTGCCGAGGCGGTGCAGGTAGACGCGCCGGTGGAACTGCCTCTGGTCCGGCGGCAGGAGTTCGGGCGCGAGCCGGCGGGTGTAGTAGTAGCCGCTCTCGTCGTTAAGCCAGGCGACCTGCATGTAACGCGTCCGGTCGATCGGGCCGTCAACGACCTCCCCGGTCGCCACGTTCATCACGCGCAGTACGGACTCCTCGGTACCGCCCTCGGAGATCTGGTACGACAGCAGCCGCCCGGACGGCGACGCGCTCCAGTCGTCCAGGGTGGTCGTCCCGTCCGGGTTCAGGGCGATCGGGTCGATGAGTATCCGTTCCTCGCCGCTCTCGTCCACGGTGAGCAGCACCGGGTGCTCCTGCTCGGGCAGGCGCCGGGTCAGGAAGCAGCGCCCGCCCCGCCAGACCGGCGGGCTGACCGCGCCGGTGGCGCTCAGTTCGGCGATGCGTACGCGCAGCCGGTCGAGGCCCGGCCAGGTGGCGCGAGCCTGGCTGAACAGCGCGTCCTGCTGCGCGCTCCACGCCTCGGTCGCGGCCGACGCCGCGTTCTCCAGCCAGCGGTACGGGTCGCTGATGGTCAGTCCGTGGATGTTCTCGACGATGTCGGCGCGAGGAGCGATCGGGTACCCGGCGTCCGGGCGGGGACTGGTCATCCTCGCACGTTATCAACCCTCGATCGGTTACGGCATAGGAGTCGGATCGAGTGGTGCGCGTCGGCCGAACGAGTGAGGCGGCGCCGTGGCGTCGGGGCACCGCCCGGACCGCTTTCTAGGATCAACGCACCAGGAGATCATTGGGTGCGCACAACGGGAGACGCGGCTTGGACCGGCGCGATGGGCACGTTGAGCGCGGCGGATACCCGCGGCCGACCCGGCTCCGGCTCACCCGCCGCGCCCGGCTCCTCGGCCGCACGCTGTTCGGCGCCGCATCCGCGCTGGTGCTCTTCGCCGCCGGGGCCGGCTGGTATCTGCACTCCTCGGTGCTCGGCGGGCTGGCCAGTTCGCACGCGCTGGCCGGCCTCGGCGGCGCGAGCCGTCCCGGCGGCGACGTCAACATCCTGCTGATGGGGCTGGACTCGCGGCGGGACAACCAGGGCGGCGACCTGTCGCCCGCGATCCTGCGGCAGTTGCACGCCGGCAGCTCCAGCGACATCGGCGGATATAACACTAATACGCTGATTCTGCTGCATGTTCCGGCGGACGGCTCGCGCGCCATGGCCCTGTCCATTCCGCGCGACGACTACGTTGACCTGCCCGAGGGCCTCGGCCAGCACAAGGTCAAGGAGGCGTACGGACGCGCCAAGGCGAACGCCGAGAGCATCGCGCGCTCGGCCGGGACCGGCGACCGCGCCGTCCTCGAGCAGCTGGGCCGCGAGGCGGGGCGGCACGCCGCGATCGACGCCGTGCAGCAGCTGCTCGGTGTCTCGGTGGACCACTTCGCGGAGGTCAACCTGGCCGGGTTCTACGACCTGGCCAACGCGCTCGGCGGCGTGCAGGTGTGCCTGCGCGAGCCGGTGCGCGACTGGTACTCCGGCGCCGACTTCCCGGCCGGCGTGCAGACCCTGGACGGCGCGCAGGCGCTCGCCTTCGTCCGACAGCGCCACGGCCTGACGAACGGCGACCTCGACCGAACGCACCGTCAGCAGGCGTTCCTCGCCTCGGCGATGCACAAGCTGCGCGAGGCCGGCGTGCTCAACGACCTCGGGAAGGTCGGCGCGCTGCTCGACGTCGCGCGTAAGGACATCGTCATCGACTCAGGCTTCGACCTGCTGTCCTTCGCGCGTCAGGCCGGCGCGGTCACCTCAGGCAACGTCACCTTCTACACGCTGCCGATCCAGGGGTTCGCCACCAGGGACGGCGAGTCGGTCAATCTCATCGATCCGATGCAGGTGCGCACGGTCGCGCGGCGGCTGTTGGCGGGGGAGAGCGCCGAGGTCGCCAGCACGGTTTCGGCCACGAGCGCAAGTCCGGGCCCGGCGATCCCGCAGGCAGACGCCGAAGTCGCGACCCCTAGCGCTACGCCGACGCTGAAGAGGACTGCGCCGCCGACTCACGTGCCGACGGTTACCGCACCGCCTGGCGTTCCGTGCGTCAACTGACGTTGACCTTCTTCGGCTCCAGGCCGCGGGTCGGCTTGCGGTCGCGCGGAGTATGCACCTTGACGGTCTGGCCGGGTGTCCGGCGCGGTCCCGACCAGGGCGCCGGAACGGCGTCGATCAGGTACGCCAGCGCGTACGCGGTGGACTCGTAGTTGATCCGCCAGCCGCGGAAGTGCGGCCACGCCTCCTCAGGCGTGCGTTCGATCGGGTAGCCGGCGTAACGCAGCATATCGACGCCCTGAGAGAACTCTTCGTACGTCAACTCGATGTCGTCATCGGGATCAGGGTCGGCGTTGTACGGTATGCCCTCCGATCGGGCGATGTCGCGCAGGCAGGTGAAGCCGCCGCGCAGACCGACCCGGATGATGCCGCTCGCCGGGGTGGCCGGGTTGAGGGCGAGTTCCATCGCCCCGGCGTCCATCACCGCGAGCAGCCCGATCAGCCAGTTCCGGTACGGCTGCGGCGAGCGGAAGTGGATCAGCACCGGATAGCTGGTGTGGCTCTCCGAGATCTCCGCCGCCCAACGCTCCCAGCCGCGATACAGGTCCGGCAGGCTGGTCAGCAGCCCGGCCACCTGCACGTGCCGAAACAGGATCTCCGGGCCCCAGGCGGGGACACCGGCGCGTGCCTGAAGCAGCGTCACCTCGGTCTCCCGGCGTGAGTACGCGGTGTACAGCGCGGGCAGATAGCCGACCTGGAGGCCGATCGTCACCGGTCCGGTCGCCGCGGCGCAGAAGTCGAGGAAGGTGAGCCGGTCGCGGTCGGTCGAGGCGAAGCCGAGGGTGAGCAGCGAGGAGCCGGACTCGCGCAGCGCCAGGTCGAAGCCCAGCCCGCTGGCCCCGTCCAGCAGCAGCGCGTAGGCGAGCAGGAACAGGACGAGCCAGCTGATCAGCGTGACCAGGATGGCCGTCGGCGCGGCCCAGGCCAGCACTCGGTCCTTGGTCTCGTAGGACTTGCAGCGGTCGGCCACGTACTGGAACGGCCAGCGCACCGCGTTGTGCATCGCCCGGGCGTAGATCGACTTGAGCCCGCGCGGCACCACCAGGCTCACCAGCACTGACAGCCAAGTGGCGGCCAGCATGGCCGCGCCGAGCGCCAGCTCTAAGATCTTCATGCGTTACATTCTGTCGTTACGCGGCCAAGTCGTGCCCGTGGGATCCATGGGATGCTCGGCCGCATGACCGAATCAAGGTGCCGCGTCGATGCGTGAGGTCGCCGACCTGGTCCTTATCGGAGGGCCTTGCTACACATCCGACGCCGCGCGCTCGTGGACATCGGGCCTCGCGGTGCACGAGGGCGTCATCACAGCCCTCGGCGAGCGTGCGGCACGTGACGCGATCGGCCCACGTACGCGTGTCGTGGACCTCACCGGCAGGCTGGCGTTGCCGGGCTTCATCGACGCGCACGTGCACCCGGTGTTCGGCGGCGCGGAACGCTTGCGCTGCGATCTGACCGGATCGCACGACGCACAGGACGCGGTGGCGCGCGTCGCCGCGTACGCCGCCGCGAATCCGCAACTGCCGTGGATCGTCGGCGGCGGCTGGTCGATGGACCAGTTCCCGGGCGGCGCCCCGAGCCGCGCCCTGCTCGACGTGGTGGTGCCGGACCGTCCGGTCTTCCTGCTCAACCGCGACCATCACGACGCCTGGGCGAACAGCCTCGCGCTGCGCCTCGCCGGAGTGGACCGCGACACGCCCGATCCGGTCGGCGGCCGCATCGCCCGCGAACCCGGCGGCGAGCCGTCCGGGGCGCTGCACGAGGAGGCCGCGAACCTGGTCGGCCGCCATGCTCCCCGGCTCAGCGAGGACGACTACCTCGCCGCGCTGCTCGAAGGACAGCGCTACCTGCACTCGTTCGGCGTAACCGGTTGGCAGGACGCGATCGTCGGCGGCTACTTGGGCTACGACGACATTCTGCCCGCGTACCTGCGCGCGGCGCGGGAGGGGCTGCTCACTGGGCACATCAGCGCAGCGCTGTGGTGGGACCGCAACCGCGGCCTGGAGCAGATCGCCGACCTGGTCGAGCGCCGCGCAGCCGCGTCGGAGACGGCGGCTGCCAACGGACACGGCGGCTTCACGGCCGGAACCATCAAGATCATGCAGGACGGGATCTGCGAGAACCTGACCGCCGCGATGCTCACGCCCTACCTCGACGAGTCCGGTCGCCCCACCGGCGAGCACGGGCACAGCTATCTCGACGCCGCGCTGCTGGCCGAGGCGGTCACCAGTCTCGACGCGCTCGGCTTCCAGGTCCACGTGCACGCGATCGGCGACCGCGGCGTGCGCGAGGCGCTCGACGCCTTCGCCGTGGCCCGGACGGTCAACGGCCCGACCGGCAACCGGCACCACATCGCGCACATTCAGGTGGTGGACCCGCTGGACATCCCGCGTTTCCGCGAACTCGACGTCACCGCGAACATGCAGGCGCTGTGGGCCGCCGAGGACGAGCAGATGCGCACGCTCAACGAGCCGATCCTCGGCGCGCTGCGCTACGGCCGCCAGTACCCGTTCGAGGCGTTGCGGCGCAGCGGCGCCACGCTGGCGGCGGGCAGCGACTGGCCGGTATCGACCCCTGATCCGTTGCAGGCCGTGCACGTCGCGGTCAACCGGACCGTGCCCGGCGCCGCGCCCGGCACGCCGCCGTTCCTGCCGCAGCAGGCGCTCACGCTCGGCGACGCGCTGGCCGCCTACACCATCGGCTCCGCGTGGGTGTGCCGGGCCGAGACGCGCGCCGGTTCGCTGGAGGCGGGCAAGCGTGCCGACATCGCAGTGCTCGACCGCGACGTGTTCGGCGCGCCGCCGGAGGGGATCGCCGAGGCGCGCTGCGCGCTGACCGTGGTGGCCGGAACCGTGGTCTACGAAGCCTGACCGGTCAGTCGTACCCTGATCCGGTCACGGTCAAGTACTCTGAATAACGCGTTTACCAGCAAAGATGTGCAATGTTCCGAAGGGCAAAATCTTCGCATAGGTCATACTCGCCCTTTCCGTCGCGCCCTGCCGGGGTTACAGATGTGTTAGCTGCATCCACTCCCACACCCCGGAGGGAACCTTGCGTCCGCGTCAGATCCTTGTCGCGCTCACCGCCGCTGCCGCCACCGCGGCGGCGGTTCTGGCCGCCGCACCCGCGAGCGCGGCGACCGTCAACTACGTCGCCCTCGGCGACTCGTACGCCTCCGGCCTCGGCGCCGGAAGCTACGGCACAAGCGGTTCATGCTCCCGCAGTGCCAACGCGGCGGCCCAGCTGTGGGCCAACGCCAACCACCCGACCTCCTTCGCCTTCGTCGCCTGCTCCGGCGCGACCACCAGCGACGTGCTGAACAGTCAGCTCGCCTCGGTCAACAGCGGCACCACCCTGGTCTCGCTGCTCATCGGCGGCAACGACGTCGGCTTCTCCAGCGTCATGATCGACTGCGTCGTGTGGGGGACCAGCACCTGCGTCAGCGACATCAACGCGGCCGAGGCCCAGGCCCAGTCGATCCTGCCCGGCCGCTATGACAACGTGCTGAACTCGATCAGGGCCAAGGCGCCCAACGCCAAGATCGTGTTCCTCGACTACCCGGACTTCTACGACCTGAACGTCTCGTTCTGCGTCGGCCTCAGCAGCACCAGCCGGGCCAAGATCGACGAGGGCATCAACCTGCTCGACTCGCTGATCCAGCAGGCCGCCGCCCGGCACGGCGCGGTGTTCGCCGACGTGCGCTCGATCTTCACCAGCCATGAGCTGTGCGACGGCGCCGGCTGGCTCAACTCGGTGGACTGGGGCAACCTCAGCGACTCCTACCACCCGACCGCGACCGGCCAGGGCAGCGGCTACTACCCGGTGCTCTCGGCGAAGGCCTCCTGACCGGACCGGCCCCGCCCAGAGAGAACCCGGACAGAAATGTGCTGGGGTTCCCTCGCCCGACGGATCGGGAGAGGGAACCCCAGCACCCCCTGCTTGTCTTGTGCTTGTCTTACTGCCGCGTCGCCGCGGTCACCGCCGTCAGGCCACGTGCACCGCGGGAGCCGGCGCCGCCGCGGCCGGTGCGTCCTCGGTCGGCGTGCCCTCGACCGGAACGGCCGTCTCGGGGTCCTTGCGGATCATCAGGAAGGTCACCAGCGTGGACAGGCCGAGCAGGATCGCGCTGATCAAGAAGGCCACGTTGTAACCGTGGATCTGCGCCGACGGGGAGAACGGCGAGGTGCGGTGGTTCGTGCCGTAGTTGTTGATCGTGGTGGTGAACACCGTGTTGAGCAGCGCCACGCCGAGCGCGCCGCCGACCTGCTGCGTGGTGTTGACCATCGCGCTGGCGACGCCCGCGTCGTGGTCCTCCACCCCGGTCAGCGAGGTGTTGCTCAGCGGCACGAACACGCAGCCCATGCCCACCGCCATCACGATGAAGGCGGGCAGGATCATCGCCGGGTACGAGGAGTCCGCCTTCAGCTGGGTCAGCAGGACCATCGCGCCGGTGGCCAGCAGGCCGCCGAAGGTCATCACCACGCGCGGGCCGAGCTTCGGCACCAGCGCGCTGGCCACGCCGGCCGTCACGATCAGCGCCCCGGAGAAGGGCAGGTACGACACGCCGCTGCGCAGCGGCGAGTAGTGCTGGATCTGCTGGAAGTAGTACGTCATGAACAGGAACATGCCGAGCATGCCCGCGCCCAGGATGATCGAGGTCAGGAACGACCCGCCCCGGTTGCGGTGCCAGACCACCCGCAGCGGCAGCAGCGGGTTCTCGATCCGGGACTCGAAGATCACGAAGGCGATCAGCAGCACCGCCGCGATGCCGAAGGACACCAGCACGGAGGTCGTGCTCCAGCTGTTGTTCTTGGCCACCTCGGTGAAGCCGTAGACCAGCGCGACGATGCCGATGCTGGACAGCAGCGTGCCCGGGATGTCGTACTTGGTGTTGCCGTGCGCCTTGCTCTCCCGCACGATCGGCACCGCCAGCACCACGGTGATCGCGGCGATGAAGATGTTCACGAACAGCGTCCAGCGCCAGCTCGCGTACTGGGTGAGCAGGCCGCCGAGCAGCAGGCCGATCGCCGCGCCGACCCCGGCCACGGCGCCGAACACGCCGAAGGCCTTGGCCCGGTCCTTCACGTCGGTGAAGGTGACGGTGATGATCGACAGCGCCGCCGGGGCCAGCAGCGCGCCGAACGCGCCCTGGAGCGCGCGGGCCGCGAACAGCATGCCCTCGTTCTGCGCCGCGCCGCCGAGCGCCGAGGCGAGGCCGAAGCCGAGCAGGCCGATGATGAAGATCCGCTTGCGCCCGACGTAGTCGGCGATCCGGCCGCCGAGCAGCAGCAGGCCGCCGAAGGCCAGGGAGTACGCGGTCACGATCCACTGGCGGTTCGCGTCGTCGATGTGCAGCGCCTGCTGCGCCGAGGGCATCGCGATGTTCACGATGGTTCCGTCGACGACCACCATGAGCTGCGCGATCGAGACGACGAGCAGCGCCAGCCAGCGCTTTGGGTCGAGCTCCGCCTTGAGGCCCGGCGGATGTGGACCGGTCGCAGCGGTGCCCGCGGCGGTCAGGTTTTCGGACATGGGTTCCCCTCCAAGGGACATGAGCTGGCGCTGGAAGGCGCGCTTGATCAGTCGTCGAGTCGTGGGATGACCCTACGACTCGGCGCCGACAATTCCGGGGGTGCTGCTGTCAGCGCTGGTCAGCGGCCCCGTCGCCGTCTTCACAGCAGCAGCGGCGCTGCGTCAGCAGCGGGATGAGGATGTCGTCCACCACATGCCTGCTGAACTCCTCGTCGAGCGGCAGTTCCGTGGTGAGCTTCCTCGTCAGGATCATCGCGTACATGACCTCTTGGAAGAGGTCGGGGTCCGCGTCCGGCCCGACCTCACCCCGGGCAGCGGCCTGGCGGATGATGGTCTCGTTCAGGATGCGCTTGGACGCGTAGGTGCACTCGTGCATCGTGCGCCCCAGCGCGGGGTTCCGGGCCGCCGCGGTCATCACGCCGGTGATGACCTGGCCTTCCGGGCTGTTGGTGATGTGGATCGCGTTGGACATCAAGGCCATGAGGTCACCGCGCAGCGAACCGGTGTCCGGCGCCTGGGGCGTCGGACCGAACCGGTTGACCAGGGCCTCGGCCACCAGGCCCGGCTTGTCCGGCCAGGTCCGGTAGATCGTCGCCTTGCTGGCGCGGGCGCGCGTGGCGACCGCGTCCATGGTCATCCGGTCGTACCCGACCTCCCCGAGCAGTTCGAACACCGCGTCGCAGATCGCCTCGCGCCGCTCGTGTCCCCGCCGGGAGCCCCGCGGCTCCGGCAGGTCGAGCCCGCGCAGTCCGATCTCCGTGTCGGTCACGATGCCCATCCTTCCCGCGGCACCGGGAGTACGGAACCGTTTCGTACCGAAACTCTATCCCGATCCGCATCCAGTACGAAACCGTTTCGTACGCTTGCCGTTGTGATCTGCGTCACAAGCAGTCGGCCCGCATTCGCAGAGCTCGATGTCTGATTAACCGTCGGCCGGCCTTCTCACACCGGCCTTCTCATACTGGTGCGGCACCGCGTGCCCGGCGTTACGGTGATCGTGTGCGCTTCGCCGATCGTGCCGAGGCGGGCCGTGAACTGGCCGCCCGCCTCGAACACCTGCGTGAGGAGCGCCCGGTCGTGCTCGGGCTGCCGCGCGGCGGCGTGCCGGTGGCTTACCAGATCGCGTACGCGTTGGACGCGCCGCTCGACGTGATCGTGGTACGCAAGCTCGGTGTGCCCTGGCTGCCGGAGCTCGCGATGGGTGCGCTCGGCGAGGGCGGCAGCCGGGTCGTGGAGACCGAGACGTTGCGGCACGAGGGCGTTACCGACGAGATCTTCGCGCAGGTCGAGCGGCGTGAGACCGCTGAGCTCGCGCGGCGCGCCGACGCGTATCGGGCCGGGCGACCCGCGGTGCCGATCGCGCATCGCACCGCCATCGTGGTCGATGACGGCATCGCCACCGGCTCGACGGCACGTGCCGCGTGCCTTGTCGCCGCGCAGCGTGGGGCCGCACGCGTCGTGCTCGCCGTCCCCGTGCTGCCACCGGACATGATCGTGCCGATGTACGAGGTGGCCGACGAGGTGGTCTGGCTCGCCGCGCCCGAGCCGATGTTCGCCGTGGGCAACTGGTACGAGGACTTCGACCAGCTCACCGACGCCGAGGTGGTCGGGCTGCTCGCCCGCGCCGACGCCCGCCGGTGATCAGGACGCCGCCACCGCGACGACCCCGTCCATCGTCCCGACGTACGCGCGCCCCGGCGCCAGCGTCGGCGAGGCGAAGTGCGGCGATTCGCCCACTTCGACCTGAGCGAGAACCTTGCCGTTCTTCTGGTCGAGCGCGTAGAGGACGCCGGCGCTGTCGTTCAT
>JBKOWZ010000131.1:0-17948 GCA_046724665.1 Actinomycetota bacterium
GGACCGGCGGGTTCGCCCGCACCCCGCCCGGCACATACAGGTACATCGCCAGACCGGTCGGGTTAGTGCCGAAGTTCGAGACCTGTACCAACGACGCCGCGGAAGCTTCCGGGACCGCGTGCACGCTCACACCGAACGCCACACCGAGCGCCAGGGCGACACTGAGCAGACGCGACCTGAGTGACCGGGATCTGAACATGGGACCTCGTCGTCCGAGAATCGAGAACTGTTAGCGTTAACAAACCGTTGGCGCCACAACCTGCCGGCGCCACCACAACAGGCGATGGGATGTTCGCGCCATCCGCCGAGACGGGTCAAGAGTCCGCTGGTGCAAGTGGTCCGCTGCGTTCCACGCCCTTGGGGCGACCTGCCGTTCGTCGTCCGGCCGGGGCGCTGGACCTTCCGGATGCGCCGAAAGTTGCACATCGACGTTCCGGTAGAGCCATGCGGCACAGGCAGTGTGCTGACGGCGGAAGGGTGTCCACGTAGAGGCCGGCGTTGTTGTGGAGCGCTCCCGTTCGCGTGGCTTGAGAATGTTGCCTGCGTTGGCTGCCGAAACTTTCTCGCGTGCGGGCCCCGTAGCTGTCTCATGAATCTCGGTCGCGTCGCTTCGACCTGCGTTGTCGGCTGTTCTCGCGCTGACCGGGCGTGAGAGCGGTATCCGATTGCTTGACCGGTGCCGCGAAAACCGCACAGCATGCCAGTGCTCGTATGGCTGTTTCGTTTTCACACCGATCCGGCGCCGCCCTGCCTGCGACCTGCGCTGCGGGTGAGATCGCCAGAAAGCGAGGAATCGTATGCACTCGCCGGTCCTGCGCGAACACAGACGGCCGCGAAGGCTCGCGGCGCTCGCGGCGGCGGCCCTGGCGACCGCCGCGATCCCAGCGGCACAGGGCACGACGGCTCACGCCGCGGTCGCGGCCGTTCACGTCACGGTCAACGCCAACGAGGGGCTCGGCACAGTGGACGAGACCGCGTATGGCGCGAATCAGGCGGTCTGGGACGGCAGCATGAACACCCCGGCGAGCGCGGACCTGCTGAAGCAGGCGGGTGTGGGCATGCTGCGTTACCCCGGCGGCTCGTACGGGGACGGATTCCACTGGCAGACGAACACCGTGTCGGGTGGCGGCTTCGTCCAGGACGGCACCGACTTCGACTCCTTCATGGGCACGGTGAAGTCCGTCGGCGCGCAGGCGATCCTGATCGCGAACTACGGCTCCGGCACCGCGCAGGAGGCGGCGGGCTGGGTGCAGTACGCGAACGTGACCAAGGGCTACGGGGTGAAGTACTGGGAGATCGGCAACGAGGTCTACGGCAACGGCTACTACGGCGCGGACTGGGAGCTGGACTACCACGAGAGCAAGAGCCCCGCGACGTACGCGAACAACGTCGTGCAGTACGTGCGGGCGATGAAGGCGGTTGATCCGACCATCAAGATCGGGGTCGTACTCACCCTGCCGAACAGCTGGCCGGACGGCATGGTGGCGTCCGGCGACAGCAAGGACTGGAACCAGACGGTGCTGCCGATCGTCGGCTCGTACGTCGACTTCGCGATCGTGCACTACTACCCGAACCACACCACCGCGGCCGACGTCCTGCGGCAGACCAAGCTCCTGCCCGCCGAGCTGGACCAGCTGCGCGAGCAGATCGACCAGTATGCCGGGCCCAACGGCCCGAACATCGGCATCGCGGTTACCGAGACCCAGTCCAACTACCAGGCGGCCACTCAGCCCGGCGCGCTGTTCAACGCGGACCTGTTCTTCACCGCGCTGGAGAGCGGCGCCTTCACCGTCGATTACTGGGACACCCGCAACGGCACGGATTGCAGCAACATCACCACCGCGCCCGACGGCGCTCAGGACCCCGGGGACGGCGGCATGCTCTCCAGCGGAGCCTCCTGCGAACCGCCGCTGAACACGCCGTTCCCGGCCTACTACGCGCTCCAGATGCTCAGCAAGGTCGCGAAGCCCGGCGACATGCTGATCAAGTCAGCCTCGGACAACCCGCTGGTCTCGGTGCACGCCGCGCGCAACGCCGACGGACGCCTGAGCGTCGAGCTGGTCAGCCAGGACCCGAATACGGCCTACACCGTCAACCTCGACTATGCCGGCTGGACGCCGAGCACCGCGGTCCCGACGGTCTACACGTACGGCGACGAGGCCACCTCCATCACCAGCGCGCAGCAGGGAACGGCCGGCACGCAGGTCGTCCCGCCCTACTCGATCGTGACGCTGAAACTGGCTCCGTCCGCCAACAACCCCGTTGACACCGTGCTGACCGCTCCCGGCAGCCCGCGCGTTACCGCCATCAGCGCGGACGGCGCGACGATCTCCTGGCAGCCTTCGACCGGCGCACCGGTCACCCGGTATGAGATCTACCGGCAGTACGGCACCAACAGCGTGCTGCTCGGCGAGTCCACCTCTACCTCGTTCACGGCGCGCAACCTTGAACCCGGCACCGCCTACACACTCAACGTGCTGGCAACCGACCAGCGGGGATTCCTCTCGGCGCCGTCCTCGCCGGTGACCTTCATCACCGGCACGCCACAGCACAGCACCTGCGCCGTGAGCTACTACATGAGCACCGGCTGGGCCAGCGGCTTCGTCGCGAACATCGCGGTGACCGACACCGGGCCCAACCCGATCACCGGCTGGACCCTCGCCTTCAGCTTCCCGGCCGCCACCGAGTCGGTCTCCGGCAGCACCTGGAACGCGAACTTCGCGCAGTCCGGCCAGAACGTGGTGGTCACCCCGCTCGGCTGGAACGCGGAACTCGCCGCGAACGGCGGCAACACGGTGAGCTTCGGGTTCGTCGGCAACCAGAGCGGCGCCAACCCGCCGCCCGCCTCGTTCACCCTCAACGGCACCGTCTGCACCACCAGCTACCTGTCCTGAGACGGGCCCTTACTCACGGGAGCCGTGGCTGGGAGGCGCACTCGTCCCGCCTCCCGGCCACGGCGCGGCAACCCTTGATACAAGGCCCGAACGCACCCGGCTGAGCGGCGGGTTTCGGTGCCAGAATGGGGCCAGCACCTGCCGGCGATGCTGCCCGAGCGGCTTCCCGCCTCCGAACGCGGCGCGGCAGGCGCGTGCCTGACCATACGAAGGCGGTGACCGTGACGCAGAACAGTTCGGCAGAGCCGGCGGCGGAGCCGGACGAGGACCGGCGTGATCCGCCGGGTCCGGTCACCATCGCGTACATCGCGCAGTCGGCCGGCGTCTCGGTTCCCACGGTCTCCAAGGTGCTCAACGGGAAGAAGGGGGTTTCCGACGACACCAGGGCGCGAATCGAGGCGCTGATCAACCGGTACGGGTATCGCAGGCCGCCGAATCGCAGCAACATCGTCGAGCTGGTGTTCCGCGAGCTGAGGAGCATGTGGGCGGTGGAGATCATCCGCGGCGTCGAGGGGGTGGCCCGCAGGAACCGCGTCGGCGTGATGGTCTCCGAGTTCGGCCTGCACGACTCGTCCGGCACGCTCATGGACGACACGCTCGCGCGGCGCCCGCAGTGCGTGCTGTCGGTGGCGCAGCTGTCGGAGGCGGAGCGCGGGCAGCTGCGTGCAAAGGGCATTCCGTTCGTCGTCTTCGATCCGACCGCCGAGCTGCCCGACGACGTGCCGTTCGTCGGCGCCACCAACTGGCGCGGAGGTCAGTCAGCCGCGCAGCACCTGATCGGCCTCGGACACCGTCGTATCGCCATGATCAGCGGCCCGGCGGACGTGCTGTGCTGCCAGGCTCGGCAGGCCGGCTACGAGACCGCGATGCGTACCGCCGGGCTACCGGTGGACCCCGATCTGATCGCCGTCGCCCCGCTCACCCGCGAGGGCGGATGCGCGGCGGCGCGCAGCCTGCTGGCGCGCTCCCCGCGGCCCACGGCGGTCTTCGCCTCGAACGACCTTCAGGCGTTGGGCGTATACCAGGCCGCGCGCGAGGCCGCACTGCGCATCCCGGAGGACCTGAGCGTGGTCGGCTTCGACGATCTGCCGGTCGTGGCCTGGGCCGATCCGCCGCTGACCACGGTGCACCAGCCGCTCACCGAGATGGCGGCGGCGGCCACCGAACTCGCCCTCGCCCTCGGCCGCGGGCAGGAACCGCCGCAGATCGGTGTGGAGATCGCCACCACCCTGACCGTGCGCGACAGCACCGCACCGCCCAAGGGCTAGGCGGCCCTTCCCGCAAGGTGGGTTCGATAGTACGGTCACGCGCGATAGTTTCGCGATCTGGACGGAGATACGCGTGACCGTGCGGTACTTCGAGGACTATTCGCCAGGGCGTGGAACGCTGCCGCCCCGCGCCGCGTTCGACTCGGACGCCGCCCGCCTGGACCTCAACGGAGCGTGGGCGTTCCGGTACTCACCGATCCTGGTGACCGAGCCGGGCGGCTTCGAGGAGCCCGGGTTCGACGACTCCGGATGGGACCGCATCGAGGTGCCGTCGCACTGGCAGTTGCACGGATACGGCCGGCCGGCGTACCTGAACATCGCGTATCCGATCCCTGTGGATCCGCCGTTCGTACCGGACGAAAACCAGACCGGCGACTACCGGCGCGTCTTCGATTTGCCCGCGTCGTGGCCGCAGTCCGCGGCGGTCATCCGGTTCGAGGGGGTGGATTCGTGCGCGCGGGTCTGGCTCAACGGCGTGGAGTTGGGCGTGAGCCGCGGCAGCCGTCTGCCGGTGGAGTTCGACGCCTCCGCGGCGCTGGTGCCCGGTCGCAACGTGCTGACCGTGCGCGTGCATCAGTATTCGTCGGGCACGTATCTCGAGGACCAGGACACCTGGCGCATGTCGGGGATCTTCCGCGACGTCGCGCTGCTGGCCCGCCCCGCCGCCGGGGTCAGGGACGTCTTCGTCCACGCCGACTACGACGCGGCCACCGGCGGCGGCACGCTGCGCTTCGAGGTCGAACCGCAGGGCCCGGTGACGGTAACCGCCCCGGAGCTGCGCCTCGTCGACGAACCGGTCGGGGAGCGGTTCGTCTTCGCGCACGTTCGGCCGTGGAGTGCCGAGGACCCCTACCTCTACGACGTGCTCCTCACCGGCGGCGACGAGCAGGTGCGGCTGCGGATCGGCTTCCGCACGGTCGCGATCACCGAGCAAGGCGTGCTGACCGTCAACGGCGAGCGCGTGGTGCTGCGCGGGGTCAACCGGCACGAGTTCGACCCGGACCGAGGCCGGGCCCTGACCCGGGAAACGATGCGCCGCGACGTCGAGCTGATGAAGCAGCACAACGTCAACGCCGTGCGCACCTCGCACTATCCGCCGCACCCGTACTTCCTCGAACTGTGCGACGAGCTCGGCCTCTGGGTCGTGCTCGAGTGCGACCTGGAGACGCACGGGTTCGAATACGCCGATCCGACGCGCTGGGAACGCAACCCGTCAGCCGATCCGCGCTGGCGCGCCGCGTGCCTGGACCGCATCGAGCGCACCGTCGAGCGTGACAAGAACCACCCGAGCGTCGTTCTGTGGTCGCTCGGCAACGAGGCCGGCGACGGGGAGAACCTCGAGGCGATGGCCGCGTGGGTGCACGAGCGCGACCCGTCCCGGCCGGTCCACTACGAAGGCGACCGCATGGCCCGCTACGTGGATGTCTACAGCGAGATGTACCGCACGCCCGCCGACGTCGCGCGGATCGGCAGGGGAGAGCTGAGGCCCGGCGAGTGCTTCTATCCCGCGGCCGACGGTCAAGGCGAACCGGAAGACGAGCCGCGCAACCGCATGCCCTTCCTGCTCACCGAGTTCGCCCACGCCATGGGCAACGGCCCCGGCGCGCTGCACGAGTACGCGGAGCTGTGGGAGCGGTATCCGCGGCTCCAGGGCGGTTTCGACTGGGAGTGGATCGACCAGGGCCTGCGCACTCGTACCGCCGATGGCCGGGAGTTCTTCGGCTACGGCGGGGACTTCGGCGAGGACCTGCACGACGGCAACTTCATCTGCGACGGCCTGGCCTTCCCGGACCGCACCGCGTCACCCGGGCTGTTGGAGTACCGCAAGGCCATCGAGCCGGTGCGCATCGGCCCCGGCGGCACACCCGCGGCGGTCGCGATCGAGAACCGCTACGACTTCCTGCGCCTGGCCCACCTCCGCTTCTCCTGGTCGCTCAGCCACGACGGGACGCCGGTCGCGGCCGACTTGCTGCCGGTCCCGGACCTGGGCCCCGGCGAACGCGCCGAGATCCCGTTGCCGGAGCAGGCCACCGCGGCGGCGCCGAGCGGCGGCGAACGGTGGCTGACCGTGCGCGCCCAGCTCGCCGAGAAGACGTCGTGGGCCGACGAGGGGCACGAGGTGGCCTGGGGTCAGATCCGGCTGCCCGCCGCCGAGTCCCGCACGTGGGCCGTGCTTGCCGGAGCGCCGGTGGCCGGCGCGCTCGGCGACGGCTTCGTCGCGCTCGGCCCGGCTCGTTTCGACGCGCGCACGGGCACACTGCTGAGCCTGGGCGATCGGCAGATCACCGGCCCGCGCCTTGGGCTCTGGCGCGCCCCGACCGACAACGACCGTGGTTGGCCGCAGCACGACGCCGAGTACTGGAATGCACGCGGCCTGCACCGGCTGCGCCACCGGACCGTAAGCGTCGAGGCTGCCGGCGCCGAGTTGACCGTCGTGGTGCGCAGCGCTGCCGCGGCTTCCAGCTGCGGCTATCTGACGACATATCGGTGGCGGTCCGACGGCGACCGGCTGCACGTACAGGTGCACACCGAACCGGTCGGACACTGGCCCGACCGCGGCGACACGTTCGCCGAGACCATGGTGGATGCGGACCTGCCGCCGCAGGAGTACGCCGAACTCGTGCGCCGGGACAAGGCCCCCTCCCTCGGCCGCATCGGGCTGGACTGGTCGCTTCCCGACGACTGGTCGCACGTCTCCTGGTTCGGCGCCGGACCCGGCGAGGCGTACCCCGACTCGCGGCACGCGGCGTACATCGGGCGCTTCACGGCCACGGTCGGCCAGTTGCAGACCCCGTACGTACGTCCGCAGGAGAATGGCAACCGAGCCGAGGTCCGCTGGGCCGAGCTGACCGATTCCGCCGGCGCGGGCGTGCGCATCGAAGGCGATCCGGCCTTCAACCTCGCCGCCCGCCCCTGGAGCGACCAGCAACTCGCCGCGGCCCGCCACCAGAGCGACCTGGTGGCCGGAACGTCGCTCTTCCTGCACACGGATCACGCCGTGCAGGGCCTCGGCTCCGCTGCCGTGGGCCCCGGCGTGCTGCCCGAGCACCGCCTCGAGGTCCGGCCGGCCGACTTCGCCCTCACCCTCACGCCCCTGTCGGGCTGACGGAACGGCTTTCGCCCGACTGCGCGCCGACAGGACCCGGCACCCCAGACCGCACATCCGGAGGTAACCCGTGCCGTTGCCCGCCACCGCGCCCTTCAGCCCGACCTGGGAGTCGATCGACCAGCACGTCGCGGCCCCGGAATGGTTCCAGGACGCCAAGTTCGGGATCTACCACCATTGGGGCGCCTTCAGCGTTCCCGCGTTCAACAGCGAGTGGTATCCGCGAGAGATGTACCGGCCCGGCAGCGCCGACCGCGAACACCACATCGAGACCTACGGCGACCCCGCGCAGTGGCCTTACCACTACTTCATCGACGGCGGCCACGACAAGGCCGGCCGCTTCGTCCAGTTCGCGCCGAAGCTCGCGTCGGCCGGCGGAGCGTTCGACCCGCGCGAGTGGGCACGGCTGATCGCGGACGCCGGAGCGCGCTTCGCCGGCCCGGTGGCGGAGCACCACGACGGCTTCTCGATGTGGGACAGCCGCGCCAACGAGTGGAATTCGGCCGCGCGCGGGCCGCGGCTCGACCTGCTGGCACTGTTCGCCGAGGCCTACCGCGAACAGGGGTTGAAGCTGCTGGTGGCGATGCACCACGCCTTTCACTTCACCGGCTACTTCGAGCACGTGCCGGCCCAGCCCACGCCGTCGCTGCGCAAGCTCTACGGACAGCTGGGCGCGCAAGCCGAGAATCGGCTGTGGCTCGACAAGCTCAAGGAGGTCGTCGATCTCGCCCGGCCGGACATCCTCTATCAGGATGTGAACCTGGACAGGATCGACGAGCGGGCCGGACTGGAGTTCCTCGCCTACTACTACAACCGGGCCGCGCAGTGGGGCGCCGACGTCGTCGCCACGTACAAGGACGGGTTCAACGACAAGGGCCAGGTCTACGACTACGAGCGCGGCGGCCCCGCCGACCTGACGTATCCCTACTGGCTGACCGACGACATCCTGAGCACCTCCAGCTGGTGCTACACCGAGGGCATCAGCTATCACCCGCTCGAGGTGATTCTGCACTCGCTGATCGACCGGGTCAGCAAGAACGGCAGCGTGCTGCTCAACATCGCCCCGACCGCGCAGGGCGCCATCCCCGACGAGCAGCGCGGGCTCCTGCTCGGCATCGGCGACTACCTGCGCCGCTACGGCGAATCGATCTACGGGACCCGGGCGTGGGACGCCTACGGCGAAGGACCGACCGCGATGGGCGGCGGCTCGTTCACCCCTCCGGTCGCCGGCACCGCCCGGGACATCCGCTTCACCCGCGACAAGCGCAACACCGTGCTGTACGCGACGATCCTGGGCTGGCCGAGTTCGCCGCTCGTCATCGGCACGCTCGCGGCGGGCCGCATCGACCTCGCCGCGCTGCGCGCGATCGAACTGATCGGCCCGAACGCCGACGAATACATCCCACTCGCCGGTCACCGCCAGGACGAGACCGGCATGCACGTCCCCCTGCCACCGGCGCCGCCGTTCAAAGCCCCCGCGTACGTGGTGAAGCTGACGTTCCAGGGAGCCATCCCTGCCCTGCGGCGCTGATCGTCGCGTCGGCTCGGCGAGAACTACTTCGAGAACGTACCGGACACGACCATCTTGGCGCTGCTGTCCGCGCCCGTCGCGGTGACGCTGTAGGCGTCGAGCGCGAAGCTGTGACCGGCGGCGGGGCGGTCGAACTGGAAGCCGAACACGTAGGTGGCGGGTTGCAGGACCCGGCCGGGCCTGAGGGTGAAGTCGTATGTCAGACCATTGGCGGTCGGGGTCACCGTGCTGTCGATGTCCTGCGAGAGGATCGTGGACCACGAGCCGGTTGATTGCACCGTGCCGCCGCCGGAGACGGTGACGGTCACGTGCAGCGCCTTGATGGCGCGTGTCGTGGTGACGCTCAAGTTCTCCTGCGCCCAGTACTGGGTGCTGTGCGAGTCCACGGTCCCGGTCGCCGCCAGCGGTCCGGGCGGGGGTGAGGGGGGTGGGCTCGATGCGCTGTGGGCCGAGGTCGTCCCGGCGGCGTGAAGCGTGGCGGACGAGGACGGCCGGTGACCGGCGGCCGTGTGAGTGGGGCTCGGCGATGCCGCGGCCTGGTTCACCGGGTGCGCGGGCGGGTCGCCGATGCCGAGGGTCACTCCGACGGCGATGGTCGCCGTGGCTACGGCCGCCAGGGCGCCCAACGGAACGCCGATCAACCGCAGCCGCAGCGGGCGCCGCAGCCCGCGCGACCTCGCGCGGCGGGGCTCGTCGGCGATCAGGCGCTCGAACCTCGCCCTGATGCGGACGAGGTCCGCCTCGTGCTCGTCGGCTTGTCCACGCAGCGCGTCGGCCAGCCGCGCGGCATCCCGGCGCTGGTCGTGGGCTTCGGGGCGGTTCATCGGGTCGCTCCTCTGGGTGCGGACCGGCGGTCGCCGCCGTGCGCGTCGGCCGTGGCGGCGGGTGACTCGCGCAGGTGCGCCGCGAGCTCCTGCAAGCCGCGTGAGCTCTGGCTCTTGACGGTGCCGACCGCGATGCCGAGCGTCGCGGCGGTCTCCTGCTCGCTCAGTCCGTAGTAGTAGCGCAACACGACGCAGGCGCGCTTGCGCGCGGGGATGCGCAGGAGGGCTCGGCGCAGATCGACCGCGTCCACCGGGTCGGGGGCTGCGGCCCGATCGCTGCGGCCATGGCTCCACAGCCGCCAGTTGCGGCGTTCGCGCACCAGGCGCGCGGTGTGGTCGGCCGCGAGGTTGGCCACGATGCGGCGCACATAGGCCAGCGGCCGGTCGGCGCCGGTGACCCGGCTCCAGTTCTTCCACGCCTCGGCCAGCGCCTCGGCGGTCAGGTCGTCGGCCGCGGCGTGCTCGCCGGTCAGCAGGTATGCGAAGCGCGTCAGCTCCCGGTAGTGGCGGGCGAAGAACGCCTCGAACCTGGCGCGCTCGTCGTCCGGCCCCGCCGCTGAGTCGCCCTCTGGTCCGCGCACGCGGGGAACCTAGCAGTTCCGGGTTAACCGAAATCGGTCGGCAACCTTTCGCGGCCGGGTGCGGACAGGGTGGGGAATGCGCGGGAGCCCCACGCCCGCGCACAGCTCACGATCCTGGAGAGCCCCTGTGATGACCCGTCACGACCGACGCGGAACCACGCGATCCGGCCGCGTAACGCGCGCGTTGCGTGGACGCATGCTGCGTAAGTCCGTCCTGATCGGCCTGACCACGTTGCTCGCTGCCGCACTGATGCCCGTCATCGCGCTGACCGCGGGCCGTTCGGATGCGGCGCCGCTCGACACCGGGGCGACCTACACGCTCGTGGCTGTGCACAGCGGCAAGGCGCTGGACGTACTGGACTGGTCCACCGCGGACGGCGCGCAAGTCGCTCAGTACACCCGCAACGACGGTGCGAATCAGCGGTGGCGCCTGACCGCGACCGACAGCGGCTACTACACGCTCACCAACGTCAACAGCCGCAGGCTGCTGGCGGTCTCCGGTCCTGTGGCCGAGGGCGCCGGTGCCGTGCAGCAGAGCGCAAACGGTACGGCCGGCCAGCAGTGGAAGCCGGTCGCGGCGGACTCGGGCTCGTACAAGCTGGTCAACCGCGCCAGCGGTCTCGTGCTCGACGCGGTCGGCTGGTCCGCGGCGGACCGCGCGAGGGTCCAGCAGTGGCCTGACAACGGCGGCGCGAACCAGCGGTGGAATCTCGTGAAGGTCGGCTCCGCGGTCCCCAGCGGTTCGCCGGTGCCTTCGCGGCCGGCCACGGCCAGCCCGACGGCCGGCGCGAGTAAGCCGGCCGGCTCGGGCTCCAACGGGTACACCTGGGCGAATGCGCAGATCAACGGCGGCGGATTCGTCACCGGGGTGGTATTCAACCCGACGCTCAAGAACCTTGCGTACGCGCGTACCGACATAGGCGGCGCGTACCGCTGGGACGCGGCGAGCGGATCGTGGACACCGCTGACCGACTGGATCGGCGAGAGCGACAGCAACCTGGTCGGCATCGAGAGCGTGGCCACCGATCCGGTGAACCCGAACCGGCTCTACCTCGCCGCCGGTACGTACGTCAACACGTGGGCACCGCACGGCGCGATCCTGCGCTCCACCGACCAGGGCGCCACGTTCACCGTCATTCCGCTGCCGTTCAAGCTCGGCAGCAACGAGGACGGGCGTTCGATGGGCGAACGCCTCGCCGTCGATCCGAACGACGACGCCGTCCTGTACCTCGGCACCCGGCAGAACGGCCTGTGGCGCTCGGCGGACTTCGGCTCCACCTGGCACCAGGCCGCCTCCTTCCCCGTCACCGGCGCCACCAGCAGCGGGATGGGTCTGGGCTTCATCACCTTCGACAAGAGCAGCGGCCGCGCGGGCAGCCCCTCCAAGACCGTCTACGTGGGCGTGGCGGACGGCAAGACGAACCTGTACCGAAGCACCGACGGCGGCGCGAGTTGGTCGGCCGTGCCCGGCCAGCCCACCGGACAACTGCCGCAGCACGGCGTGCTCTCCGCCAACGGACAGCTGTACCTCTCCTACGGCAACGCCCCCGGCCCCAACGGGATCAGCGCGGGCTCGGTGTGGCGGCTGAACACGGCCACCGGCGCCTGGGCGAACGTCACCCCGCCGTTCGACGGCTCCGGCTACACGACCTACGGGTACGCGGGCCTGTCCGTCGATCCACAGCACCCTGACACGGTCATGGTCGCCACCATGGACAAGTGGTGGCCGCACGACGAGATCTACCGCAGCGTGAACCGGGGTGCCACGTGGACCGCGATCAGCCCGCACGCGGTGCTCGACAACTCGGCGGCGCCGCACGAGCACGCGGTGATCGGCGGCTGGATCGGTACGCTCGCGATCGACCCGTTCAACGCCGGCCACGTGCTCTACGGAACCGGCGGCGGCATCTGGGGCAGCGACGACGCCGTCAACGCCGACCGCGGCGCCGCGACCCACTGGAGCATCCGCTCCAAGGGCGTGGAGGAGACTGCGGTGCTCGACCTGGTCTCGCCGCCGGGCGGCGCGCCGGTGATCAGCGCCCTGGGCGATGTCAGCGGTTTCACCCACACCAGCCTCACCGCCGAGGCCACCGTGCAGCTGACCAATCCGCTGTTCAGCAACACCACCGGGCTCGACTTCGCGCAGAACGCCGCGAAGCTCGTGGCGCGAGTCGGCATCGGGACCGGGACCGGGAATCCCGCGAACGGCGCCTACTCCACCGACGGGGGCCTGAGCTGGACCCCGTTCACGGGCAGCCCGGGCGCGGGCGCCAAGGCCGGGAGCATCGCGGTATCCGCCGACGGTGCGACCTTCGCGTGGACGCCCTCAGAGCAAGGCACGTACTACTCCCGCGACCGCGGCGCCACCTGGCATGCCGTGAACGGGCTGCCCGCGGGCGCGCAGGTGGTGGCCGATCGGTCGAACCCGAACGGCTTCTACGCACTGAGCGGTGGAACGCTGTACGCAAGCAGCGACGGCGCGGTGCACTTCACCGTGCGCGCCACGTCCCTGCCCGGCGGCAGCCTCAAGGCGGTCGGCGGCATCGCGGGTGACCTGTGGCTCGCCGCCGGCGATGCCGGGCTGCTGCACTCGACCAATGCCGGTGCCGGCTTCACGAAGCTTGCCACGGCGCAGGCGGCTCAGGGCATCGGCTTCGGCAAGGCCGCTCCCGGTGCCGCATACCAGGCGATCTACCTCATCGGCACGGTCCATTCCGTGTTCGGCGTTTACCGCTCGACCGACGGGGGCGCCAGCTGGCTCAGGATCAACGATGACCGACACCAGTTCGGGGACCTCGGGTCGATCATCGTCGGCGACCCGAACGTCTTCGGCCGGGTCTATCTCACCGGCAGCGGACGCGGCGTGCTCTACGGCACCCCCAATTGACGTCGCTGGTGTAGCCGCCCGACATCGAGCACCCACTTGAGCCAGGATGTCTACTCTTCCGTCCGAAGGGATCGAGCGTGAAGGCAATCAAGCAGGCCTCGCGGCACCGAAGGCGTTCGGGCCGTGTGCTGGCCACGTCGGCCGCGGCGGCGGTCCTGGCAGGCGCCGGGCTCCTCGTCTTCGCGACCGCGGGTCCGCACTCAGGCCACGACGTGGCCGTCGGGCTGGCGACGCCCGCGCCCACCGCCAGTGCGGGAGCAATCGTTCCGTCGCAGTCGAGCGCCGTGCCGACGGCGACGGCGGTGACCGCGACAGCGACAGCCTCGAGCCCGACGCCTCGAGCCTCCGCGAGCACCACGGCGGCCCGGCCGTCAGCCGGCAGCAGTGCCCGAACATCGTCGGGCACGGCGCCGCTCGCGGGACGGATCCGTCCCGGCGTCACGTATCAAGGCGTGGCGACGGAGTACGCCGCCGGGGACGGCGACGGCGCCTGCCTGTTCGGCCCGGCCGCCGACATGATGATCGCCGCCATGAACGAAACAGACTACGAATCGGCGAAGGCGTGCGGCGCGCACATCCTCGTGCGCGCCGCGAACGGGAAGTCCATCACGGTCCTGATCACCAACGAGTGCCCGCTGCCCTGCGCCCCCGGCCAGCTGGACCTGAGCCAGCAGGCCTTCGTCAAGCTCGCCGGCGCCAACCTCGGCCGCATGCCGATCACCTGGAAGCTGCTGAGCCCCGCCGACGCCGGCACGATCTCCATCCGGTACAAGACCGGCTCGAGCCAGTACTGGTGCGGGATCCAGGTGATCGTCCACCGCAACCCGGTAGCGCTTCTCGAGGTTCACACCGCAAGCGGCTGGCGACGGTTGTCGCGCACCGGCTACAACTACTTCCTCTCGCCGGATGGCGGCGGGTGCGGCGGCGCGATCAGGATCACCGACATCTATGGGCAACAGCTGGTCGTCAACGGGATCACGCTCTCGCCGAATGTCGCGCAACCCACGCAGGTTCAGTTCGGACGGCATTGAACTGAACCGGTTGTGAGCGTGCACGACTGCCATCGTTAATGTTTCCACTCTAGGTGCCGATACTTGCTTGCCGGAAAGGACTAGACGTGGGCTCGAATCCGGTCAATAGGTACCGTTGCCCGGTTGGCTATCCATCTGCGGCGGCAGCTGCCGACGCAGAGCGTCACTCACAGTGCCCAGTCGGATGCGTGGCGCACGTGAGACTTCCTCAAGTCGGAGCCATTGTCGAGGACTGTGAAACCAGCGCCATCTGTTGGAAAATGATTCGCATCGTCGCTCGTTGCGCGCCCGCCGCACGCCCACGACTGGTGCGCTTACCAGCTATGCAGCGTCATCGCAGGGCACCGCTTCGTCGCCGTGTGCGGATGCCTGAGAACTCGACACTTTGCCCACTCAATGGCGCCACCGACAGTCAACGCACTTCTTGACAGGTCACCGAGAGTCGGGCAGCGTCTGCATTCCGAAACATCTCGGTCCCTCCTTTCGCGGTCGGCAACCGAGGGCGTCAAAATGTTAACGCTAACAGTTTATGAGCCATGCTCAGCGTAGAGCAGGGAGACGGCATGAAAACAAGCGTATGGAGCAGCCGGAGGCTCGGCGGTATCGGCGCCGCGATCACGGTGATGCTCGGCGCGCTCATCGGTACCGCGGCCACCACCGGTGCGGCGCACGCCGCGTCGCAGGGTCCGTGTGACATCTACGCGGCCGGCGGCACGCCGTGTGTGGCCGCACACTCGACGACGCGCGCGCTGTACGCCGCGTACAGCGGTCCGCTGTACCAGGTGCGGCGCTCCTCGGACGGCGCGACCACGAACGTCGGTCTGCTCTCGGCGGGCGGAGTCGCCAACGCCGCCACGCAGGACTCGTTCTGCGCCGGTACCAGTTGTGTGATCACTGTGATCTACGACCAGTCCGGGCGAGGCAACCACCTGACACCGGCACCCGCGGGCGGGTATGTGCACACCCCTGACAACCCCGCCAATGCCACCGCCGCGCCGATCATCGTCGGCGGGCAGAAGGCCTACGGCGTGTTCACCGCGCCCGGCATCGGATATCGCAACGACGCCACCAACGGGATCGCCACCGGAGACAGCCCCGAGGGCGAGTACGACGTCGTGGACGGCACGCACTACAACAACGGGTGCTGCTTCGACTACGGCAACGCCGAGACCACCAACAACGACGACGGCAACGGCACCATGGAGGCGATCTACTTCGGGAACGCCTCGTACTGGGACACCGGCGCCGGCACCGGCCCCTGGATCATGGCCGACCTGGAGAACGGCCTGTTCTCCGGGTCCAACGTGAACAGCCCCAACCCCGGCGACCCGACGATCAACTACCGGTTCACCACCGCGATCGTCAAGGGCGCCGCGAACCAGTGGGCGATCCGCGGCGGCAACGCCCAGTCGGGCGGCCTGTCCACCTTCTTCAGCGGCCCGCGTCCTTCGGGCTACAACCCGATGCACAAGGAGGGCGCGATCCTCCTCGGCATCGGCGGCGACAACAGCAACGGCGGCGCCGGGACGTTCTACGAGGGCGCGATGACGTCCGGCTATCCGTCCGACACCACCGAGAACGCCGTGCAGGCCAACATCAACGCCGCCGGGTACGCCCCCGGCAGCGGCGGTGGGAGCGTCACCGGCGCGCTGCACGCCAACGGTGCGAGCAAGTGCCTTGACGACCCGTACGGCAACACGACCGGCGGCACGCAGATGCAGATCTGGGGCTGCAACGGGCAGGCCAACCAGACGTGGACCCGCACCACGTCGAACCAGCTGACGATTACCAACAACGGCACGACGGACTGCCTGGACGCGTACGGCCACGGCACCACCAACGGCACGAAGGTGGTCATCTGGCCCTGCAACGGCGGCAGCAACCAGCAGTGGCAGTTCAACTCGAACGGCACAATCACCGGGGTGCAGTCAGGGCTCTGCCTGGATGTGACCGGAGCGTCCACCGCCGACGGCGCGCTGGTCGAACTGTGGGCCTGCAACGGCGGCAGCAACCAGCAGTGGAACCTCGGCTAACCGGCTAGGCGCACCCACACGCAGCGGCGACGCACCCACATCGCCCGCCGCTCCAGCGCCCGCAAGCCTTCCCGTGGCCGGCGCCGCACTCGTCGGCCGCGGGAAGCATCGCGACGTGGCACGACTCAGAACGTCGCTCGAACCTCGGCGACACAACCCAAGCACGGACATCGACGAATCCCGGCATCAAAGAAGAGGACGGGAAGCATGAATATCAGTGGGCATCGATTGCGGCGCGGCACCGGCGTCGTCGCCGCACTCCTTCTACTCCTGGGCCTGCTGGTCGCCCAGGCGTCGCACGCGACCCCGGCGCGGGCCGCCACCACCCAGTTCCACGGCGTGAACTGGGCCGATCCCAACGACAACTTCATCACCGGCCCGAACGTCCCGGTCGGACTGTCCACCGCGGACAACTACTCCACCACGTACGCGAAGTCCACCGCGATCCTCAACGGGTTCAAGAACCTCGGCGCCAACACCGTGCGCCTGGGGATGAACGCGGCGACCACCTCCGGGACCTGGTGGGGCAGCTACACGGCGGCGCTCGACGCGGCGACCGCGCTCGGCATGAACGTCATCATCGCCCCGTGGCTCCAGGGCGGGACGGTCAGCGACACCACGTCGTTCTACCAGATGTGGGACACGGTGATCGCGAAGTACAGCGGCAGCAGCAACGTGTACTTCGACATCATGAACGAGCCCTACGCGATGAACGCCACGCAGCTGACCAACTTCGAGGCCGGCTGGCTGGCGCGCTACCCGAACGTCCCGCGCGGGCGCGTGATCGCTCCGGGCCTGTACGCCGACGGGAACCTGTGCGCCGTGGGCGCCGACTCGCGCCTGTCCGGCACGCTGCTGTCGATCCACATCTACAGCATGTTCGGCGACTCGCACACCACCGAGGCGGCCTGGGTCAGCGACTTCCAGAGCAACCTGTGCGGCTACGCCAGCCGCGCGGTGGTCACCGAATTCGGCGTCCCGATGAACATTGGGGTCAACTACAACGGCCCCAAGGACGGCACGAACGACATCTCGTACCTCTACGCGATCACCGACACGGCGCGCAGCATGGGCATCGGTTCCGTGCTGTGGGTCGGGGTCAAGCAGACCAACCAGACCAGCGGCCCCGGCCCGTGCGAGAACGCGTCCTGCGCGATCACGACGCTGAACGGCAGCGGCACCAGCCTCTCGCTCACGCTCAACAACCAGTCGGGCCTCGACCGGCTGCAATGGGGTTGGGGGATCGGCAACAACCCCGGCGGCACCGGCGGCGGTGGCAACAGCGGCGTGCTGCGCGGCGCGGGCTCCAACCGGTGCGTGGACGTACCCAACCAGGCCACGGCCAACGGCACGCTGTTGCAGATCTGGGACTGCAACGGCGGCGCCAACCAGCAGTGGACGTACCTGTCCAACGGCGCGCTACAGGTCTACGGCAACAAGTGCCTCGACGTACCCGGCCACGCGACGAGCGCCGGTACCCGGGTGGAGATCTGGGACTGCACCGGCGGCAGCAACCAGCAGTGGAACCTCAACTCCGACGGCACCGTGGTCGGCCGCGAGTCCGGCCTGTGCCTTGACGTGACCGGCGCCGGCACGGCCAACGGCACCGCGGTCGAGATCTGGACCTGCAACGGCGGCAGCAACCAGAAGTGGTCCCGGCAGTAACCACGAGCCCTGACCGCCGCCGCTCCTCTGGCGGCTCCGGACTCATGTCGTCCGGCTTTACGGGGGCGGCGAGAACGCGCACCCCGGAAACCGGCCGGCTGGGGCACCCCGGCGGGGGGGGGGAGTCG
>JBKOWZ010000135.1:0-3958 GCA_046724665.1 Actinomycetota bacterium
ACGTGGCCGTGGTCGGGTTCGACGACCTGGGGGTCGCCGAGGCCGCCGACCCGCCGCTCAGCTCGGTGCGCCAGCCGATCGCGCAGGTCGCGCGGGACCTGGTGCGGCTGCTGCGGGCGCGCGTGGACGGCGCCGCCGTGCAGTCCCTGACCCTGCCGACCACGCTGACCCTGCGCGCCTCCGCCTGACCCGCCGCCGCACGGCCCCGCGGCCCCGGCGCGCCCTGCCGGCGCGGTGTCAGTCCCCGCGCCCCGTATACGAGTACAGCTCCACCAGGGACCGCAGGTCGGCCACGGCCTGCCGCGCGGCCGCCGCCCCGTTGGACGGCTGGATGCCCATGACCGCGAGGCTGTCGCCGGAATCCAGGTCGAGCAGCACCCACGGGTCGCCGGGCCGCAGGTTGACCCGCACGATCTGCGGCCACTCAAGCCGGTGGGTGCGCAGCATGTTGACCACGGTCAGGCCGCCGCGCTCGGCGATCACCCGCGGCCGGGCGAGCACCAGCAGCACGGCCGCGCCGGCGAACCCGATGGCGCCGAACGCGATCCGGTCGGGCAGCGGCCACGGGGCGCCGCCGTCGCTCGGCAGCAGCGCCGCGACCAGGCTCATCGAGCCGGCCATCAGGACCGCGACCACGAACACGATCACCCGGGTGCGGGCGGGGCGCCAGGTGATCGGCAGCAGCGGCAGGCCGTCCTCGCCCGGTGAGCCGAGTGCGCCGTCGCTCAGCTCGCTGTTCGGTGCCATCGGTCCCGTCTCGTGTGGGTGCCGGAGGCGTGCCCGCGGGCGCGTGGCGCGCTACAGGCGGCACGCCCGGATGTCGGTCACGAGGATAGCGCGCGCCCCCAGGTCCCAGAGGTCGTCCATGATGTGCTGGGCGTCCTCGCGCGGCACCATCGCGCGCACCGCGACCCAGCCCTCGGTGTGCAGCGGGGAGACGGTCGGGGACTCGAGGCCCGGGGTGACCGCCACGGCGGCCTTGAGCTGCTCGGCGCGGATGTCGTAGTCCATCATCACGTAGCTGCGCGCGACCAGGACGCCCTGGAGCCGGCGCACGAACTGGTCCACCGCCGGGTTCGCCCCGGCGCCGCGGCCGCGCACCAGCACCGCCTCGGACTCGAGGATCGGCTCGCCGATCAGCTCCAGGCCCATCTGCCGCAGCGTCGCGCCGGTCTCCACCACGTCCGCGATCACGTCGGCCACGCCGAGCTCGACGGCGATCTCCACGGCGCCGTCGAGCTCGACCACCTCGGCCTCCACGCCGGCGGCGGCCAGGTGGGCGCGCACCACGCCGGTGTACGAGCTGGCGATGCGCAGGCCCTTGAGGTCCGCGACGCTGCGGCCGGTGCCGGGCCGGCCGGCGAAGCGGAAGGTGGAGCGGGCGAACCCGAGCCGCATGATCTCCTCGGCCGGGGCGCCGGAGTCCAGCAGCAGGTCCCGGCCGGTGATGCCGACGTCCAGGCGGCCGGAGCCGACGTAGACCGCGATGTCGCGCGGCCGCAGGAAGAACAGCTCGGCGCCGGACGCGGGGTCGGCGACCAGCAGCTCGCGGTCCTTGCGCTGGCGGTAGCCGGCCTCGTGCAGCATCTCGCAGGCCGCCTCGGACAGCGAACCCTTGTTGGGCACGGCGATGCGCAGCATGGCGGGTCGGGGCCTTTCGGTGGTGGGTCTCGGCGCGGGGCCGGGGTCGGTCACAGGTGGGCGTACACGTCGGGCAGGGCGATGCCCCGGGCGAGCATCAGCACCTGGAGGTGGTAGAGCAGCTGGCTGATCTCCTCGGCGGTGCGCTCGGCGCTCTCGTGCTCGGCCGCCATCCACACCTCGGCGGCCTCCTCGACCACCTTCTTGCCGATCGCGTGCACCCCGGCGCGCAGCAACTCCACGGTGCGCGAACCGTCCTGCCCCGCGGCGGCCTTCGCGCTGAGCTCGGCGAACAGCTCCTCGAAACCCTTGCCCCCCACCGCGCTGCGACTGCCCGCGCTCACTGCTCGCCCAGCCCCTTGAGCGCGAGCGCGGTGGCCACGGCGCTCAGGGCCGCCTCGCGGCCCTTGTCCTCACTCGAGCCGGGCAGCCCGGCGCGCTCGCGCGCCTGCTGCTCGGTGTCGCAGGTCAGCACGCCGAACCCGACCGGGATGCCGGAGCCGAGCGCGACCTTGACCAGGCCGTCGGTGGCGGCGCGGCACACGTAGTCGAAGTGCGGGGTGCCGCCGCGCACGACCACGCCGAGGGCGACGATCGCGTCGTAGCGCTGGCGCGCCAGGGCGTGCGCGGCCACCGGCAGCTCGAAGCAGCCGGGCACGCGCACGACGGTGGGCTCGGCGATGCCGATCTCGGCCAGCGCCTTGCGGGCGTGCTCCAGCAGGGCGTCCATGATCTCGGTGTGCCAGCGCGAGGCGACGATGCCGACGCGCAGCTGCGCGCACTTGCGCAGGTCGGCCGCCTCGACGGCCAGTTCGGGTGCTCCGGTGCCGGACACGCGTGCTACTCCCGTTCCAGGTTCTCTCGCCCGCCGCCGCGCCGGGCGGCTCGGGCCGTTTTCCGTGCGCCGACGCTACCGCGTCCGGGCGGCGCGCGCCGGGTGCGTCCGGTAGGCGATCAGGTCGGCGATCGAGACGATCGCCAGGCCGTGGCGGGCGGCGAAGCCGAGCAGGTCGGGCAGGCGCGCCATGGTGCCGTCGTCGTTGACGACCTCGACCAGCACCCCGATCGGCGGCAGCCCGGCCAGGCGCGCGAGGTCCACGGCGGCCTCGGTGTGCCCGGGCCGCTCGAGCACGCCGCCGGGGCGGGCGCGCAGCGGGAAGACGTGCCCGGGGCGCGTCAGGTCCCCGGCCGTGGTGGCCGCGCCGGCCAGCAGCCGGATGGTGTGGGCGCGGTCGGCGGCGGAGATCCCGGTGCTCACCCCGTCGCGCGCGTCCACGCTGACGGTGAACGCGGTGCCCTTGCGGTCCTCGTTGACCGCGGTCATCGGCGGCAGGTCCAGCAGGTCGGCGCGCGCGTCGTCCATCGGCACGCAGATCACGCCGCTGGAGTAGCGCACGGTGAACGCCAGCAGCGCCTCGGTGGCGTGCACGGCGGCGAAGATGATGTCGCCCTCGTTCTCGCGGTCCTCGTCGTCCACGACGAGCACGGGGCGGCCGGCGGCGATCTGCGCGAGCGCGGTGTCGATGGTGTCGAGCAGCGCGGCGCGCTCCAGCGTCTCGGCGCTCACGCGCCCACCTCCTGTCCGGCGCGGGCGAGCAGCCGCTCGGTGTACTTGGCGATGACGTCGACTTCGAGGTTGACCTGCGCCCCGGGCTGCTTGATCCCGAGGGTGGTGCGGGCGAGGGTGGCGGGGATCAGCGAGACGGTGAACGCGGCGCCGTGCGGGCCGTGCTCGAGGCCGGCGACGGTCAGGCTGATGCCGTCCACGGTGACCGAGCCCTTCTCCACGACGTAGCGCGCCAGGTGCTCGGGCAGCGAGAGCGTGACCAGTTCCCAGTGCTCGCTCGGCTCGCGGCGCAGCACGGCGGCGGTGCCGTCCACGTGGCCCTGCACGATGTGCCCGCCGAAGCGCCCGTCGGCGGGCATGGGCCGCTCGAGGTTGACCCGGTCGCCGGGGGCGAGGTCGCCGAGGCTGGAGCGTTTGAGCGTCTCGGCCATCACGTCGGCGGTGAACCGGCCGTCCGCGAGGGCCGCGGAGCCGGTCTCGTCGATGACGGTCAGGCACACGCCGTTGACGGCGATCGACGAGCCGTGGGCGGCGTCTGAGGTGACCAGGGGCCCGCGCACGGTGAAGCGGGCGGCGTCGGGCAGCGCCTCGACGGCGACGATCTCGCCGAGCTCTTCGATGATTCCGGTGAACACCGCTTGCTACTCTCCCTCTGGCCGGGCGGACCGCTGGTGCGGTCTCCGGGCGAGGGGAGGCGGTGCCCGGGCGCGTGCGGCCGCCCGCAGCCGCGCGCCCCGAACCGGCCGGGCC
>JBKOWZ010000227.1:0-6167 GCA_046724665.1 Actinomycetota bacterium
GACCGACCAGCGGCGCTTGGTGGGTGTCCCGCCGACCCGCGCGGGGGCGGCGCCGGGCGCGGCCGGGGCGGGCAGCGGCGCGGCCGCGCCCGAGGCGGGTAGGTCGCGGACCAGCGGCTGGAGCTCGGCGTAGGTCCTCGCGGCGTAGGCGTGCTCCAGCCGCTCTTCGAGCTCGTCCATGGTCAGCCGGCCGTGGCCCGCCGCCTCCCGCAGCCGTTCGGCGATCTGCTCGCGATCGGCGTCGGATGCGCGCATCTCCAGCGCGGCGTTCGGGTCCCGGTCGTCTGTCATGCCGCAGATTGTAGAAGAACCACGCCCGACTACTTCGGCTACTCCGTCGCCGGCTCCGCTTCCGGCAGCAGCCTGGCGGCGATCCGGTCCGGACGCGGCCAGCGCACGTCGTGCACCCAGCCGAGCCGCTCGAACAGCCAGATGATCCGCGCGGCCACGTCGATCTGGCCGGGCAGCACGCCGTGCCGCGCCGCGGTCGGGTCGGCGTGGTGCGAGTTGTGCCAGCTCTCCCCGAAGGACAGCAGCGCCAGCGGCCAGAAGTTGGTGGCCCGGTCGCGGCTGGCGAACGGCCGGCGGCCGGCCACGTGGCAGATCGAGTTGACCGACCAGGTCACGTGGTGCAGCAGCGCCATCCGGACCACGCCAGCCCAGAAGAACCCAGCGAGCGCCCCGGTCAGGGTGCCGGTGACCAGCCCGCCGACCAGCGCCGGGCCGGCCAGCGAGACGAAGGTCAGCGGCCCGAAGAGGTAGCCCACGACGCGTATGTCGCGGTCGGCGGCGATGTCGGGGGCGAACCTGGCCCGGTTGCTCAGCTCCCGGCGCAGCATCCAGCCGATGTGCGCGTACACCAGGCCCTTGAACACCGCGCCGGTGCTGGTGCCGAAGCGCCACGGGGAGTGCGGGTCGCCCTCCCGGTCGGAGAAGGCGTGGTGGCGGCGGTGGTTCGCCACCCACTGCACCGGCGAACCCTCGACCGCGAGCGAGCCGGCGACGGCGAGCGCTATCCGCAGCGGCCTGCGCGCCTTGAACGAGCGGTGCGTGAACAGCCGGTGGTAGCCGACCGCGATGCCCGCCCCGGAGATGAAGTAGCTGACCGCGAACATGATCACGTCCAGCATCGTCAGCCCCCAGCCCCAGGCGAGCGGGACGACGACGGCGAGGGCGAGCAGGGGCCCGAGCACGAAGACCCACATCGCGATCCCGGCGGCGAGGTTCTGCGGCGCGTCCAGCAGGGGTCTGGCCTCGGCCTCCCCCGAGAGCCCGGCGGATTGCTCGGACGGTTCGGCGATCGCCGAGTGCATGAAGTCTCCTAGCGGAGCCGGGGCCAGGGGCCGTTGTCGTCGGACGTCGTGTCCACAGTGTTGGGCGCGACGCGGAACATCCCCGTGAACGGCGCAACGCCGTCCCCGGCCTAGTGAGTGAATTGGGGTGTCTGAACGTACGCGTCCAAGCGAAGTTTCGGCAAAAGGTGCTTGACCTCCCCGCTCAGGCAACCGACGATCGCGTACACATCCAAGCGCGTGTGCGCGTCGTGCGGTAGACGCACTCTGTCACACAGCTTCGGTCGCCGGGGTCATTCGGGGGGAACAGGAAGATGCAGCCGAGTCCGCACAGCCCACAGCAACTGCCGCCGGCCATCGTGGCGTACCTGCTCAATGGCGCGAAGATGAACGAGGCGGTGCTCACGCGGGCGCTGCTGGCGCTGGCTGAGGACGGCTGGCTGCGGATCGAGCCGGAGGACTCCGGCCTGCCGATGGTGCGGATCAACCGGCTGCCCGAGCCGGGTCGGCTGCGGCCGTCCGAGCAGCTGGCGCTCGATCGCGTCGTGCAGCGCATGGGCACGTTGACACACGTACCGCTGTCCGCGCTGACCAGCAGCGAGGGCGACGACCACGCGCCGTGGTGGAAGAGCTTCGGCGAGGCGGTCAAGGCGCAGGCCCAGGACGCCGGTCTGGTCAGGCGCGGCGTGCGCAGCGTCGTGGCATACACCGTCCCGTACGGTCTCGCCACGGTCGCGGGCGTCACGACCGCCGTCGCCGCCGGTTCGGTCGGGTTCGGGGTCAGCGCCGCGGTGGCAGCGCTGATCGTCTGCTCGATCATCGTGCGCACCGCCGGCCGCCCGAAGCCGACCGCCGCCGGGAAGGCCGCCGTCGAGTGGTGGCGGCGGCACGGTGGCAGTTTCGACGGCGCGGTGATCGCCGACCGGCTGCCGCCGGGCGCGCTTCCCTCCCCGCACTCCCCCGAGGCGCTGGCGGCGCGGGGATCGGCGCCGCTGCCGGACGGCTATGTCTGGTCGTCGTACGGCGACCGGTGGCACGCGGTCAAGGTGGGCTCGCTGGACGTGCCGTCCTGGGGAAAGCCGTCCGTGGCGGTCGTCCTGGGCCTCGCGGGCGTCTTCTTCACCCTTCCGGCCGTCGCGTTGGGCGACATCGCGATCGGAGGCGCTCTCGGCACGCTGATATCGGTCGTTCCGCTGACGCTGTTCGGCGGGCTGATCTTCGGCACCTGGCTGCCCGCGAACCGGCGCCGCGCCGCGATTCCCACGCACGGTACGTTCACCGGTCAGGTGGTGAAGCGTTGGACGTACTCGGGCGGCGGCGAGGACAACACGACGTACTACTGCGTCTGCATCGACGACGGTGTATCGCCCGAGGGCTGGTCCTTCCGCATCAAACCCCCGCTGTACAGCCGCTTGCGCGTGGGTGACGTCGTGTCGGTGGAGTTCAATCCGCGCCAGCACAAGGTCAAGCAGATCCAGCTGAACGCATCCGCGCCCGACCCGCGCACCTGACTGACGGCCTGACGACCGGTCGAGTGCGTTAACCGGTCAGGCGGCTGCCAGCGCCTCACTCGCCTTACGCGCGTCCGCCTTCGCATCCGCAGATGCCTCCCGCAACGCGTGCACCGTGCGCGAGTAGTTCGCTCCTCTGCGCATAGCGGCGGCGATCCGCCGGCGCGGCGCGTCCTGACCGATCGGCAGGACCCTGACCGTGTCGGGCACGATCGGCGGCAGGCCGAGCTCGGGTATGACCGTCACGCCGAGCCCCGCGCCGACGATGCCGAGCGCCGCGAGGAAGTCCGTCGTGTGATGCGCCGTGCGCGGCTGAAACCCCGCCGCGGCGCAGGACGACGCGATGATCTCGTGGCAGGAGGTCCAGGCGCGCGACTGGATCCACGGCTCGTCGGCCAGTTCCGCCAGATCCACCGGCCCGGTACGCGAGGCCAGCGGGTGATCGGCCGGCACGACGGCCCGGTAGTCGTCCACGACCAGCGGTTCGAGCACGATGCGCGGGTCGGCGAGCAGCGGCCGGTTCGGCGCGATCATCACCACCGCGATATCGGCCTCGCCGTCGAGCAGCAGCGCGAGCGACTCCTCGGACTCGGCCTCCTCGATCTCGATCCGCCAGCCCGGGTTGTCCCGGCCGAGCCGCGCCACCGCCCGCGCGACGAACGTGCCCAGCGCCGTCGGGAAGGCGCTGATCCGGAACCGGGCCGCCGCGCCGTCCCGGAAGTCGCGCAGATCGGCGTCGGCGCGCTCGTACCGCTCCAGGATCGCGTCGGCGTGTTCGAGCAGGATGCGCGCGGGCTCGGTGAGCACCACGCCGCGGCCGCGCCGCTGCACCAGCGTGCAGCCGGTGGACTTGGCCAGGGCCGTGAGCTGCTGGGACACCGCGGACGGTGTCAGGTGCAGCGCGAGCGCCGCGGCGTTCACCGTCCCGTGGTCCGCCAGCGCGCGCAGCGTCCTCAGATGCCGTGGATCGATCACGTCCGCCTCCCCGCGCCGCCCGAATGCGTCCGGCCTCGCCTCGATTCAGCGTTTCTGGATGATATCGCGCAGATCTATTCGCTGGTCCTGAACGATCCCGCGCTGCTTGATTTGAGCCATGACCCGCGCAACCGCCCTGCCGCCGCGCCACCTCGCCCTGGCCGCACTGGCCGTGCTGATCTGGGGCGTCAACTTCACCGTGATCGACGCCGGCCTCGCGGCCTTCCCGCCGCTGCTGTTCGCCTCGATGCGTTTCGCGCTCGTCGCGCTCGCCTGCCTGTTCGTACCGCGGCCGGCGGTCGCCTGGCGCTGGCTGCTGCTGGTGGGGCTGTTCACCGGGACCGGGCAGTACGCGCTGCTCTACCTCGGCATGGCCGCCGGGATGCCCGCCGGCCTCAGTTCGCTGGTGATGCAGGCTCAGGTGCCGCTGACCATCCTGGTCGCCACGCTCGCGCTGCGCGAGCGGCCGACCGTCCGGCAGTGCGTCGGCATCGCGGTCAGCGCCGTCGGCCTCGGCCTGGTCGGCATGGCGCGCGGCGGCTCGGTCACGGCGCTCTCGCTGCTGCTCGTGCTCGGCGCCGCGGCGAGTTGGGCGGTCGGCAACGTCTGCACGCGGGTCGCCAAGCCGGACAACGGTTTCCACCTGGTGATCTGGTCGTCGCTCGTGCCGCCGCTGCCGCTGCTCGGCCTGTCGCTGCTGCACGAGGGCGCGCACCGCGACGGCGCGGCGTTCGGCCACGCGGGCTGGAGCGCCTGGCTGTCGCTGGCGTACTCGGTGGTCCTGGCCACGGTCGTGGCGATGGGCGCGTGGTCGTTGCTGCTCAGCCGGCACCAGGCCGACCGCGTGGTCCCGTTCGCGCTGGCGATCCCGGTCATCGGGCTGGCCACCGGCCGAGTCGTCCATGGCGAGTCGGTGACCGCGCCGATGCTGCTGGGAACGGCCGTGGTGCTCGTCGGGCTCGCCCTCGTGGTCACTCGCGCCGGCACTCGCGTGCAGGCGCTTCGCCTTCGGCTCACCGACCCTGGCACGCGCGTCGAGCGGGTTCCCAGCGACCTGTGACGGTCACATGCGGTCGCGCGCGGTAACGCACTCGCGGTCACGCGGCGTCGCCGTTTGACCCCGACCCTTCGGCACGGCATTGTTTCCCAGCATCACCACTGGAGAAGGAAGCCATGGCCGAGACGCCGACCGCTGACACCCTCCTCGCGATCGCCTCCGCAGGCTGGGGATTCGCCGAGTCCACCGACGTGGACGGCTGGCACCTGCGCGCGTCGGACGGGTTCACCCACCGAGCCAATTCGGCGTGGCCGCTCGGCCCGCTCACTCGGCCGCTGCCCGAGGTGGTCGAGGCCGTGCGCGCCTGGTACTCGGGGCAGGGCCTTCCGGCGTACATTCAAGTGATCATCGGATCGCAGCTCGATCTCGCGCTGGCCGACCTCGGGCACGGCGAGGTCACCGCGCGCGCCCTGCGGCAAACTGCACGCGTCGAGGACGTGCTCGACACCCTGCTGAGCGTGGCGCCGATCGGCGTCAAGGAGTCGTTCACCGACACGCCCACCGAAGACTGGCTCTCCCTCTACCGTGGCGGAGAGCTGCCGCCGGTCACGAAGGCGGTGCTCGGATCCGGCGACACGATGCGGTACGCGACGATCTACGACAGCGAGAGCGGTACGCCGCTCGCGATCGGCCGCGCCTCACTCGCCTCGGCTCCGCAGCGCGAGGCGCCCGCGCAGTGGGTCGCCGTCAACGCGGTCGAGACGGCGCCTGAGGCGCGGCGACGCGGCCTGGCCAAGCTCGTCATGGACGCGCTGCTGGAATGGGCCGGCGACAACGGCGCCACCCATGCGTTCCTGGAGGTCACGCCGGAGAACGCACCGGCCGTGGCGCTTTACGACGCGCTCGGGTTCACCACCCACCACGAGTATCACTACCGCGTGATCCATTAACGCTGCGTTATCGGCTAATGTCCCCTAACGGTGCATACCGGCGAAAGGGACGACGATGGCCGAGCGCTCAAAGTTTGACACGGTAACGGTCGCGGCGAACTACGCGGCAGGGCGGCCCGACTATCCCGCCGAGCTCTACGACACCGTGGAGAGCACGCTCGGCAGGCCGCTGGCCGGGGCGCAGGTCGTGGATCTGGGCGCGGGCACCGGCATCGCCTCGCGGCAGCTGGCCGCGCGGGGCGCTGTCGTCACCGCGGTCGAGCTGTCCGCGCCGATGCTGGCGCACCTGGCCGCCACGTCGCCCGCCGTACGGCCGGTGCGCGCCAGCGCGACGGCGCTGCCGCTGCGGCGGCACTGCGCCGACCTGGTCACCAGCGCGCAGGCCTGGCACTGGATGGACCCGGCGCTGGCCATCCCGGAGCTGATGAGGATCCTGCGGCCC
>JBKOWZ010000107.1:0-25648 GCA_046724665.1 Actinomycetota bacterium
CTACTACCTCGAAGAAGCCCTCGCCCCCTGATCAACAAGAGCCTGCCGTTGTCGACGCCACCGAGAGCGAGGCCAACCGCACCAGACCAGATCTACACCTCCGTGCAAGGAAGCGCCGAGTGACACCCACGATACTCTGCAAAGATCACGCACGGCCAGAAGAAAATCTCACGCCCATGAGAATCCACAGCGACGACACCGACCGAGAAACCCAAGCACAAGCACGTCAAAGGGCTGCGAGACGGCATCCGCAGGGAGAACCTACACGCACCTCCTAACTACCCCCACCACTCCCCACGACCTAATGACCTACTGTCGCGGCCAGGGCGTTTCCTCCTGCGGCGGCTGACCCTGCTGCCCGTACCCGTACGGAGGCACCGACGGGGGCGCCGACGAATACGGCGGCTGCTGCGGTGCCTGGTACGCACCAGCCCCGCCCTGGTAGTGCTGCGTAGGAGTCGCAGGATACTGCTGCGACTGCGGCGGCTGAGCGTGCTGCCCGCCCGGCCCGGGCGTCGGGGGGTAGTACCCATTGCCACCCCCACCGCCTCCACCGCCACCCGGCCCGGACCCGTTGCTGTTCTTCCCACGCGTGATCAGAAAGACAATCAGGCCAATCAACACCAGCACACCAACGCCGAGCCCGGCATACAACCCGATATTCGACGACGACTTGCTAGACGACGCAGCAGGCGTACTCGCCGTACCCGGCCCCCCACCGCTGCCGCCCGCTGTACTCCCGCTACTAGGTGAAGCCCCAGTTGCCACCGCAGGCCCACCCAGCGGATTGCTCGTATCGCTTGGCGCAGGAGCCCCCAACGCCTTCAGCGGATCGATAACGCCGTACCCGACGTGATCGTCAATCCGCTTCGCCGTGCCCTGAACCGTATTCTCAATAATCACCCGCACGACCTGTCCCGCAGTCCAGTCCGGGTGCTTCCCAATGATCAGCGCCGCCTCCCCCGCCACCCACGGCGCGGCCTGCGAGGTACCGCTGCGCAGCCCGTACTGCCCGTTCGGATACGGCACCTCAATATCGACTCCGGGCGCTGCGACCGTTACATCACTGCCGAAGTGCGAGTACTTATCCATGTGGCCGTTCTTATCGATCGCCGCCACATTAATGACGCCAGGCACGGTCGCATACGTATTGGCCGCATTGTTCCCCCCCACGCCCGCAGTATTACCCGCCCCAGCGATAACCACGACGTTCTTCGATAGCGCGTAATTGATCGCATCGGTAACCACGTCAGCCGGGGTCGTTGACGCTTCCGATAGGTTGATCACCCGCGCCCCGTGATCGGCGGCATATTTGATGCCGGCTGCCGTAGCAGCACTTGAAGCACTATCGCTACCATCCTTGATGGGCATGATCTTGGCTTGTGTGGCCAAGCCGTACATCCCTTGCGGGTTGTTCGAGTCTCCATGTGCATGAGCAGCGATGTCGGCGGCAACCGACGTACCGTGATACTTACTTGATGTGTCGTTCGTGTCCGAGGTAGGGCTACCAGGATTAGTCACATTGATGCCAGGCACCAGCGACCCTTGCAGGTCGGGCTGCGACGAATCAACCCCCGAGTCCACAACCGCTACGATGACACCGCTTCCGCGTGCCTGGTAGTGACTGCGGATCGCCGTGACGTTGAACTGGCCGAGGGCCCACTCCTTGTCATAGACAGGGTTGGTAGACGCCCGCGCAGGAAGGGCACCGAGCCCTGCGAAGGTGACCACACTCGCCGCTGCGAATGTGGTAGTCAGCCAAACACGTGAGCTGCCACGCCTACCCCGTGCCATGCGTTACTCCCCACGTTTCACCCAACTCGGACTCGCGATTTACCCGAGACAGGCTACAGACAGCCACAGCTCGGTGACACCTCTACTCGATGACTCCGCCAGGCGGAGCAGCCTGCTTGTCGCCATACCAATAGTCTGGATCTTGACGAAGGAATCCCGCGCGGTTCCCCCGCTCCTCGCCGCCGCCCCCAGCGCCGCCGCGTCCACCCATGCCGCCCATCATCGCGCCGGATTGACCTCTGCCTTCGCCCTCGGCAGCCGCACCACCGACCATCGACCCGCCCTCGCCCACCTTCGCCGCAGCCGAACCGTACCGGCTGCCGGCGGCGCCGCGGCCCCTAAGAGTGCCTGCACCAGTGCTCTCACCAGCCCCAAGGCTGGTACCGCCCTTGCCGGCCCCGTATCCCGCACCGGCGCCAGCACCAAGGCCACCCGCGCCAAGTCCTCCCGTCCCGGCAGTACCACCGGCGCCACCCGAAGTCCCGCCAGTGGCACCATATGGATTCGAGGCATACGGATTATGCGAGCCTCCGAACTCGTTAGAAGTGCCTCCAGCGCCGCCTGCTCCCTGAGTGAAGGTGGCACCACCAGAATCCGAATAAGACGGCACCTTTACGCCTGAACCGCCGCCGGTGGAACCACCGCCCGTACCAGAACCGAATCCACTGCCCGAACCGACGCCACCGGCTCCTCCGCCGTAGTGACCTCCGTTCCCGGCGCCGCCAGAATAGCCGCCGCCACCACCGCCCGTCCCTCCAATCGGGTAAACAGGCACGGGCATCACTGGGAAAGTCCCGTTGCCATTCCCGTTGCCATTCCCATCGGATGGATCGTCGATCCGCGTCGAGGCCGGGAGCTGGGCGCGGGCGGAGGTGTAGGCGCCGGCGAGTTGCGTCATGACGCTGATGGCCTGGTTGTGCTTGTTCTCGATGTCGCGCTTGGCCAGCTCGGAGGCGGCGGTTGCGGCGCCGCCGGTGGAGAGGAAGCCGATGGCGCCGCTGACGATGTTCGAGTCGATGTTCGCGGTCTGCTGCTCCAGCCAGGACGGCGGGTCGGGCATGTTGCTGCGGGCCCAGCTCAGTGCGCTGGCGGTGTTGGTGACCGCAGTGCCGGTGTTGGCCGCGTTGTCGGCGTGGGTCTGCATCTTGGCGGCTACGGACTGGGACTGCTGGAAGTACGCGTCGGCGGCGGCGCCCTGCCACTGGGACTGGATCGCCGTCAGGTTCGACTGGAGTTCCGACGTCGCCTGCTCGAGCGCCTGGGAGTGGCGTTGCCACGACTCGGCCGTGCTGTTCATCGCTTCGGGGTTGCCGGATTGCGCGTAGTCGTACAGCTTCTGGTGGTCCATTTTGCTGTAGTCGGTCATGGTCCCTCCTACGCCGCGCCGGCTGACGTCGTGGTCGATGTCGTGGTCGTACTCGTGTTTGTGTTCGCGTTCGACTGGGTCGCGTACGTTGTGCCGCTGCTGCCGCCGTTGGTCTGGGAGGGGGCGGTGGTGGTGGTTGTGTTCGTGCTTGCGTTCGTGCTTGTGCTGGTCGTGGTGCTGGTGGCCGTGCCGGGGGCGGGGGCGTCGCCGTACTGTTGCAGGATCGCGTTGAACTTGGTCGTGATGTCCTGCTCGGTCTGCTTGTACTTGTCGGCGTTGGCGCCCACGACGTTGATCATCGTGTTGACCAGCTGGGTCACCTCGTTGAACGAGCTGATCAGGTCCTGCTTGGCCTGCTCGTAGGCGAGGGAGAACGTCTGCGCCTCGGGGAAGTCGCCGAAGGAGCCAGAGCCGTCGTTCATGGTCATGACGGAGTTTTCCTGCTCGAGGCTTTGCAGGATCGTGGTGAGCTTCCGCTGGAACTGTTCCAGTGACTCGATCTGCACCACGTACATCGCGCCCCCGCCGCCGCCCGCGTCGAGCATGGCGCCACCCCGCTTTCCTTCTTCGCTTTTCCTTCTCTTACTTCTACTGCTACTTCCGCACGTCCGTCCGGGTCCCCGTCGCGGTCGTAGTCTCGGGTTTCTCAGGGCACTCTAGCGAAAAACGGTGCCGTGCAGGAGTTGCACGGCACCGCTGTCGGGGTGTTTTCGGCGGTCAGACGGTCAGACGGTCAGGGTCAGACAGTGAGGGTTAGGCGGTAGGCGATCAGGGGTGAGGGTCAGGCGCCCATCGCGTGTACGCCGCCGTCTACGTGGATGACCTCGCCGGTGGTCTTCGGGAACCAGTCGGACAAGAGGGCGATCACACCGCGGGCGGCCGGTTCGGGGTCCTTCATGTTCCAGCCGATCGGGGCACGGGTGTCCCAGACGCCTTCGAACGCCTCGAAGCCGGGGATGGAGTTCGCCGCCATGGTCTTGACGGGGCCGGCCGAGATCAGGTTGCTGCGGATGCCCTTCGGGCCGAGGTCGCGGGCGAGGTAGCGGCTGGTGGACTCCAGCGCCGCCTTGGCCACGCCCATCCAGTCGTAGCCGGGCCAGGCCACCTGGGCGTCGAAGTCGAGGCCGACGATGGCGCCGCCGCGGTCGCCGAAGAGCGGAACGGCCGCCATCGCGAGGGACTTGTACGAGAACGCCGACACGTGCACCGCGGTGGCGACCGACTCCCAGGGGGTGTTGAGGAAGTTGCCGCCGAGCGCGTCGGGCGGGCCGAAGGCGATGGAGTGCACGACGCCGTCGAGGCCGTCCACGTGCTCGCGGATCTTGTCGGGGAGCGCGGCGAGGTGCTCCGGGTTGGTGACGTCGAGCTCGATCACCGGGGCCGGTTTAGGCAGGCGGGTGGCGACTCGGTTGACCAGCGAGAGCCTGCCGTAGCCGGTCAGCACGACCTGCGCGCCCTCCTCCTGCGCCAGGCGGGCGACCGTGAAGGCGATCGACGCGTCGGTGATGACGCCGGTTACGAGGACGCGCTTGCCGTCCAGGATTCCCATCGGGTCAGTGCCCCATTCCCAGTCCGCCGTCAACGGGGATGACGGCTCCGTTGATGTACGCCGCATCGGGCGACGCCAAGAATTTCACGACGCCCGCGACCTCGTCGACGGTGGCGTAACGCGCCATGGGTACTTGGGCGACGATCTCCTTCTTGCGCTCGTCGCTGAGTACGGCGGTCATTTCGGTGTCCACGAAGCCGGGGGCGACCACGTTGGCGGTGATGGCGCGCGAGCCGAGTTCACGGGCCAGCGAGCGGGCCATGCCGACCAGCCCGGCCTTGGACGCGGCGTAGTTGGCCTGGCCCGCGGATCCCATCAGGCCCACCACGGACGAGATGAAGATGATCCGGCCGCGCCGCAGCCGCAGCATGCCCTTGGCGGCGTGCTTGGCGACGCGGAACGAGCCGGTGAGGTTGGTGGCGAGGACGTCGTTGAACTCGTCTTCGCTCATCCGCAGGATCAGCGTGTCGCGGGTGATGCCGGCGTTGGCCACCAGGACCTCGACCGGGCCGTGCGCGGCGGCGACCTCCTGGAACGCACGCTCGACGTCCTCCGGCACGGTGATGTCGCACCGGACCGCGAGGAAGGAGCCCTCGCCCTTGACCGGCACGACCGGCGGCTCGCCGGAGCGGTAGGTCACCGCGACCTTGTCGCCCTGCTCGGCGAAGGCCCGCGCGATGGCGAGGCCGATGCCCCGGTTGCCGCCGGTGATGAGCACTGACCGGGGCGCGTTGTTCTCGGCCACGCGGTGTCCTTCCCTGTTGTCGCGATGATGGTCCCCTCGGAACGCTAGTGCCTCGGCAGCCTACCTTCGCCCGCGAGCGAGGTGCTGCGCCAGGGCGGCATATGGAAAGGGCGGCGAGCGGAGCGAAGGCAGGCTGCCGAGGCACTGAGGTTCGCCGACGCGGCCGGGGTGCGGGTGGCCGTAAAAGCGCCACGACAGGGTCGTGGAGTTCGGCTAGGTTCGGGGCATGCGAGAACACGGTGCTAGTCAACACGGTGCTGGTCAGGGCGCGAGGGACGGCGGCGGGCACGGAGTCGGCGAGAGCGGGGACGTGTCGCGGATCGATCCGTCGTTCCGGGAGCTGCCGCTGCGTGAGATGGCGCAGGCGGCGCTGGAGCGGGCGCGGCAGTTGGGCGCGGAGCACGCCGACTTCCGCTCGGAGCGGATCCGCGAGCAGATGATCCGACTGCGCGACGGGCAGCTCGACGGGGTCAACGACGGCGCCGAGGCCGGCATCGCGGTGCGGGTGGTGCACGAGGGGACCTGGGGCTTCGCGGCCGGGGTGGTGCAGACGCCGCAGGCGGCGGCGCGGCTAGCCGAGCAGGCGGTGCAGGTCGCGCGGGTTTCGCGGCCGGTGAACTTCGAGCCGGTGGTGCTCGCGGCGGAGCCCTCGTACGGCGAACGGGTGTGGGTGTCGTCTTATCAGATCGATCCGTTCGAGGTGCCGGACGCCGAGAAGATCGCGCTGCTGACCGAGTGGTCGCGGCGGCTGCTGGACGCCGACGGGGTGGACCATGTGGACGCATACGTTCACGCGGTCAAGGAGAACAAGTTCTACGCCGACACGAACGGCACGATCACCAAGCAGCAGCGGGTACGCCTGGGTCCCGGCGTCAACGCGGTGTCGGTCGATGCGGACGGGAAGTACGGCACGCCGGGAGCGTTCGAGTCGATGAGCTCGTTGGCGCCGCCGGTCGGGCGGGGCTGGGAGTATCTGACCGGCGACGGCTGGGACTGGGACGCGGAGCTCGCGGCGATTCCCGGGCTGCTGCGCGAGAAGCTGGCGGCGCCGTCGGTGGAGCCGGGTGAATACGACCTCGTGATCGACCCGTCGAACCTGTGGCTGACGATTCACGAGTCGATCGGGCACGCCACCGAGCTGGACCGGGCCCTGGGATACGAGGCGGCGTACGCGGGCACGTCGTTCGCGACGCCGGAGCTGCTGGGCACGCTCAAGTACGGTTCCGGCGTGATGAACGTGACCGGCGACCGGACCGTCGAGCACGGGCTGGCGACGGTCGGCTTCGACGACGAGGGCGTGCAGACGCAGCGCTGGGACATCATCAAGGACGGCGTCCTGGTCGGCTACCAGCTCGACCGGCGGATCGCGCAGCTCAGAGGGCTGCACGGGGCGCGGTCCAACGGCTGCGCGTTCGCGGACTCGCCCGGGCACGTGCCGATCCAGCGCATGGCGAACGTCTCACTGCTGCCGGCGCCTGACGGACCCTCGACCGAGGAACTCATCTCGCGGGTGCGGCGGGGGCTGTACATCGTCGGGGACAAGTCCTGGTCGATCGACATGCAGCGGTACAACTTCCAGTTCACCGGGCAGCGCGCGTTCCTGATCGAGAACGGCAGGCTGGCCGGGCAGGTGCGCGACTTCGCGTACCAGGCCACGACGACGGACTTCTGGGGCTCGATGGAGGCCGTCGGCGGGCCGCAGACCTACCGGCTGTGCGGGGCGCTCAACTGCGGCAAGGGGCAGCCGGGGCAGATCGCGCCGGTCTCGCACGGCTGCCCGTCGGCGCTGTTCCGCGGCGTGCGGATCCTCAACACGGTGCAGGAGGCGGGACGGTGAGCGGGCAGGGTCCGGTGACAGGGATGACGGTGGTGACCGGGGCGAACACCGCGCAGGTGGTGGCGGAGCGGGCGTTGGAGCTCTCCCGCGCGGACGGCGCGGTGGTGCTCGTGGACGAGTCCTCGACGGCGAACCTGCGGTGGGCGAACAACACGCTGACCACGAACGGTGTGTCGGCCATCCGGACGGTGACCGTGATCTCGACGGTGAACGGCGCGCAGGGCACCTCGGCCGCGGTGCTGTCCCGCTCGGGCGTGGATCTGGACGCGATCGAGGAGCTCGTGCGCTCCAGCGAGCAGGCCGCGCGGGACGCGGGTCCGGCGCAGGACGCGCAGCCGCTGGCCGGATCGCCGTCCGGGGCCGCCTGCGCGGAGTGGCCGGATCCGCCGGCGGACACGTCGATCGAGGTCTTCGGCTCGTTCGCCCCGGCGCTCGGCGAGGCCTTCGCGGCGGCGCGGGCGGCCGGACGGCTGCTGTTCGGGTTCGCCGAGCACACCATGACCACGACATACCTGGCCACGTCGGCGGGGCTGCGGCTCAAGCACGACCAGCCGACCGGGCGGCTGGAGCTGAACGGGAAGTCGGCCGACTTCGCCCGCTCCGCCTGGGCCGGCCGGTACACGCGGGACTTCGCGGACGTGGACGTCATGGCGCTCGGCGCGGAGCTGGCGCAGCGGCTCGACTGGCAGAAGCGGCGCATCGAACTGCCGGCCGGCCGCTACGAGACGATCCTGCCGCCCTCGGCCGTCGCCGACCTGTACATCGACCTGCTGTGGTCCGCCTCGGCGCGCGACGCCGCCGACGGACGCACGGTCTTCTCCGCCGCGCCCTCGGCCGAGTCGCCGAGCGGCACGAAGGTGGGGACGCGCCTCGGCGTCGAGGGCGTGCGGATCTGGTCGGACCCGTACGCCGAGGGGCTCGAGTGCGCGCCGTTCAACATCGCGCGCTATTCGTCCTCGTCACAGTCGGTGTTCGACAACGGCCTGCCGATCGAATCGACCGACTGGGTGCGCGACGGCGTGCTCGAACACCTGGTGACGACGCGTCACTCGGCGCAGACCACCGGCCTGCCGCTGGCGATCCCGGCCGAGAACCTGCTGATGGACGGCGGCGGCACGGCGACGCAGGAGCAGATGATCGCCGGCACCGAGCACGGGCTGCTGCTGACCTGCCTGTGGTACATCCGCGAGGTCGATCCGCAGGTGATGCTGCTGACCGGGCTGACCCGCGACGGGGTGTACCTGGTCGAGGGCGGCGAGGTGGCCGGGGTGGTCAACAACTTCCGGTTCAACGAGTCCCCGGTGGACCTGCTCGGCCGGATCGCCGAGGTGGGGCGGCGCGAGCAGTGCCTGTCGCGGGAGTCGGGCGACATGTTCACCCGCACCTCGGTGCCGACGCTGCGGGTCGGCGACTTCAACATGTCGTCGGTGTCGAAGGCGAGCTGAACCGGACGAGCCGAGTACAGCCGCGACCGGCCGACGCCCCGCACTTAACCGGGGCGCCGGCCGGTCGTAGGCTGATGGTGTGCACGGCACTGATGACGGCGACGAAGATCGCGTGTACGGCATCACCACCGCGGAAACCAGCCACACGCAGGAGATCACGCGGCGGCAGAAGCAGTACATCCTGACGATGCTTGTGCGCGTGGTCTCGATCATCGTGGTGGTCGTCGTGCCGGGGATCTCCTGGCCGGTGAAGATCGGGCTGTGCCTGGTGGCGACGATCATCCCGTATGTGGCGGTGGTGCGGGCGAACGGCGGCCCGAGCCGGGACGGCGGCCCGACGAACCTGATGCTCGAGCCGCGCCGGCGCGAGCTCGACCCGCCGCAGCGCGGGCTGCCGGACTCCGGCGACGGCGAGCGGGCGGACTTCATCGTCGGCGAGCGCGTGTACCGGGAGGCGCCGGAAGCGGACGAAGCGGCGGAAGCGGCGCCGGAACCGCCGCCTCCGGGACCCGCGCAGGACCGCGCGGCAGACCGGGAATCGCCTGGTGCGGCCCAAACTGTTTCAACTCTCAGGAATTCGTGAGCAGGGGTTCACGACTTGTGGCGGGCATGCCATACTTCTGATGCACGCCCTGCTCCCCCGTCAGGGCGGTGCCTCGCGGGGTGGACCTCTTCATGGCGCCCCGCCGCATACTGGGCGGCTCCCCCCGTGGCTGTCCAGGATGCCGCGTCGGCTCGCGTCCCCCCGTGCGCGAGCCGACGCCTCATTTCCGGACCTTTTCCGCCGCTCGAGGCGCAGGGATCGCGCGATTCCTCCCCCTTTTGAGGGATTGCCTCGCCGGCGGGCGGCCGTCAGCCGCCGATGGCGGACATCGGCCGCTCCGGCTGGACGAACCCGGGCTCGCCGATCCCGGCCGCGGCCTTCTTGCCGAGCATCGCCGTGCGCCAGGCCATGGCGATCTCCTCGTCGTCGGCGCCAGAGCGCAGCAGGCCGCGCAGGTCGCTCTCCTCGCGGGCGAACAGGCAGGTGCGCACCTGCCCGTCGGCGGTCAGCCGGGTGCGGTCGCAGGCGGCGCAGAACGGCCGGGTGACCGAGGCGATCACGCCGACCCGGCCGCCGCCGGGGACCGCGGGGCCGCCATCGACCAGCCACGTCTCGGCCGGCGCGGCGCCGCGCGCCTCGTCGCCCTCCGGCTCGAGGGCGAACTCGCGGCCGAGGCGGTCCAGGATCTCGGCCGCGGTGACCATCTCGGCGCGGTCCCAGCCGTGCTGCGCGTCGAGCGGCATCTGCTCGATGAAGCGCAGCTCGTAGCCGCGCTCGAGGCACCAGCGCAGCAGCGCGGGCGCCTCGTGGTCGTTCACGCCGCGCATCAGCACCGTGTTGATCTTCACCGGCAGCAGGCCGGCGCGGGCCGCGGCCTCGATCCCGGCCAGCACCCGGTCGTGCCGGTCCCGGCGCGTCAGGGTCTTGAACGTCTGCGGGTCGAGCGTGTCGAGGGAGACGTTGATCCGGTCGAGCCCGGCCTCGGCCAGCGGGGCGGCGAGGCGTTCGAGGGAGACCGCGTTGGTGGTCACCGAGATGGCCGGGCGCGGGCGCAGGGCGGCCAGCCGGGCGACGATGCCGACGACGCCGGGCCGGATCAGCGGCTCACCGCCGGTCAGCCGCACGTCACGCACGCCGAGGCGGGTGACCGCGATCCGCACCAGCCGCACCAGTTCGTCGTCGGTGAGCAGCTCGGGCCGGGGCAGCCAGGGCAGACCCTCGGCGGGCATGCAGTAGACGCACCGCAGGTCACACCGGTCGGTCAGGGACAGCCGCAGGTCCGTGGCCGTCCGGCCGAAGCGGTCCGCCAGCACTGTGCCCATGATTCGAGCCTAGCGTGTGGAACCGACATGCTCGCACCTGGTTTCTTACCGGCTGCTTACCGGCGCGGTTAACGCTTGTACACCGAGACGAAGTCGCGGTCTGAGGGCTGGAAGTAGCGGTCGGCGGGCTGGGTGAAGTCCCACAGCTTGGTGATCGTCGGCTTCGCCGGGTCGCTGCCGGCGCTGTAGCTCATGAACGAGACCCAGTCCGGGTTGATGTCCAGCTCCATCGCGTACTGCGCGCCGGCGGACTTCAGCAGCTGGGCCAGGGTGTAGACGGACAGGAAGCGGCCGCTGACGTACACGATGTCGCCGGTGGCGGTCATCCCGACGCCGGAGCGGGCGATGAAGTACGAGTTCTTGATCGTGTAGCCCCACTGCTGGCTGGAGCCGTCGCCGCGCTCGACGGTGACCTTGCCGCCGTCCACCAGCAGGCTGAGGTTCTGCCGGACGGCGGCGACCGTCGGGCCCATCGTCCCCTCGCGGCCCCACATGCCGATCTTGAGCGAGCCGTCCTTGTAGAAGATCTCGGCGGCCTTGCCGTTGACCAGCGGCACGACGGTGCGGCCCTCGTCGTAGAAGCCGGCCAGCGCGTCGTTCGGCTTGATCTTGAAGCCGCCGTTCCAGGTGGCGACCAGGCCGGCCCGCTGGTCGGCCGGGATGCTGGAGGGCACGCTCCAGGTGCCGCCGGGCTGCTGGTACCCGGGGTGCAGGGTGAAGCGCAGCGCCTTCTGGTTCATCCAGACGACGTACGCGAGGTCCGAGGTGTGCTGGGCGTCGGGGCGCAGCGCGGCCTTCTCGACGATCGGCACGCCGTGGGAGTCCATCGTCACCGGGTGCCAGACGCCCTCGCCGGGCACGGTGCCGGAGGCCAGCGGCACGATGTTGGCCGGCAGGTCGGCCTTCACCTTGGGCGGCGGGGTGGCCGCGGTGGCGCCCTGGAGCTGCGCGAGCTGGCCGGCGTCGAGCTTGCCGCCGGTCGGCGGGTCCTTGTAGGTCGCGTTCTCCAGCCAGGTCACCGCCCAGCCGAGGTGGTGGTCGCGACCCCACTCGGCGATCCGGGCGTTGAGCCGGTCGGTGCCGGGGGCGGTGAGATAGGGGTAGAGCGTGACGCCGACGTACCCGACGCTCAGCAGGAACACGGCGAGGATGCTGCGCCAGATGATCTTGCGCCGGCGGCGTACGTGCGGGGGGACGACCTTCCGGCCCTTGCGGCGGCCGGGCGGCTCGGGGTCGTCGGCGTCGGGGTCGCTCGGGTCCGGCGCCGCCAGGTCCTCTTCGAGCAGGCTGGTCGCGCCGAGCCGATCGGCGGCGCGGGATCGGCGGCCGGGTGCGTACCGGTCGTCGTCACCGTAAGCGTTGGCGCCGTACGCATCGGGGCCGTACCCGTCGTGCGGACGGCCGCCATCGGCGCCGTAGTAGGCGTCGCGAGCGTAGGGGTCGGCGCGGTACGGATCGCCGCTGCCGCTGTAATCGCCACTGCCGTTGTAGGCGTCATCGCCGTACGACCTGCCGTTGTACTGCTGTGGCGGGTACTGCGGCTGCTGCTGTGGCGGCGGGTACTGCTGCTCCTGCGCGTGGCCCGCACGGTGCTGCGCACGCCGCTGCCGTTCGGCGTCGTGGACGCGGGTCTGAAAAGGGTCGTAGGGCTCCGGACGGCTGTACCGAGGCTGCTGCCGCGGGCTGTCGCCGTAGTAGGGCTCCTGCTCAGCTGGTGTCGCCGGGCCGTAGTCCGGGTAGCCTGAGCCGTCGGATCCGTAAGTCATGGTGCGACTGTCCCCAAGGTGTTGTCGGGAGCGGCCCGTCCGCCCGGCTCAGTTTTCCTTCATGGAAGACGCCGCCTCGCGTCGGCTTAGTTGCGCGCGCAGGCGGCGTCTTTCCCGGACGTCCTTCGGGATCGAGTCTAATCGCAGCGAGCGGGCGATCGCCCGTTGACACGAGCGGCCGGGTCAGCCGCCGGTCAGCGTTCAGCGGGAGAGGCGATCGGCGAGGGCGTGCTCGAGGGCGTCGATCAGCGGCAGCTGGCCGCGCAGGATCTTCGCGCGCGCCTCGGCGGCGGCGAACCAGGCGGCGCGGTCCACCTCGGGAAACTCCCGCAGCCTGCCGCTGCGCGGCGGCCATTCGAGCTCGAAGGTGTTGCTGACGATCCCGTCGGCGTCCAGGTCTCCCTCAGCGGCCCACGCGGTCACGGTCTTGCCGCCGGGCTGCCGCACCGAGCCCAACTCGATGAGTTCGGCGCTCTGGACCGGCAGTGCGCTGCCGAGTTCCTCCTCGAACTCCCGCAGGGCGGCCGCGAGCGGATCGTGCCCCTCCTCGTACTCGCCCTTCGGGATCGACCACGCGCCCTCGTCCTTGCGCGCCCAGAATGGGCCGCCCGGGTGCACGAGCAGCAGCTCCAGCGCCCCGCCGGAGCGCCGGTAGAGCAAGATGCCCGCACTGCGCCGAGCAGCCACCGGTCAGCGTTCCCCGTCCGTCGCCTTCACCTGTCGCCCTGCATGTTCGCGGCGATCATCCCCCACGCTACCCGACCAGGGTCGGGACCCGTTCGACGAGCGCCGGACCGAGGCTGAACAGGCCGGTCTCGGCGAGCAGGAGCACCGCGGTGCCGAGCCCGACGAAGGCGACGCTGCTCTTGAGCAGGCGGCGCCGGCCGACGACGACCGCGAGGCACGCGATCACCCACGGCAGGAAGCTGAGCGCGTAGCGCGCCGAGACGATCGCGAAGTACCGGTGGTTCTCCAGGTACACCTCGAGTTCCACGACCAGCGAGACCACCGTCACACCGGCGAACGTGGCCACGCCGAGCACCCAGCTCCAGGACCGCAGCCTGCTGGTCGCCAGCACCATCAGCGGCGCGGCGGCCAGCACCACGCCGAGCAGGGTGGCCCAGATGGTCACCGTCTCGCCGTTGATCTGCGGCGCGAGCCAGTAGTTCGTGGTCAGGTGCTGGTAGCTGCCGAACAGGTTGCTCAGCAGGTCGCCGGCCGGGGACCCCTTCAGCGGCAGACCGTTGTTCAGGTTCGGGTTGACCCAGTCGGGGTCGCCCCTGCCGTGCTGGAACCGGCTCCAGCCGAGGTACACGACGGCGAACGACACCGCGACCGCGGCACTGAACACCGCGGCGCGCATCGCGGCGCGCCGGTCCGCGCGCCGCCGCTCCCGGAGCGCGATCGCCGCGGCCACGGCGCCGACCGCCAGCATCGGCATCCCGTTGAGGATCTTGGTGCCGGTGGCCAGCAAGGTCACCAGCGCGGGCAGCAGCCAGCCGAACCGGCGCTCGACGGTCATGCCCGCCAGCAGCCACAACGCCGCCGCGCCGCCCACCGCGGCCGGGGCGTCGCTGGTCAGGGTGCTGGACGCGGCCAGCACGCCGGGGCACAGCGGCAGCAGCGCCGCCGCCGCGGCAGCCCACGGCCAGCCGACGCGGAAGCGGCGCAGCGCCAGGTACAGCACGAGCATCGCGGCGAAGAGCCAGAGCGCACCGAGAGTGCGCCCGAAGTCGATGAACTGGCGGTCTCCGGGCACCACCGCGTCCAGCACGCGGGCGCCGAGACCGGTGGCGAGGTAGTAGACCGGCGGATCGCCGAAGGTGTAGTTCTGCGCGCCGCTGTTGAAGGTGCCGCCGGGCACGTCGCAACCGGTGGACACGGCGTTGCCGAGGCCGTGGCAGGACCACTCGTACCGGATCTCCGGGCCGATCAGCGAGCCCTTCGCCGGAACGTGCCCGTGCGAAATCTGGTACGCGTAGTCCGCGTGCGCCGGCTCGTCCTCCGGCGAGAGCTGCGGCGCGCGCACTACGGCGAGCAGCACGACCGTCACCGCCAGCACGAGCAGCCCGAGCGCGACGAGCAGGAAGCGGCGCACCGGGTCGCCCGCGATCGTGCGGGGCGCGTCCTCGGCCTGCCGAACACGCGACTTCGGCAGATTGGCCGCTCGCACGAGGCCGCTCATATCCACCTGACTTTCACTCCGGCTCCAGCGCACGCTACCGCATGAGGCTGAATCGGATATAAAGTACGTACCGTCCCGTATCCGCTACCGACGGACCGCGCAACGCGGCGACGTGCCTGACTCACTCCGGCATGGTAGCCGTCTTCAGCCGGTCTGCTTCCACCTGCGCACGAGTGCGGCGTGCGCAGGTGGAGTCAGCGTGCCGAGCGCGCGGAAGCGTGCGATGCCGCCGTCGGGGTAGATGTCGAGACGCACGTGCGTCGCCGTGGCCGAAGCCGTGCTCATCGTGGCGGCGGCCGGATCGGCACCCGGAACCATCTGCTGCCGAATCAGGAACCTGTGCAGCGTGTCCGGCTGGAGTCTCGTCGTAGGCAGCAGGGTAGACCAGTAACCGATGTGCGGTTCCCGCCCCGCGTCCACCCGCGCCACCGACACCTTCGCCTCGTAGGGGGCGTTGCCCTTGAAGTGCGTCGTGTCCAGTTCCAGGACCCTGATGACGCCCTCGCCGATCAGCGCGATCTCGGCCCAGTCGTTGCCGGAGTCCCGGCGGCGCGCGTTCTCCCAGCCCTCGCCCATGGTCCGCGCGAGGCCGGGCATCAGCATGTTGTCGGCGCAGCCGAAGTACATGTCGCTGCACCCTGTGACGCGCGCGCCGTCGCGCAGCGAGGCCAGGTTGACGGTCAGGCCGTCGAGGAATTCCGGGTCGGGCAGCGGTTCGCCGTGTACGCGCAGCCGCGCGATCCCGCCGTCCGGCAACATGTTGAGGCGCACGTAGTTGTACCTGCGCTCCGGGCCGTCAACCGGAATGTAATGCAGCTGGCCGCCACTCAGCGGGTGCGGCGGCACGATCGTGGTCCATTCGGCTTCGGCAAGGCTTGCCAGCGACGGGTATCCGTCACACCAGGCGGCCTCAACCGAGCAGCGCGGCGGATAGTTGCCGAGAAAGTGCGCGGTATCGACGACCACGCCGCGTATGACGCCGGGTGCGCCGAGCCGGATGATCGCGCTGTCGTGCTCGGTGCCCGCGACGCCGGGCGCGTCAGGCCGGCGGCGGCGGGTCTCCCAGCCGTCGTACTGCTGGCCTCGGTGCGTGAACGTGGCGGGGGTGAACGTCGGCGGACGCGGGTTGATCAGGTTTTCCTTCTTCGCGAAGAACTCGTCGTTGGCCCAGAGCACCGAGCCGCCGAGAGCGCGCGAGGCCAGGTCGGGCAGCGCGCTGAACGCGGGAGAACCGGGATTCGAAGCCGCACTCACGATCGCACGGTCTCCGGGTCGAGCACCGCCTCCCCGTCAAGCACGCTCTCTTCCTCGAGCACGCCGCCCCCGTCAAAGGAAACCGGAACAACCGGATTGTCGATGATCCGCCGCAGCAGCTTGCCGCGCGGCGTCTCCCCGACCGGTTCGCCGCGCAGGTACGTCGCACGTACCAGGCCTGTCAGCGTCCTGCCGTGGTACGGGGTGACCGGGTTGCGGTGGGCAAGTTCAGCGGCGTTCACGGTGAACACGGCGGCCGCGTCGAAGACGACCAGGTCGGCGTCGCAGCCCACGGCGATGCGCCCCTTGTGCGGCAGACCGGCGAAATCGGCGGTGCGCCGCGCCATGACATCGACGACGCGGGAGAGCGACCAGCCGCGCCGCAGGGCCTCGGTCCACAGCGCGGGCAGGCCGAGTTGCACCGAAGCGATGCCGCCCCAGGCCGCGGCGAAGTCGCCGGTGTCGCGCAGCTTCAGGTCGGCGGTACAGGGCGAATGGTCGGAGACGACGAAGTCGATCAGGCCTGCGTCGAGCGCGTCCCACAGCTGCTCGCGGTTGGCGGCGGAGCGGATCGGCGGGCAGCACTTGAACTCGGTCGCGCCCGGCGGGATTTCGTCGGCGCGGAAGACGAGATAGTGCGGGCAGGTCTCGACGGTGACCCGCACTCCGTCGGCGCGCGCCGCCTCGATCAACCCGAGGGGCGAGGCCGAGGACAGGTGCAGGATGTGCACGCGCGCGCCGGTCCGCCGAGCGACCGCGAGCACGTCCGCCACCGCGGACAGCTCCGCGGCATCCGGCCGCGACGCGAGAAAGGACCCGAAGTCAGCTGCCGCGGCGGCGTCCATGTGATGCGGGTGCCGACCGTACTCGTCGAGGACATGCTGGTCCTCGGCGTGCACGATCAACGTGGCACCGAGCTCGGCGGCGCGTCGGGCGGCGACCTCGAACTGCGCGGCGTCGAGCGCCGGGAACTCGGGAACGCCGGAGTCGGCGAGGAAGCACTTGAAGCCGAACACGCCGGCCTCGTGCAGCGGACCGAAATCGGCGCCGTTGTCCGGTACGGCGCCGCCCCAGAACCCGACGTCCACCGAGATGCTCTCCTTCGCCACCTCGCGCTTCTCGGCCAGCGCGGCGAGCGTGGTGGTCGGCGGGATCGAGTTCAGCGGCATGTCGATCAGCGTCGTGACACCGCCGAGCGCGGCGGCGCGCGTGGCGCTCGCAAAACCCTCCCACTCCGTGCGTCCGGGCTCGTTGACGTGCACGTGGGTATCGACGAGCCCTGGCAGGATCGCCAGATCGCCGAGGTAGAAGTCGCGCGGCGCAACCGCAGGAGCGTCATGCGGCAGCACGGCGGCGATGTGACCGCCGGCCACGCACACGGCCGCCGGACGCTCCCCGTCGGGCAACACGACGCGCCGGGACCGCAGGATCAGGTCGTATTGCGCGAACGCGGACAAGTTCACTCCCCCGCCGAGGCAGCAAGCGATGTCGTATAACCACGCCAGTTTGCGTGCCCTGAGATGTCGCGGTAAAGCCCCTCGGGCTCGACGTAGGTACGACGCCTGACCATCGACAGCGCGCCCGAGCCATCCTCGAGTTCGATCACCCCGAGCTCCAGCTCATCGGGCTCGGCCGGCAACAACGACTCGCGCAGCACTTCCCACGGCACGTCGTACAACTCCCCACGTACCCCCACCCCTATGCGACCAATAGCGCCAATGCCGTCATCGCCGCCGTCGCTCGCACTCGCACCCACACCTACACCCACATCCGCGCCCGCGCCGCTCCGCTTCGATGGGCCTGTTATATTTGGATCTTGAATGTTCTCCAATGCGGGAAATCGGTCGCCGACGGAGTAGAACCGGTACCTCGGCGCCGTGCGCACCTCGGCCACCAGCGCAGCGCCGCGCAGCAGGTGATGCAGCGGCCCACCGCGCATCGCGCCGCCGTTGAGGAACATCAGAGGCATCAGGGTCCTCCCGTTGGGAGTCGCGGTGTGCCGCACACCGACGGGTCGCGCCTCCGACGCACCGGTTCCGATGCGGTTGTCATTGTCCTGCGATGCATGGGGCCCACGGTGTCGCGCAGCGGCAGACCGGTGCCGCCGCGCGTCACTGCGACGATCTCCGCGCAGATCGAGAGAGCGACTTCCCGGGGTGACGAGCCGCCGAGGTCGAGGCCGATCGGCGAGCGCAGCCGCGACAGTTCCGCGTCACCGAGCCCTGCTTCGCGAAGCCGCCGCTCCCGCTCGGCGCAGGTGCGCCGCGAGCCGAGCGCGCCGACGTAGCCGGACGGCGAGCGCAGCGCCTCAAGCAGAACCGGGACGTCGAACTTCGGGTCATGTGTCAGGACGCAGATGGCGGTCGTGCTGTCCACCTCGGTGGCCGCGAGGTAGCGGTGCGGCCACTCGACGACGACCTCGTCGGCGTCGGGGATCCGCTCGCGCGTGGCGAAAACCGGCCGGGCGTCGCAGACGGTGACCCGGTAGCCGAGGAAGCTGCCTGCGGCGGCCAGCGCATCCGCGAACTGGACCGCGCCGAATATCAGCATTCTTGGTCGTTCGCCGGCGTCGCCGGGCAGGCCGAGCGGCTCTTCGTCCGCGGCAACCCGGCGGATCACCACCTCGATCGTGCCGCCGCAGGTCAGGGATGGCGCGAACGCATCGTCGGGGTCGGCGTCGAACAGGCGCCGCACCGGCTCGCCGGTGCGCAGGACCTCCCGGCAGAGCTCGTATACCTCCGCATCGACGCAGCCCCCGGACACGCTTCCGGCCGCACTGCCCGCGGCGTCCACGGCGAACGCCGGGCCGGTATCGCGGGGCGTGCTGCCGGTCGCCGCGACGATCGTGGCCAGCGCGTACGCTTCGCCCCGGGCCTGCCAGCAGCGCAGGGTTTCGGCCAGGTCAGGCATGCGCGTTCGCCTCCTGCGATTCCCCCGTCGGCTTGGCCGCCTGGAACAGGGCGACGTGCTCGGGCCGGATCGGCACGCGGGTCAGCGGCAGCCCGGTGGCGTCGCACACGGCCGCGACGATCGCAGGCGTCGAAGAAAGGGTCGGCGGCTCGCCGGCGCCGCGAAGGCCGTACGGCGCGGCGGGGTCGGGGTGTTCCAGGATCCGCATGCCCATCGGCGGCATGTCCAGGATGGTCGGGATGAGGTAGTCGGTGAACGACGGATTGCGCACCGTTCCGCCGTCCGTGACGATCTCCTCGAGCACAGCCAGGCCGAGGCCCTGCGCGGTGCCACCCTGGATCTGGCCCTCGAGCGACAGCCGATTGAGAATCTTGCCGACGTCTTGCACGACGTCGAGCTGTACGACGCGGACCAAGCCGAGTTCGACGTCTACATCGACCACGGCGCGGTGCACGGCGAACGCGAACTGCACGTGCGAACTGCCCTGGCCGGTGAGCTGGTCGAGCACGCCGGTGGGCCGGTGGCGGTATTCGCGAGTCTCCTCGACCGCGCTCTCGCCGAGGACCTGCGCCAACGCGGCGATCGGTTCGCCGAGCGCTGACACGATCTTGCCGTCTACCAGCCGCGCCCCGGCGGGTACCGGCACGCCGCGCTCCCGAGCCAGCTCGAAGACGCGTTCGCGCACTGCTTCGCAGGCCACTTTGACGGCCCCGCCGGTCATGTACGACTGCCGCGAGGCGGATGAGGACCCTGACGAGCCGACCCGGGTGTCGGCCCGCTCGACGGCGACCCGCTCGACGCCGAGTTCGGTGCGCGCTACCTGCCCTTGCAGCGTGACCAGGCCCTGGCCGACCTCGGCGGCGGCGGTGTGCACGAGCACCGTCGGTTCGCCGTGTTCGAGGGTCAGCCGCACGCGCGCGGTGGCGTAGTCGTCGAAGCCCTCTGAGTAGCAGATGTTCTTCACGCCGATGCCGTAGCCGACGCCGCGGCGCACGCCCTCGCCGTGGCTGGTGTTGCCATAGCCGCCGGGCAGCAGGTCGCTGGCGACGCGTTCGGGCGGCATCGGCATCGCGCGCAGTTCGTCGAACATCTCGACCAGCGGCGCCGGGGAGTCGATGACCTGGCCGGTGGCGATCGTCGAACCCTGCTTCACGGCGTTGCGGGCGCGCAGTTCCAGCGGATGCATGCCCAGCGCTTCGGCGAGCGCGTCCATCTGGGACTCGTACGCGAAGCAGGCCTGCACGGCGCCGAATCCGCGCATCGCTCCGCAGGGCGGGTTGTTCGTATAGGCGCCGTACGCGTCGATCGCGAGGTGCTCGACCTCGTACGGCCCGACACCGAGTGACGCCGCGTTGCCGACCACGGCTTCGGTGGTGGACGCGTACGCGCCGCCGTCGAGCAGGATCTCGGCGGTGACGTACACCAGGGTCCCGTCGCGCCGGGCGCCGTGCGTGTAGCGCATGATCGCCGGGTGGCGGTGTACGTGCCCGAAGAAGGATTCGCGCCGGTTGTACACCATCCGCACCGGTCGGCCGGTGCGCAGGGCGAGCATCGCGGCGTGGATCTGCATCGAGAGGTCTTCCCGGCCGCCGAACGCGCCGCCGACGCCCGCCAACGTTATCCGGACCTTGTCTTCGGGCAGGTCTAGGCACGGCGCGATCTGTTCGAGGTCGGCGTGCAGCCATTGCGTCGCGACGTGCAGATCGACGCCGCCGTCCGGCGCAGGGTATGCGAGCCCTGCCTCGGGGCCGAGGAAGGCCTGGTCCTGCATGCCGACCTGGTACTCGCGCGTGATCTCGACATCGGCGAGCGCGCGCACGTCAGGGTCGTGCGGTGCCCCGCGGCGCACCGGCTGGTGCCGCACGAGATTTCCGCCCTCGTGCACGCGCGCACTGGCCGGGTCGAACAGTGCGCGGCGCAGGTCCGTGGCCGGTTCGAGGACTTCGTACCCGACGACGATCGCCTTCACCGCTAGCAGGGCCGTCTCGGCGTCGTCCGCGGCGACCACCGCGACCGGCTCGCCGTGGTAGCGCACCTCGTCGATCGCGAGCACCGGGCAGTCCTGCTTGATCAGGCCGTAGTGCTTGCGGCCCGGGACGTCCTCGTGGGTGAGCACGGCGCGAACGCCCGGCAGTGCGAGCGCGGGTGCGGTGTCGATCCCTTTGATCAGGGCCCTGGGGTGTGGGCTGCGCAGAGTCGCACCGTGGAGCATCGCGTCGGCGGTGAGGTCGGAGGCGTAGGTGAAGGCGCCGAGGACCTTCGCCGTGCCGTCGGGCCGCAGTGGGCTGTCACCGACGCCGCCGGGCCTGCCGTCGCCGTCATTGCCGTCACCGTTGCCGTTCACGCCGGGCTGGGGGCCGTTCATCGTCAGCTCCCTTCCATCATCCGTCGGCTCGCGGCGCGCGCGTCGCGTGCCAGGGCGGCGGCATCGGTGGTGCGCAGTTCGCCGTCCTCGACGACGGTCTTTCCGTGCACGGTCAGCAGCTTGAGCGGGGCCGGAGAGCCGAGCACGAGGGCTGCGACGGGATCGGCGATGTCGGCGTGGCCGAGGCCGTCGAGCCGCCAGAGCGCGAGGTCGGCGTACTTGCCCGGTTCCAGGGAGCCGATCTCGTCGGCGCGGCCGAGTAGCCGCGCGCCGCCGATCGTGCCGAGGCGCAGCGCCGTGCGCACGCCGAGGGCGCGGTCCGGCGCGGCGGTGCCGGCCCGCAGCCGGGAGAGGTAGAGCGCTGAGCGCAGTTCCTCGACGAGCATGCCGGACTCCTGCGACGCCGCGCCGTCCACGCCGAGCCCGACCGGCGCCCCGGCGTCGATCAGGGCCTTGACCGGCGCGTGGCCGCAGCCGAGGCGGGCGTTGGAACTCGGGCAGTGCGCGGTGCCGGTGCCGGTCGCGGCCAGGCGCTTGACCGCGTCGTCGCTCAGGTGCACGCAGTGCGCGAGCCAGACGTCGGGGCCGAGCCAGCCGAGGGATTCGGCGTATTCGGCGGGGGTGCAGCCGTGCTCGGCGAGGCACTGCTCTTCCTCGTCGGTGGTCTCGGCCAGGTGGGTGTGCAGGCGCACCCCGGCGGCGCGGGCCAGTTCGGCGCAGCGGATCATCAGCTCACTGCTGACCGAGAACGGCGAGCAGGGCGCGAGGCCGATCCTGGTGAGCGAGCCGGGCCGCGGGTCGTGGTGGCGGCCGATCGCCTCCTCGCTCGCGGCCAGGATGGTGTCGATGTCCTCGACGACGCGGTCGGGCGGCAGCCCGCCGGCCGACTCGCCGCGGTCCATCGAACCGCGGGTCGGGTCGAAGCGCAGTCCGACCTGCCGGGCCGCGGCGATGGTGGCGCCGATCAGGTCGCCGGTGCCGCGCGGAAACAGGTAGTGGTGATCGGAGCTGGTGGTGCACCCGGTCAGCGCGAGCCAGCCGAGCCCGGCGGCCGCGGCAGCGTATACGGCCTCTTCGTCGATGCGCGCCCAGCGCGGGTAGAGCCAGGTCAGCCAGTCGAACAGGGTCGCGTCCTGGGCCAGGCCGCGGAAGATCCACTGGTAGAGATGGTGGTGCGTGTTGACCAGCCCGGGGGTGAGCAGGCAGCCCGAGCCGTCGATCACGCGCGGGGCCGGGCCGGCGGGACCGGCCGCGACCGGGCGCGGCGCGCGACCGGGGCCGACCTCGGTGATGACGCCGTAGTTGACGACGACGTATCCGGACTCGTACTCCGTGTCCGCGGCGTCCACGGTCGCGACGGCGCAGCCTTCGATGATCAGTGTCTGATCGAGGCCCTGGTTCACGACGCCACCCCCTGCGGCGCCTGCGTTCGGGCCGCGCGCACCTCGTCGGTGGCGCGTCGTACCGCCTCGATGATCTTCTCGTACCCGGTACAGCGGCACAGGTTGCCGGCCAAGGCTTCGCGGATGACAGCTTCCTGCGTCGCCGCGCCCTCGCCCGTGCCGTCCGGCTCCTGGTCGATCAGGGTCCGATGAACCAGGTCATGCGCGGCGACGATCAGGCCCGGCGTGCAGAATCCGCACTGCACCGCGCCGCACTCGACGAAGGCACGCTGCACGGCGTCGGGTGCGCCGCCTTCCGCGAGACCCTCGACGGTGCGCACCTCGCGACCCTCGGCCTGTCCGGCGGCCACCAGGCACGAGCACACCGGCTCACCGTCGAGATAGACCGTGCACGAGCCGCATTCGCCCTGCTCGCAGGCGTTCTTCGAGCCGGGCAGGGCGAAGTGCTCGCGCAGCGCGGTGAGCAGGCTGGCCGTGGTCGGCACCGCCGGGGCCGTGCGTGTACGGCCGTTGACGGTGATCGTCAGGGCGAGCGTCTGCCGGCTGTCGCTCATACCGGGACCGGTTCTCTGGTGCGGCCCGCGGCGGTACCGGTGGCGCTGATCCACCGCAGCGCGCGGGTGGCCAGGACCGCGAGCGCGTGGCGGCGGTACTCGGCGGTGCCGCGCACGTCGTCGATCGGGCTCGCCGCGTCGGCGACCAGTTCGCCGAAGTGCCGCGCGGCGGACAGCGGCACGGTCAGCTTCGTCCAGTCGAGCGCCCCGGCCAGGAAGCGCTCGGCGGCGCGCGCGGCCAGCGGCGTCGGCCCGGCCGAGCCGATGCCGGTGCCGACGGTGCGCCGGTCCAGATCCAACGCCAGCGCGAACGAGCAGACCGCGATGACCATCGCGTTGCGCGAGCCGACCTTCGAGAACTGCTGCGGTCCGGCCGCGGTGGGGATCAGCACCGCGCGGATCAGCTCGTCCGGGGCCAGCGCGGAGCGTTTGGGGCCGGTGAAGAACCCGCCGATCGGGATGTGCCGCACGCCGCGGAACGACTCGGCCTCGACCACCGCGCCGGTGGCCAGCAGCGCCGGATGGGCGTCCCCGGCCGGCGACGCGGTGCCCAGGTTGCCGCCGACCGTGCCCCGGTTGCGGATCTGCGGGGAGCCGACCGTGCGCGCGGCCATGGCCAGCGCGGGCAGCCGGTCGGCCAGGTCCGCGATGATCCGCGCGTAGGGCACCGCGGCGCCGAGGTGCACGGTGCCGCCGACCACGTCCCACTCCCGCAGTTCGCTGATGCGCCCGAGGTCCATCAGGGCGCTGGGGCGGCGCAGGTCGAAGTTCAGCTCGACCATGACGTCGGTGCCGCCGCTGATCGGCACGGCGTCGGGCCTGGCGGCCTTGGTCTCCACTGCCTCGGCCCACGTCGCGGGGGCGAAGAAGTCCATGGTGATGCGGCGCTCCTCGGTCGTCCGTGGGGAAGTTCGGTTCGGTCTCACGCGTCGGCCCTCGCGGCTCAGTCCCAGGCGGCGAGGTCCGGCGGCGTGCCGGCACGGGCCACCGTGCCCTCGATCAGGCCGTAGGGCCGGTCGGCGGCGTAGAAGACCTCGTTCTCGTTGCGCAGGCCGAACGGCGCGAGGTCCACGGCGAAGTGGTGCCGGTTGGGCAGGGCGAGTCTGACCTCTGCTATCTGCTCGTCCCGGCCGATGAGCCGCTCCCCCATCGCGTAGAGCGTCTGCTGGAGCGACAGGCTGTGCGTGTCGGCGAACGCGGTGAGCAGCGCCGCACGCGCCTGCGCGTAGGCCATGTCCCAGTCGCGTTCCGCGGCGTGGCCGAGGCCGGCGTACCGCCAGCCCGCGTCGATCGCCGTCGCCAGCACGCGGTCGGTGGTCTCGGCGAGCGTGGTGTATTCGTCCTTGAAGAAGCCGTGGAACTCGGAGCCGGTGCTGTTGAGCACGACGAGGTCCTTCAGGCCGCTGACGACGGACGTGCCGCCGTCGGCGTCGGCGTGTACGAGCACTGTCCTGGTCTCGCGGCCGGAGCGGACGAAGGAGTGGCGGCTTTCCGCGCCGGGAATGCGGTCCCAGGTGTATTCGTCCACTGCGATGCGCGCGTGCGAGATGTACGGGCACGTCGTCAGGAAGTGCCGGGCCAGCAGCAGCGCGAAATCCTCGACCGCCGCGACGCCGTGCTGTTTGGCCAGGGCGTAGACGGCGTTCTTCTGCGCGTCGGTCGTCAGGACCTTGGCGTTGTCTCCGGTCAGGTGGGTGTCGGCCTGGTCGCCGGACAGCGCGACCGAGACGTTGAGGTCCTTGATCGCGTGCTCGCGGCCGTCCCTGGCCACGTGCACGAGCCGTACCTCGGCCTTCCCGTACCTGGTCGGGCCGAGGACGATGCCGGCGGCGGTCATGCGGTCGGGCTCCTGCCGCAACATGTCAGCTGCCCCGGTAGGTGGAATAGCCGAACGGGCTGAGCAGCAGCGGCACGTGGTAGTGCGCGCCGGGTTCGGCGACGGTGAAGCAGACCGCGACTTCGGGGTAGAAGTAGTCCTTCACGCCGCGGTCGGCGAAGTAGCCGGCCGTGTCGAAGACCAGCCGGTAGGTGCCGGTGACCGGCGGCTCGCCGTCCCCGCCGAACGCGGCGGCGAACGCCTCGCGGGCCCGGCCGTCCCGGTCCGTACGCGTGGCGACGCGCGGCGTCCAGCCGTCGGCCGTCGCCGCGTCGAGCCGCACGGCCATTCCGGCGGCGGGCCGCCCCACGGCGGCGTCGAGTACGTGAGTGGACAGGCTCATGGCGACCGGGTCCCCTCCGCGAGGCCGAGGATCAGCTTGTCCAGACGCAGCCTGACGATCTGCGACAACTCGTCGCGCACCACCGCCCGTTCGGTCAGCTCGTCGTGGTCGAGGCGGTCGAGCGCGGCGGCGAGCATCTGCGTCGCGGTGCGTCCGGCCGCGCGGATGAGGAACACGTAGCCGAACTTGGCCTCGTACGCCGCGTTCGCGACAGCCAGTTCGGCCGCGATGAGCGCGTCGGCGTCCCGCGCCCCGGCCTGCTCGGCGCGGGACCAGGCCGCCTCGCGTCCGGCGCCCGCGGCTCGTTCGCCGATCCTGGGGTGGGCGGCGAGCGCTTCGCGGATGTCCGGCCAGTCGAGCGCGGCGAGCTGGGCGGCGGCGAGGCGGTAC
>JBKOWZ010000281.1:0-13794 GCA_046724665.1 Actinomycetota bacterium
GCGCTGCGCCGCCTCGTCGAGGACGCCGCGCCGCTACCGACGCCGTGGCCGCGTACCGCACGCGAGGAGTTCGTGCGGCTGCTCGGCGCCGGCCCCGGCCTGGTGCCGGTCTGGGAGGCGTTGGACCGAACGTCGTTGCTCAGTCGGCTGCTGCCCGAGTGGGAGCGAACCAGGTCCCTGCCCCAGCGCAACGCGCTCCACGTCCACACCGTGGACCGGCACTCCGTGCAGACCGCGGTGCACGCGGCGTCGCGCACCAGGCGCGTCGCGCGACCGGATCTGCTGCTCGTCGCGGCGGTCTGCCACGACCTCGGCAAGGGGCTGACGGACGAGTACGGCGCGCCGATCGACCACAGCGAGGCCGGCGCCGAAATCGTCGCGGACCTCGCGCCACGGCTCGGTTTCAACGCGGCGGACTCGGCCGTGCTCGTCGCGCTGGTCCGCCACCATCTGCTGCTCGCGCAGCTCGCGGTCAACCGTGACCCGGACGACCCGGCGACGCTCGCCGCGCTGCTGGCCGCGGCGGACGTGCCCGGCGGCTCGGTCGGCCCGGCCGAGTTCGTCGCGCTGCTGCACGCGCTGACCGAGGCCGATTCCGAGGCTACCGGCCCGGCGGTGTGGAGCCGCTGGCGCGCCGCGCTGCTGGCCGGACTCGCCGACCGTGCCCGTGCCAAGCTCGCCGGGCAGGCCCCGGTGCGCGCCCCGGCCTTTGACGGCTCGGCGCTCGCCGCGCGCGCCGCCGAGTCCGCGGACCAGGTGGCGGTCGTCGCGCTGCCTCCGGGCACGGCAGGCGTCGCAAGGCTCGATGTCGCCCTGCCGGACCAGATCGGCGTGCTGGCGACGGTCGCGGGCGTGCTCAGCCTGCGGCATGTGCGCATCCTGGCCGCCGAAGTGGAGACCGTCGTCCTTCCCGGCGGCGCGTGGGCCGTCCAGCGGTGGACCGTGGCCGCGGAGTACGGCGAGCTGCCCGACATCGCGCGGTTGCGCACCGACCTGCGTGCGGCGCTCGCCGGTCGGCTCGACCTGGCCGCACGGGTCGCCTCCCGCGAGGCGGAGCAACGTCCGGTCGGCGGCAGGGCCTGGCCCGCGGTGCCACCGACTGTCTCGGTACTCGACGACGCGTCCGCGGTGGCGACTGTGCTCGAGGTGCGGTCGGGCGACACCCCCGGCCTGCTGCACCGCGTCGCGGCCGCGATCGCGCGGTCGGGAGCCGGCATCGCGAACGCGCGGGTCGCGACCCTCGGCGCGGAGGCGATCGACGTGTTCTATCTCACCGACGCATCGGGCGGACCGCTGTCCACAGCGCGCGCCGAGGAGGCCGCGCAGCAGGTGCGCGCGAGCGTGCAGCCGTAACGAATCGGACGGTTCTCCGTGCCGGAGATCAAGAATTGGATGGCGTTTCACTCGGAGTTCACGCTCCCGGCTCGGGCCGACGGTTAGCTTCTCGAAGGCTTTTCGCCGAGCCGATCCCGCCGTCCTCAGGAGCCGTTCCGTGGAGCCCACCAATTCACCTTCAGCACGTTCAGCCGGCGCAGCGCTGCCCTTGACCGCCGGTTCGGAGTCTGCATCCGCACTCAGCCGGCGTTCCGCCCTGCGCGCGGTCGCGGTCGGCGGCGCACTGGCCGCCGCTCCGGTGGCCGCTGCCGCCCCGGCGTCGGCCTCGGTGTCCACGTCTGCTGCCGACTCGGGCGCGTCCGTCGTCCCGGCGGGCGCCGCGTTGCTGTGGCGCCAGCCGGAGAAGTTCGGCGCTCCGCCGGTGGACGGCCTTCACCTCACGTTTGGCGGCGACCCGTCCCGCGAGATGTATGTCTCCTGGTCCACGGTCACGCCGATCTCGAAGGCGCGCGTGCGTTACGGCACCCCCGACGACGGTTACGGCCACGAGGTGAGGGCCGAGACGCGTACGTACATCGACGCCGCGAGCAACCGCGAGGTGTACGTTCACCACGCGTTCTTGCACAACCTGCGCCCCGACACGACGTACATCTACGCGGCGTTCGGTGAGGGCGTACTGCCTGACGCGGGTACCTTCCGTACCGCACCGACAGGCCGCGTACCGTTCACGTTCACCAGCTTCGGCGACCAGTCGGTGCCCACGGTCTCCTGGCTGCCTGGCGCGGCCACCGGCGGCTACAGCTCGGGCATCAGCGGCCTGGCTTCGCCGACCTCGGCCGACATCGTGCACGGCATCGAGCAGGTCCAGCCGCTGTTCCACTTGCTCAACGGCGACCTCTGCTACGCGAACATCTCGAACGACCGGGTACGCACCTGGAACTCGTTCTTCGCCAACAACACCCGCTCGGCGCGCTACCGGCCGTGGATGCCCGCCGCCGGCAACCACGAGAACGAGAGAGGCAACGGCCCGATCGGCTACCAGGCCTACCTCACCCGCTTCGCGCTGCCCGGCAACGGCTCCGCCGACTGGAGCGGCCTGTGGTACGCGTTCACCGCGGGCAGCGTCCGGGTGATCGTGCTCCAGAACGACGAGGTGGCGTTGCAGGACGGCGGCGACTCGTACGTCAACGGCTACAGCAGCGGTGAGCAGCGCAGGTGGCTGGAGGCGCAGCTAAGTGCGGCGCGCGCGTCGCGGCAGATCGACTGGATCGTGGTCTGCATGCACCAGGTGATGATCAGCACCTCCGACGCCAACGGCGCCGACCTGGGCATCCGGCAGGCCTGGGGCCCGCTGTTCGACCAGTACGAGGTGGACCTGGTGCTCTGCGGCCACGAGCACGACTACGAGCGCTCGCTCGCGGTGCGCGGCACGGTCCCCGGCTCCGAGACGCTCGCGCCGAACCCGGTCTCCGCGGCGACCGACGACATCGACACGTCGAAGGGCACGGTCCACATGGTGCTCGGCGGCGGCGGCACGAACTCGCCGACCAACGGGAAGTTCTTCACCGACGGCACCGGCAAGGTCATCACGGCGGTCGGCCCGGTCGGCGCCAACGGCAAGCGAACCCCGACGTACGTCTTCGAACAGGCGACCTGGTCCGCGTTCCGCGACCTGACCCACCCCTACGGCTTCGCGGCCTTCGACGTGGACCCGGGCAGCCGCCCCGGCGGCCAAACGTCGATCCGGGTGACCTACTACACGGTCTCGCAGCCGTACGGCGACATCACGCCGCTGGAGTCGTTCACCATCCACCGCAAGCGCTCAGACGGCTGACACTCGACACCCGACGTATGCCGACCGACGTACGTGCCCTGCCTGAGCTCACCCGCCTGACCCCTCCCCGCCTGACGTCTCCGCCCGACCTCTCCCCACCTGACGTTTCCCGTCCGACCTCATCCGCCCGACGTGTCCCGTCCGACCTCTTCCCGCCCGACGTTTCCGCCCGACCTCCCTTGCCTGACGTATCCCGCCCGACCCTCGCCCAACCTGTCCCGTCCGAATTCTCCCCGCCTGACGTGTCCCGCCCGATTTCTCTTGCCTGACGTCCCCCCGGGACCTCGTCCGCCCAACTTCTCCTGCCCGACGTTTTCTCCTGCCCGACGTTTCCGCCGGTCCGATAATCAGCCAACCCGATTATCGGACCGGAAGATCACCGCTCGTCCTCATCACCGGGCTATCTGATCACCTGATTATCAGACTATTTCGTCCGAATGGGCCAGCCTGGCTCGGGGTTGACCGTCTCGCCGCGGCTTGCCTTGTACTGCGCGTACTCGGCCTCGGCCGCCGCCTTCCAGTCCACCTGCCGGGCGTGCAGCTCGGCCAGGCTCGCCTCGGCCAGTTCGGGGTACCGATCCGCCTGCGCGCGGGCCACGCCGAGTGCCGCGACCGCGTCGGCGCACGCGTCGTGCGCGTTCTCGATCGCTACGCCGTAGTACGCGCACTGCGCCTCCAGTGTGCGGCTGCCCTTGCGGTACCGGTCCAGCGTCCGGTCGATGATCAGCGGGTCCACGATCGGTGCGACCTCACGTACCCGGTCCCGCAGTGCCTTCAGGCCGTGCCGGTCCAGCTCCGCCTCGAGCAGCGTCAGGTCGAACGGCGCGTTGAACACCACCAGCGCCGCGCCCTTGCCCAGGTGCTCGGCCAGCAGCGCGGCGATCCGCTCCAACGCGTCGGCCGGTTCCGCGCCGTGCGCACGTGCCTGCTCGGTGCTGATGCCGTGCACCGCCGCGGCCTCGGCCGGGATCTCCACTCCCGGATCGACCAGGAACTCGTGGCGCGCCCCGGTCGAGGTGACGAAGGCCGCTGACACCAGCCGCGCGGAGAACGGGTCGGTGCCGGTGGTCTCGCAGTCGTACGAGCCGAGCAGTCCAGTGTGCCAGCCGGGGGTCGGCGCGGGCAGGCAGCCGGTGTGGTAGACGATCCATCCGCCGAGGTCCCTGCGCAGCTCGCCGCCCTCCTCCGGAACGGTTCCGCCGCAGGTCTTGCACACACCGGCGTACCGGTTCGGCGCCATGGCCGCCACCGACCTTTCTGCTTGACTGACCATCACGATAGGCGACGGCACCGACAACCCAGCGCCAGCGGATACGCTTGACTGATATCGACCAGTCCCTTCACAGCAGCGAGGATCTGACGGCGCCGTGTTCGACACGCTTTCCGACCGCTTGGCAGCGACCTTCAAGTCCCTGCGCGGCAAGGGCCGACTGTCCGAAACCGACATCGACGCCACCACCCGCGAGATCCGCATCGCGCTGCTGGAGGCGGACGTCGCGCTGCCCGCGGTCCGCCAGTTCGTCGCGGCGGTCAAGCAGCGCGCGCTGGGCGCCGAGGTCTCCCAGGCGCTGAACCCGGCCCAGCAGGTCGTCAAGATCGTCAACGAGGAGCTGATCGCGATCCTCGGCGGGGAGACCCGCCGCATCAGGTACGCGAAGCGCCCGCCGACCGTGATCATGCTCGCCGGCCTGCAAGGCTCCGGAAAGACCACGCTGGCCGGAAAGCTCGGCCGCTGGCTCAAGGCGCAGGGGCACACCCCGGTGCTGGTCGCCGCCGACCTTCAGCGGCCGAACGCGGTCACCCAGCTCCAGGTGGTCGGCGAGCGCGCGGGCGTGCCGGTCTTCGCGCCCGAGCCGGGCAACGGCGTCGGCGACCCGGTCAAGGTCGCGCAGAACTCGATCCAGTACGCCCGGGAGAAGCTGCACGACGTCGTCGTCGTGGACACCGCGGGCCGCCTCGGCATCGACCAGGAGCTGATGAAGCAGGCCGCCGACATCCGCGACGCGGTCTCACCCGACGAGATCCTGTTCGTCGTCGATGCGATGATCGGCCAGGACGCGGTAACCACCGCGCAGGCCTTCCTTGACGGCGTCGGCTTCGACGGCGTGGTTCTCACAAAGCTCGACGGTGACGCACGCGGCGGCGCGGCCCTCTCCGTCGCGCAGGTCACCGGCCGCCAGGTGATGTTCGCGTCCAACGGCGAGAAGCTGGAGGACTTCGACGTCTTCCACCCGGACCGAATGGCCTCACGCATCCTCGGCATGGGCGACGTGCTCTCGCTCATCGAGCAGGCCGAGGCGGCGTTCGACGCGCAGCAGACCGAGGAGATGGCCCGCAAGCTCCTCGGCGGGGACGATTTCACGCTCGAGGACATGCTCGCGCAGATGGAGCAGCTGCGAAAGCTCGGCTCCATGCAGAAGATCCTCGGGATGATGCCCGGCATGGCCGAGATGCGCAAGCAGATCGAGTCCGTGGACGAGAAGGAGATCGACCGGGTCGGCGCGATCATCAAGTCGATGACCCCGGCGGAGCGTCGCGACCCGAAGATCCTCAACGGCTCGCGCCGCGCCCGCATCGCGCGCGGTTCCGGCGTGTCCGTCTCCGCGGTCAACAACCTGATCGAGCGGTTCTTCGAGACGCAGAAGGCGATGCGCTCGATGAGCCGTGGCGGCATGCCCGGCATCCCGGGAATGCCCGGCTTCGGCCCGGGAGGCGGACGCCGGATGTCCGCCAAGGCGAAGGCTAACGCGCAGGCCGCGCGCAAGAAGAACAAGAACCGCTCGGGCAACCCGGTCAAGCGCGCCGCCGAGGAGCAGGCCCGCGCTGACCGCGCCGCTGCCGGTCCCGCGCCGGCGGCGGGCCCGGCAGCCGCGGTCAACGGCGATTTCGAGCTGCCCGACGAGTTCAAGAAGCTGCTCGGTTAGGCGCGCTCCCCGGCGTCGCCCGCCGCCGGGACCGGCCGCGGGTGACGGCCGCGGCGGACTGGTCCGTGGCACCCTTCGCGATCTGGCAGAATGGCTGGTCGAGTACTCGGACCGCGCGGCCCCTCTCTCCGCCGGCTCCGCGTCCGCCGGGAGATCGGACACCGCAATCCCCACGCGGCGGCTCGATCACCCAATCGAATTACGAAATCAGGAGATCCCACTCCCGTGGCAGTCAAGATCAAGCTGAAGCGTCTGGGCAAGATCCGTACGCCGCAGTACCGCATCGTGGTCGCCGACGCCCGCACCAAGCGGGACGGCCGGGCGATCGAGGAGATCGGCAAGTACCACCCGAAGGAGGACCCGTCCTTCATCGAGGTGAAGTCGGACCGGGTGCAGTACTGGCTCGGCGTCGGCGCGCAGCCGACCGAGTCCGTCGCCGCGATCCTGCGGATCACCGGCGACTGGCAGAAGTTCAAGGGTCTGCCGGCCCCGCCGCCGATGAAGGTCGCCGCGCCCAAGGCCGACCGCAAGGCGCTGTTCGAGGCCGCGCACCGGGAGGCCGAGAACGAGCCCAAGGCGGCCACCACAGCCTCCCGCAAGCGCTCGGAGAAGCCCGCCGAGGAGGCCAAGCCCGCCGCGGCCGCCGAGGCGCCCGCCGCTGGCGAGGCCTGAGCCCATGCTGGAAGAGGCGCTCGAGCACCTGGTCAAGGGCATCGTGGAGCACCCGGACGAGGTCGTCGTCCGGGACCGCGCGCTGCGCCGCGGCCGGATCCTCGAGGTCCGCGTGCATCCGGACGACCTGGGCAAGGTCATCGGGCGCCAGGGGCGCACCGCCAGGGCGCTGCGTACCGTGATCGGCGCTCTCGAGGGTCGCTCGGTACGCATCGACCTGATCGAAGCGCCCGGGTATCGCTGAACCGCCGAACCGAATCCTTACGTCGGCCGACCGGACCCAGATGACGGCGCACAAACCCGAACACGACGAGCCGCGCGAGACGGTGCGGCTCGTCGTAGGTCGGATCGGTAAGGCACACGGGCTGCGCGGTGAAGTCACCGTCGAGGTGCGTACCGACGACCCGGAGACCCGGTTCGCTCCGGGGGCGGTACTAGACGCCGACCCCCCGCAGCGCGGCCCGCTTACCGTCGAGTCCGGCCGCGTTCAGGGTGGTCGCCTCGTGCTGCGGTTCGCCGGCGTCGAGGACCGTACTGCCGCCGAGGGACTTCGTAACACTCTGCTGAGCGTCGAGACCGATCCGGATGAGCTGCCGGACGATCCCGCCGAGTACTACGACCATCAGCTTGTCGGCCTGCGCGTGGTGACCGTGGACGGCCGCGAGGTCGGCACGGTGGCCGAGATGCTGCACCTGCCCACGCAGGATCTGTTCGCGGTCAAGCGGCCCGACGGCCGTGAGGCGCTGATCCCGTTCGTCGAGGAGATCGTGCCCGAGGTGGACCTGCACGAGCGCACCGTCCTCGTCGATCCGCCGCCGGGCTTGCTCGAACTCACCGATCCGCAGCCACCCGCCGTGGGCTCGTGAGCCGGCCACGGGCAACGTCCATGCGCATTGACGTCATCACGATCTTCCCCGAGTACCTCGCCCCCCTGGGCGTCTCACTCATCGGCAAGGCGGCGGATCGCGGCGTGCTCGACATTCGCGCCCACGACCTGCGCGCCTGGACGTACGACGTGCACCGCACCGTCGATGACACGCCGTACGGTGGTGGCCCCGGCATGGTCATGAAGCCCGAGCCCTGGGGCGAAGCGCTCGACACGGTCATCGCCGACGTAGCCCCCGAATCGCCGGAACTGTTGCCCACGCTGGTCGTCCCCACGCCCAGCGGACGTCCGTTCACCCAGGCCGACGCGGCGCGTCTCGCGGAGGCGCCGTGGCTGATCTTCGCCTGCGGACGGTATGAGGGCATCGATCGACGCGTTATCGACTCGGCCGCCGAGCGGATGCCCGTGGAAGAACTCTCCATCGGTGACTACGTCCTCGCCGGGGGAGAGGTAGCCGTCCTGGTAATGGTCGAAGCAATCGGACGTCTGCTGCCCGGCGTCCTCGGTAACGCGGAGTCCGCGCGTGACGACTCCTTCGCCAGCGGCGGCATGGAGAGCCTGCTCGAAGGGCCGGTCTACACCAAGCCCGCCGAGTGGCGCGGCCGTACCGTGCCCGAGATCCTCACCTCCGGCAATCACGGCGCGATCGCACGCTGGCGGCGTGACCAGGCGTTCGCACGCACCGCCGCGCTTCGCCCCGAGCTGCTGGCCCGGCTCGACGTGGCCGCGTTGGACAAGAAGGACCGCATGACGCTCGCCGCCCTTGGCTGGCACGTCGAGGGTGAGCGCTTGGTGCGTACCGCCGACGGCGACGATTTCACCGATCAGCCAGACGCGTGAGAGACTGACCCGTCGGCTTAACCGGTCGCCTCAGCTTGTGATACGCGCCACTCCTGCCATGGGGGGAGCGAAGCGCGCGGCACGATCGGCGCCGACTCTTCACCTCAGACCACGAAGCCGTGGGTGACCTGTGGCACTCGCGAGGAGACTACGATGCAGAAGCTTTCCGAGCTCGACGCCAAGTCGCTGCGTTCTGACGTACCCGACTTCCGCCCCGGCGACACGCTCAACGTGTACGTCCGGGTCGTCGAGGGCAACCGCTCCCGGATCCAGCTGTTCAAGGGCGTCGTGATCCGCCGCCAGGGCGACGGTGTCCGCGAGACTTTCACCGTCCGCAAGGTCAGCTTCGGCGTCGGCGTGGAGCGCACCTTCCCGGTGCACACCCCGGTGATCGAGAAGATCGAGATCGTCACCCGCGGCGACGTGCGCCGCGCGAAGCTGTACTACCTGCGCGACCTGCGCGGCAAGAAGGCGAAGATCAAGGAGAAGGTGGACTACGCCACCCGGTAGTCCCCTGCCTGACCTGCGTTCTTCGCACTCGACCGAGGTTTCGAACGCGGCTGTGGGCTCGACCGGCGCTGCGCGTCGGCTGACTCCGCGCCGCCGCCTTGGTCGAGTGCGAAGAACTTTCACCGGCGGCTCATGGCGGCTTCGCGTCGCCCGCGACCTCCGGCCTACTCATCCCGTGCCACCCTCGGTACCCTCGGGTCCGGGGGTGCTCGCCCTTTTTCAGGTGGAGTCGGTAGTCTGCGAGGCTGGCGGCACCGGCGCGCGGCGCGGTGTGAGGCGACTGGAGGACCGGCGTGGCGAAGGGGCGGCGACGCCGGCTCAAGCCGATCCGGCTTTGGCGGGAGATCCCCATCCTGCTCGGTATCGCCCTCCTGCTCGCCCTGGGCATCAAGACCTTCATGGTCCAGGCGTTCTTCATCCCCTCGCAGTCGATGGAGAACACGATCATGCCCGGCGACCGGGTGCTGGTGAACAAGTTCTCCCCGTGGTTCGGAGCCAAGCCGCAGCGTGGCCAGGTGGTCGTCTTTCACGACCCCGGCGGATGGCTTGAGGGCATGGCGACGCCGACTTCAAGCAACGTGATAGTGCGTGGCGTCAAGGACGTGTTCACCTTCGTCGGGCTGCTGCCCTCAAGCGACGAGCACGATCTGATCAAGCGCGTCGTCGGCATAGGGGGCGACGAGGTCAAGTGCTGTGACGCGCAAGGGCGCATCACGGTCAACGGTGTACCGCTCCAAGAGTCGTCCTACCTGTTCCCCGGCGCCGCGCCCTCGACGAGTCCCTTTGACGTCAAGGTTCCGCCCGGACGTATCTGGGTGATGGGCGACAACCGCGGGGACTCCGCCGACTCCCGGTACCACATGATCGGCGGATCGGACGGTACTGTGCCAGTGGGTGACGTGGTGGGTCACGCGTTCGTGTTGATATGGCCGCCGAGCCGCGCCGGAGGCCTGGGCGTTCCGGCTACCTTTCACCAAGAAAGGTTGACTGTGCTCCCGCCCGCCCAAGGGCTGCCCGCGACCGCGGCATTCCTCGGCGCGGTCCCGCTGCGGTTCCTCGGCCGTATGCGGTGGCGGCGATCACGGTCGACACAGCTCTTAACAGACACGAGGTTGCGACGTGGCATTGGACAGACCGGACGCACTCGGCGCGCAGGCGCAGCCCGAGAGCATGGCGGGCCGGCCAGGCGGCTCCGGCGGCGGGCCCGCCGCGAACGGCTTCGAGGCCGCGGCGCCCGGGATCCCGGACCCGGCGGCGGCCGTGGGATCGTCCGGCCCCGGCGAGCAGGCCTCCACTCAGACCTCGGTTTCCCGATTCGGCTCCGACTCGGGCGTGCCCGACGGCCGGGGGGACGGCGAGACGTCGCCTGACGGCGTGCGGACCACCGAGGGCACCGCGGATGGTGGTACGCAGCCAGACGCGTCGGAGGACTCGGCTTCGGACTCGCTGACCCGGCCGCAGACCGCGCTCGGATGGCTGGCGTTCCCGTTCGTGGCCTTCTGGCGGCTGCTGTTCCCCAAGAAGCCGCGGCCGTTCATCGTGGAGCTGCCGTTCCTGGTCGTCTTCGCGCTCTTCCTCGCCTTTCTGATCAAGACCTTCCTGGTCCAGGCGTTCTACATCCCCAGTGGATCGATGGAGAACACGCTGGCCGTCGGCGACCGGGTGCTGGTCAACCGCGCGTCGGTCTGGCTCGGCGGCCAGCCGCAGCGCGGCCAGGTCGTCGTTTTCCAGGACCCCGGCGGCTGGCTCGGCCCGAGCCAGACCACCGGCGGCAGCAACTGGCTGACCAAGACGCTCACCTTCATCGGCGTGCTGCCCGAGGACAACGGCGACCTGATCAAGCGGGTCATCGGCGTCGGCGGCGACCACATCGTGTGCTGCGACAAGCAGGGCCGGATGACGGTCAACGGCGTCCCGCTCACCGAGCCGTACATCTATCCGGGTGACTCGGCCCAATCCGGGCCGGAAGGCGCCTTCGACATCACCGTTCCGCAGGGCCGCCTGTGGGTGATGGGCGACCACCGCGGCGTCTCCGAGGACTCGCGTGCGCACCAGCTGATCAACGGCGGCACGATCCCGGTCAGCTCGGTAGTCGGCCGCGCCGAGTTGGTCATCTGGCCGATCAGCCACTGGGGCACGCTGCCGGTGCCTAGTACGTTCAAGCAGACCGGCCTGTCCGCGCTCGCCGCCACTCCCGGCGGTGTCCCGGCCGCCGCAGTGGTTGGCGCACTGCCCGTGACGCTGCTGCGGAGGCGGCGCAAGCTGCGCAAACTCGCGCGGAGGACCGCGCGAGAAGCCGCGAATAACTAACCGGCCCCTGTAGTAGCTAATCTGATTACGTGTCAGCGCACCAACCGCCACTCGAGCTGGGTATCCCGCTGCCGCCGGTCCTCGGCGGCGAGCAGGATCTCTACGCGTACGAGCAGGCATTGCGCGTCCACGGCTTCGCCCCGGTTGCAGGAGCGGACGAGGCGGGCCGCGGCGCCTGCGCGGGCCCCCTGGTGGCCGGGGCGGTGATCCTGCCGCCCGACCTGCGTCCGGAGGGCCTGAACGATTCGAAGCTGATGACGGCGGCGGCCCGTGACCGTGCATATGAGCAGATCGTCGCGGCGGCGGCCTGGTCGGTGGCGATCATCCCGGCGGCCGACGTGGACCGTATGGGCGTGCAGCAGGCCAACTACGCCGCGCTGCGCCAGGCGGTGGCCGGGCTGGGCGAGGCGCCCGGCCTGGTGCTTTTCGACGGCTTCTCGGTGCCCGGGGTTGCCGTCCGCAGCCGGGCCGTGATCAAGGGCGATCGGCTCGCCGCGTGCATCGCCGCCGCGTCGGTGATCGCCAAGGTGACCCGGGACCGGATCATGGTCGAGCTGCACGAGGCCCATCCGGTCTACGGCTTCGCAGCTCACAAGGGTTATTCCACGGCCGCGCACCAGGCTGCCCTCGACGAGCACGGACCGTGCGCCGAGCACCGGCTCAGCTACTCGAACGTGCCGCGGGCCAGGATGGACGCGGAGCGGGCCGTGGAAGACACGGCACGGCCGATTGTGGGTCAGAATGAGGAGGGGAGCGCCCAGGCCGCCCAGGGCGATCTCCTGGACTTCGGCGCGATCGCCGGAGCCGGTTCACGAGCTCGACTGGACTAGGGGAGCGCGGGAATGAGCGCCGAGGACCTCGAGAAGTACGAGACCGAGATGGAGCTTCAGCTCTACCGGGAGTACCGGGACGTGGTCGGGCTCTTCCGTTACGTCGTCGAGACGGAGCGGCGGTTCTACCTCACCAACCACGTGGATCTGGACGTCCGCTCGGCCGACGGCGAGGTGTACTTCGAGGTCACCATGTCCGACGCGTGGGTGTGGGACATGTACCGCCCGGCCCGCTTCGTCAAGAACGTGAAGGTCGTGACCTTCAAGGACGTCAACGTCGAGGAGCTGGCCAAGGCGGACCTGGAGGTCCCCACCGAGTGACCGGTCCCGAGTTATCCACAGCCTGAAAAATTTTTCCGCCATCGCTTGCATTGATCCCTCATCGTGGATCTTGCCGGAAAAGTCCGGCCCGGCAGTGCCGGCTCCACGGGAAAACGGGATCGATCATGGCGATGGCACCAGCAACGACAAGAACCGCACCACGAGCGCGCACGTCAGGCCCCACGGCCGGCCGACCATGGGGTCACTGGCTCGGCCGCTACGGCGAGGAGGCCGCGGCACACTACCTGCTCGGTGCCGGCTACCAGGTACTCGGCCGCAACTGGGTGTGCCGCGACCCTGACCTGCGCGGCGAGCTCGACCTGATCGCCAGGTACCGCCGAACCGTGGTGGCGTGCGAGGTGAAGACCCGCGCGGGCGACCACCTAGCGCATCCCGCCCAAGCGGTCACCCCGGAGAAGGCGGCCCGCCTCCGCCTCCTCGCGACACGCTGGCTGCGCGACCATCAGCACCACCGCAGCCCCACCACCCTCCGCGGCCGCACCAACGAGGCAATGCTCGAACGCAGCTCTCACCTGCGCATCGACGTCATCGCCATCCGTACCGACGCGCGACCCCCGTATCGCCTCCGCAGCCTCGACCACCTCGTCGGGGTGGCCTGATGTCCACGCACCGATCCCGCCTACGTGCGCCCCACCTACCGCTCGGGACACGCCTGCGCACCCTGCCATCCGCCTACTGCTGGTTCCCCCCAGCCGGCCCATACGCACCGCACCCTCCCTGCGCCCCCTTCATGCCGTTCCACCTCGCCGCACTAGGCGGCTCCTGATGTCCACCCCATACGCGCCGCATCCACCGTGCGCCCTCTTCATGCCGCCTCACCCAGCGCTCTTCGTCGGCGGTACATGATGTCCATCTCGTACGCGCCGCATCCACCGTGCGCCCTCTTCGCGCCGCCTCTCTCAGCGCTCTTCGTCGGCGGTGCATGATGTCCGGCTACGGAAGGTCCTGGTCAATCGGCCTGCTAGGACTACAGGGCACGCCGATCGAGGTCGAGGCACACGCCGCCTCCGGCCTGCCCAAGTTCACCCTCATCGGACTGCCCGACTCGGTGCTCACCGAGGCCCGGGACCGAGTCAGGGCCGCCGCGCTCAATTCCGGCCTCGCTTGGCCGCAGGCGGTACTGACCGTCAGCCTGTCCCCGGCCTGGATTCGCAAGCAGGGCTCCGGCTTCGACGTGTCAAGGCTGTACGGGCAACTGTTTTTATCGCTACTCTCGACGTGTGAGCCAACCGCCTGAGAGCGCCCAGCGCCGCCGCATGGTGATCTACGCCCGCATCTCCGACGACCGCGAAGGGCGCCAGAACGGCGTCG
>JBKOWZ010000279.1:0-18164 GCA_046724665.1 Actinomycetota bacterium
GCTGTGGCTGGCGCACGCCACCGCGCCGCGCGGCGAGCTGCGGCTCGACGACGGCGCCGTGGACGCGGTGGTGCGCCGCCGCCTCTCGCTGCTGCCGGCCGGCATCACCGCGGTTTCCGGCACCTTCGTCGCGGGCGACCCGGTGGACCTGGTCGATCAGGCAGGCCGCGCCGTGGCACGCGGCCTGGTGAACTACGACGCGGTCGAGCTGCCGTCCCTGCTCGGCCGCTCCACTCGTGACCTGGCCGCCGACCTCGGCCCGCAGTACGAGCGCGAGGTCGTGCACCGCGACGACCTCGCGGTGCTGTGACTTCCCCTAATCTGGAGACTGTGACCATGAACACCGTGGCGAACGAGGCGAGCGAGAGTTCCGAGTCGGCCGTCGTCCAGGCCGCGCGGCGGGCCCGTGAAGCCGCGGCGGACCTGGCCGTGCGCACCCGCGGGGAGAAGGACCGGGCGCTGCACGCCCTCGCCGACGCGCTGCTCGACGCCGCCCCGCGCATCGTGGCCGCGAACGAGCAGGACACGCGGCGCGCGCGTGAGGCCGGCACGAATCCTGGCATCGTGGACCGGCTCACCCTCACCGAGGAGCGGATCGCCGCGATCGCCAACGCGCTGCGGAAGATCACCACGCTCAGCGACCCGGTCGGCGAGGTGGTGCGCGGCTCGACGCTGCCGAACGGCCTCGAGCTGCGCCAGGTGCGCGTTCCGCTCGGCGTCGTCGGGATCATCTACGAGGCGCGGCCGAACGTGACCGTGGACGCGGCCGGGCTGTGCCTGAAGTCCGGCAACGCGGTGCTGCTGCGCGGATCGTCCTCCGCGCGCGAGTCGAACGCGGCGCTGGTCGAGACGATGCGCGAGGCTCTGGCCGGGGCCGGGCTGCCGCGCGACGCGATCCAGTTGGTGCCCGGCGACACCCACGACTCCGTCAAGGAACTGATGCAGGCGCGCGGCCTGGTGGACGTGCTCATCCCGCGCGGCGGGGCGGCACTGATCAACTCGGTGGTGACCGGCTCGACCGTCCCGGTCATCGAGACCGGCGTCGGCAACTGCCACGTGTACGTGGACGCGGACGCGGACCTCGACCTCGCCGTCGAGCTGCTGATCGACTCGAAGACGCAGCGCTACAGCGTGTGCAACGCGGCCGAGACGGTGCTGGTCCACCGGGACGCGGCTGAGGCGTTCCTGCCGCGCGCGCTGGCCGCGCTCAAGGACGCGGGCGTGACCGTGCACGGCGACGAGCAGGTCGCGGGCCACAGCGCGGACGTGGTGCCGGCGACCGAGGAGGACTTCTCCACCGAGTACCTCTCGCTCGACATCGCGGCCGCGGTGGTCGATTCGCTGGACGCCGCGATCGCGCACATCCGCAAGTACTCCTCCAACCACACCGAGGCGATCGTCACCCGCTCGCAGGCGGCGGCCCGCGCGTTCACCGCGCGCGTCGATTCGGCGGCGGTGCTGGTGAACGCCTCGACCCGGTTCACCGACGGCGGCGAGTTCGGGTTCGGCGCCGAGATCGGCATCTCCAACCAGAAGCTGCACGCGCGCGGCCCGATGGGACTGCCCGAGCTGACCTCCACCAAGTACATCGTGACCGGCGACGGCCAGACCAGGGCGCGCCACGCGAACACCTGAGACCGGCCAAGTCCCAGCCCGCAGTTCCCGACCCGCACTCCCCTCTACTGATCACCCGACATTTCCGTTAAATTTCCTGATTGACCGAGCGCTTCCCGCGAAGCGCAACCGTTCCGCGCACCGTCGCGCAGACGCAGACCAGGTCCCTGCCGTGGTTGAGCAATTCGCATTCGAGAACGCGGCGTTCGACGATGACGGCGACGCCGCGGTGTTCGACGACTCCTTCATCGCCGCCGCCCTGATACGCGAACCGTCCGCCGAGGCCCGCGCGCTCCACGCACTGCAACTGCGTCGGCTGCCGGACCAACGGACCGGTGACGAGATCTTCCAGCCTTCGCCGACGCTGCCACCCCGGTGGTCGGTGCGTCCATCGCACCAGTTCGCCGCCCTGCGCCCCCTGCCAGTCGTGCTGACCGTCACATGCATCCTGGTAGCCGCCACGGCCCTGCTCATCCTGCTGCGATAGTCCCGCGCAACGCTTCCCTAAGGGGAGAAGTCCGGCACTCCCATGCGCGCAGCGTCAGCCGACTGGTCGTCAGGCTGTAGCTGGGACTCACGCTCAGCGGCGATCTGCGCGGTGTAGTGGGCGATCTCGCGCTCGAGCCGGGCGGCGTCCCAGCCGAGGACGTCTGACATCAACTCGGCGGCGGGCCGGGCCGAGCGGACCCCGCGGTCGAAGGTCTCGAAGCTCACGCGCGTGCGCCGGGCCAGGACGTCCTCAAGGTGAATGGCGCCCTCGTGCGACGCCGCGTACACGACCTCGGCGCGCAGGTAGTCGTCGGCGCCTTCGAGCGGCTGGCCGAGCGAGCGGTCCTTCTCGATCAGCGCGATGACCTCCTCGGCCAGCGAACCGTACCGGCGTAGCAGGTGCTCGATCCGCGCGACGTGCAGACCGCTCGCGACCGCCAGGCGGGCTCGGCTGTTCCACAGCGCCGAGTAACCGTCCGCGCCGAGCAGCGGAACGGTCTCGGTGCACGACGCGGGGCTTCGCCGGTCGAGACCGTGCACCGCGGCGTCCACCGCGTCGGCGGCCATGACGCGGTACGTCGTGTACTTGCCGCCGGCCACCACGACCAGGCCGGGCGCCGCGTGAGCCACGACGTGCTCGCGTGACAGCTTCGAGGTGTCGTCCGACTCGCCAGACAGCAGCGGACGCAAACCGGCGTATACGCCCTCAACGTCCTCACGCGTCAACTCGGTTCTGAGGATCCGGTTCACGTGGCTGAGCACGTAGTCGATGTCCGTCGCACTCGCCGCCGGATGCGCCTTGTCCAGGTTCCAGGCCGTGTCAGTCGTGCCGATGATCCAGTGCCGCCCCCACGGGATCACGAAGAGCACGGACTTCTCGGTGCGCAGGATGATGCCCGAAGCCGACTGAATGCGGTCCTTGGGAACGACGAGATGCACGCCCTTCGACGCGGTGACGTGGAACTTGCCACGTTCACCGACCAACGCCTGCGTCTCGTCGGTCCACACGCCGGTGGCATTGACCACCTGCGCGGCCTTGACCTCGAACTGCGCGCCGCTCTCCTCGTCGCGCACCACCGCACCGGTAACCCGCTCCCCCTCGCGTAGGAAGCCGATCACACTCGCCCGGTTGGCGACGTACGCACCGTACGACGCGGCAGAGCGCACAAGCGTCGTAACGAATCGCGCGTCGTCCACTTGGGCGTCGTAATACTGAATCGCGCCGACGAGCGCGTCCTTCCGCAGCGACGGTGCGATACGCAGCGCGTGACGACGCGACAAGTGCCGATGCGGCGGCAGTCCCCTGCCGTGCCCGGACGAGTAGCTCATCGCGTCGTACAGCGCGACGCCGGAACCCGCGTAGAAGCGCTCCCAAGCCCGCCCGGTGAGCGGATACAGGAACGGCACCGGACGGACCAGATGCGGCGCGAGCCGCTCGATGAGCAGCCCACGCTCCTTGAGCGCCTCCCGCACCAGCGAGAAGTCCAGCATCTCCAGGTAACGCAGCCCGCCGTGAATAAGCTTCGACGACCGACTCGACGTCCCCGAGGCCCAGTCGCGCGCCTCGACCATGCCGACCGACAGCCCGCGCGTCACCGCGTCCAGGGCCGTCCCGGCGCCGACGACACCGCCGCCGACGACCAGAACGTCGAGTTCGGTGCCGGCGAGCGCAGCCAGCGCCTCCCGCCGCTCCTCGGGTCCGAGCTTCGCACTGCGCATGCCTCTACGATGACGGGTCCGCACCGCACTGCGCTATGCGAGTTACGCCACTAGTAGTGCAACCTTCGGCACCTTAAGGGGCACCGCGCGCGCTCGCCCCACGATGGTGTTATACATCTGCTCGACAAATGTTTGACGCCTGCCGTAATCTGGTCACATGGGGACTTCACAGGTTGCGTTCCGGCCGACCGAGGAAGATCGCCGGATCATCGAGGCGGCCAAACGTCCGGATGAGGGCGTGACCGACGTGATTCGCCGCGCCCTGCGACTGTTGGAGCGTGAGGATTGGCTCAAGCAGGCGCGTGCGGATGCCGAGCGGCTGGCGGATGAAGAGCTGTCCACGGAAGAGGACGCCTGGTGATCCGCGGCGCCGTCTACAAGGTCAACCTCGGCGAGGACAAGCGCGGGCACGAGCAGCGCGGACGGCGCTATGGCCTCGTGATCAGCCCGAGCTCGATGGCATGGAGCGTCGCCACCATCGTGCCGACCTCACGCAGCGCCCAGGATGCCGTGTTCCGGCCGACGCTGGAGCTGATGGGCGTGCCGACCCGCTTCCTGGTCGATCAGATCCGATCGATCGACACCCGGTTCGTCGAAGGCGATCCCGTGGCGTACCTGGAGCGCGACGAGATGGCAGAGGTTGAGCACGCCGTCATCCGTTATCTGGGACTTGCCGTATAGCGCCGCCCGGCCTCGTGCCGAGGCAGCCGACGGTTGCTCACAAGCGAGGCGTTCCAGGGCGGCGCGCGGGGCAAAGGTCGGCTGCCTCGGCACTTGCTCCTAAGCCACCGTCAGTTCGACGCGCTGGAACTCCTTCAGGTCGGAGTATCCGGTGGTGGCCATCGCGCGGCGTAGCGCGCCGAAGAGGTTCATCGTGCCGTCGGCGGTGGTGGAGGGGCCGACGAGGATCTCCTCGAGGGTGCCGACCGTGCCCAGGCGTGTGCGCACGCCGCGCGGGACCGAGGCGTGCCAGGCCTCGGCGCCCCAGTGGTAGCCGCGGCCGGGGGCCGCGGTGGCGCGGGCCAGCGGGGAGCCGATCATCACACCGTCGGCGCCGCAGGCGATCGCCTTGGCGATCTCGCCGCTGCCGCCCATCGCGCCGTCCGCGATGACGTGGACGTAGCGGCCGCCGGACTCGTCCATGTAGTCGCGGCGGGCCGCGGCGACGTCGGAGATCGCCGTGGCCATCGGGACCGCGATGCCGAGGACGTTCCTCGTGGTGTGCGAGGAGCCGCCGCCGAAGCCGACCAGCACTCCTGCCGCCCCCGAGCGCATCAGGTGCAGCGCGGCCTTGTACGTCGCCACGCCGCCGGCGACGACCGGGACGTCGAGGTCGTACACGAACTGCTTGAGGTTGAGCGCCTCGGCGTGGTGCGAGACGTGCTCGGCGGACAGCGTCGTGCCGCGGATCACGAACAGGTCAACGCCCGCGTTGACGACCGTCTTGTAGAACTGCACCGTGCGCTGCGGCGAGAGCGCGCCGGCGGCGACCACGCCCGCGTCGCGGATCTGCTTGATCCGCGCGACGATCAGCTCCTCCTTGACCGGCTCGGCGTAGATCTCGCGCAGCCGCTTGACCACGCGCTCGGCCGGGAGCTCGGCGATCTCGGCGAGCAGCGGCTCGGGGTCGGCGTACCGGGTCCACAGGCCCTCGAGGTCGAGCACGCCGACGCCGCCGAGGCGGCCGATCTCTATGGCCGTGGCGGGAGAGACCACCGAGTCCATCGGCGCGGCCAGGAACGGCAGGCGCAGCTGGTAGGCGTCGATCTGCCAGTCGATCGACACGTCCTCGGGGTCGCGGGTGCGGCGTGAGGGCACCAGTGCGACATCGTCGAAGCCGTACGCCTGGCGAGCGCGCTTCGAGCGACCGATCTCGACCTCGGACACGATGGGACCTCTTCCGGCACGTCAAAATGTCTTGGCTGACGCAAGAGACTTTACCGGGGACCGCGCTGCCGGGATCGGCCGCGCTCAGCGCGTGTGGTAGTTCGGGGCCTCGATGGTCATCTGGATGTCGTGCGGGTGGCTCTCCTTCAGGCCTGCCGAGGTGATCCGCACCAGCTGGGCCTGCTGAAGCTCGGCGATGTCGCGCGCGCCGGTGTAGAACATCGCCTGCTTGACGCCGCCGACCAGCTGGTGCGCGACGGCCGCGAGCGGGCCGCGGTACGGTACCTGGCCCTCGATGCCCTCAGGGATCAGCTTGTCGTCCGTGGCAACGTCCTGCTGTGCGTAACGGTCGCGCGAGTACGACTTGCCCTCCGCCTTGCCGCGCGAGGACATCGCGCCGAGCGAGCCCATGCCGCGGTAGGACTTGTACTGCTTGCCGTTGATGAAGATCAGGTCGCCGGGCGACTCCTCGCAGCCGGCCAGCAGCGAGCCGAGCATCACCGTGTCCGCGCCCGCGGCGATGGCCTTCGCGATGTCGCCGGAGTACTGGAGGCCGCCGTCGCCGATCACCGGGACGCCGGCCGGCTGGGCGGCGCGGGCGACCTCGTAGATGGCCGTCACCTGCGGCATGCCCACCCCGGCGACGACCCGCGTGGTACAGATCGAGCCCGGCCCGACGCCGACCTTGACCGCGTCCACCCCGGCGTCGATGAGCGCCTGGGCACCGGCGCCGGTCACCACGTTGCCGCCGATGACCTCGACGTGGCTGTTCGCCTTGATCTTCGCGACCGTGTCGCACAGACCCTTCGAGTGCCCGTGCGCGACGTCCACCACGATGAAGTCGGCGCCCGCGTCCACGAGCAGCATCGCCCGGCGGAACGCGTCGTCGCCGACGCCGACCGCCGCGCCGACGACGAGACGGCCCTCGGCGTCCTTGGTGGCGTTGGGGTACTGCTCGGTCTTTGCGAAGTCCTTGACCGTGATCAGACCGTGCAGCTTGCCGTCGTCGTCCACCAGCGGCAGCTTCTCGATCTTGTGCGCGGCCATCAGCCTCATCGCGTCGGCGCCCGAGATGCCCACCGGGCCGGTCACCAGCGGCGCCTTGGTCATCACGTCGTGCACGAGGCGCGAGTGGTCCGTCTCGAAGCGCAGGTCGCGGTTGGTCACTATGCCGATCAGCAGGCCGTGATCGTCCACCACGGGCAGACCGCTGATGCGGTACTTGGCACACAGCGCGTTAACGTGCGCGAGCGTGGCCTCGGGGCCGACGGTGACCGGCTGGGTGATCATGCCGGACTCGGAGCGCTTGACCATATCGACCTGCGCGGCCTGGTCCTCGGCCGGCAGGTTGCGGTGCAGCACGCCCGCGCCGCCCTGGCGCGCCATGGCGATCGCCATTCGCGCCTCGGTCACCGTGTCCATCGCGGCGGAGACCAGCGGAACGCGCACCGACAGGTTCCGGGTCAGCCGGGAGGTGGTGTCCGACTCGCCGGGCACCAGGTCCGAGACGGCCGGCACCAGCAGCACGTCGTCGAAGGTCAGCCCCAGCAGGGCGAACTTCTCGGGAATGTCAGTGGTGGGCACGGGTACCCTCCGGTGTCCGATGGCGGGAGGTGTGTGGCGGGGAGGTGTTCAGTCTAACGGCCCACACCGGCCCGCTAATCCCAAATCCGGGTTGATACCCCTGCCGTGGCCGAAGTACGCCTACTTACCCGGTTCCGATGGAGGATTCGGGATCTGCGGATCCGGCGGCGGTGGGTGCGGGTGACTCGGGTGTGTCGATTCGCCTCGGTCAGCGAACCAACCCCCAGCGGAATCCGAGGGCCACCGCGTGTGCGCGGTCTGACGCACCGAGCTTCTTGAACAGGCGCCGCGCGTGCGTCTTGACCGTGTCCTCGGACAGGAACAGGTCGCGGCCGATCTCCGCGTTGGAGCGGCCGTGGCTCATCCCCTCGAGGACCTGGATCTCACGGGCCGTCAGCGTCGGGGCGGAGCCGACCTCGGCCGGGCGCAGCCGACGCGGCGCCAGCCGCCAGGTCGGGTCGGCCAGGGCCTGCGAGACGGTGGCGCGCAACTCGGCGCGGGAGGCGTCCTTGTGCAGGTAGCCGCGGGCGCCCGAGGCGACGGCGAGGGCGACGCCGTCGAGGTCCTCGGCCATGGTCAGCATGATGACCCGGGCGGTCGGATCGGTCGAGACCAGTCGGCGCACCGTCTCGACGCCGCCGAGGCCGGGCATCCGCACGTCCATCAGAACCAGGTCAACCCGGTCGGCGGTCCACCGGCGCAGCACCTCCTCGCCGCTGCTCGCCGTGGTGACCCGGTCCACGCCGGGGACCGTGGCCACCGCGCGGCGCAGCGTTTCACGGGCGAGCGGTGAGTCGTCACAGACCAGGATGGACGTCATTTGTGCCTCCACGCACTGTGGATAACTTGCTGCCAGGCAAGCCGCGGATGTGTACCGAGCGGGCCGGAAACCGGCGGGCGGACCGCCGGGTGGGGGGGTTCCGGCCCTCTCCGCCCTGACTCAACGATCGTCACCCGAAAGCGTTACGCACTATCGGGTGGTCGTTTCGGGACCGCCCCAGCTCAAGATCGATTTTTTGGCGAAAGTACGTTCACTCGCTCGGACGTACGGACCGCGCCCGCGCAGCGCCCGCACGACCAGGAGGCGAACTTCGGGTGACCGATTCGTGACTGACTGTCATCTCAGCTCCAGTTTGGACCCTGGCGTCGGAGTTTGGGAAGGCCTGGCCGACTCGAATCGTGACCGCCGCCCGGCTTTCCGCCGCCCGAATCGAGTGCTTCGGCGCACGCCACGGGCACGCGAGGGCGCGCGCGAACGAGCCGCTGCGGCCGTCCGTATGGCGACGGGTGCGGCGGCGCCAGAAGGGCGAACCGACGTTTCCGCTGGTCAGGGCCTCGGGTGATCGGCCATTCGGGCAAGGCGGGCTCGGCCGTTCGTAGGTCAGCGGTACGGCGCTCAGTTACCTAACAAATACGTGGGTATAGGCCCCGGTACCGAAAACTCCACCCGCACCGGCGAACGCCTTGTCATCACACGTCCAATCAGTGAATGATCTGCCGTGTAGAGTGACTACGCTCAGCAATCACGCGGTCACGGATGGCACCCGGGTGGCGAGAACGTGGTGAGAACGAGGAGGGACAGCGGCGATGGCGGATTTCTCACGGCTCCCCGGCCCGAACGCGGACCTTTGGGACTGGCAGCTGCGCGGTCTGTGCCGAGGCAAGGACAGCTCGCTCTTCTTCCATCCCGAGGGCGAGCGCGGGGCGGCCCGGTCGAGCCGGGAGATCGCGGCGAAGGAGATCTGCATGAACTGCCCGGTGCAGATACCGTGCGCGGACCACGCCCTGAAGGTGAGGGAGCCGTACGGCGTCTGGGGCGGGATGACCGAGGAGGAACGCGAGGAGCACCACGCGCGGCAGAAGGCGCTCGTGCGGGCTCAAGCGGCTCGGGAGAAGGCGGCGCGGCTCCGGCAGGAGCAGATGAAGGAGAAGCTGCTGCGGGACAAGGAGTTGGAGAACCAGCGCAAGGCGCGCGCGTTGGCATCCGCGGTCGCGGTCGGGGCGGGGGCGGGAAACGGCGACCCGGTGACGAAGAAGGACACCGTTGTGAAGGCGGATACCGGAGCGACGGCGCCGAGGAACCCCACGAAGGCGACTGGTCCGGCGACGAGGAAGCCATCCTCGCGTAAGAGCAGCAAGACACTGGTCAAGGCATAAGCGAGAGCGTAAACAGTCGGGCTCCCGTATCGCGCGGATACGGGAGCCCGACTGTGATGTGTTACCGAGTTGACGTATTACCGCGCACTCGCGAAACGCGTCGGCGAACGTCAGTGACTGTGGCCGTGGCCGCCGTGCGAGTGCGAGTGGCCCTCGTCCTCCTTCGGCTCCGGCTTCTCGACCACCAGGGTCTCGGTGGTCAGCAGCATCGAGGCGATCGACGCCGCGTTGACCAGCGCGGAGCGGGTGACCTTGACCGGGTCGATGACGCCGGCCGCGATCAGGTCCACGTACTCGCCGGTGGCGGCGTTGAGGCCCTGCTGCTCGGGCAGCCGTGACACCTTGTCGGTGATGACGTAGCCCTCGAAGCCGGCGTTCTCGGCGATCCAGCGCAGCGGCTCGACCAGGGCCTTGCGGACCACGGCCACGCCGGTCGCCTCGTCGCCGGTCAGGCCGAGGCCGCCGTCCAGCACGATCGCGGAGTGCACCAGGGCGGAGCCGCCGCCGGCGACGATGCCGTCCTCGACCGCGGCGCGGGTGGCCGAGATCGCGTCCTCGAGCCGGTGCTTCTTCTCCTTGAGCTCGACCTCGGTGGCCGCGCCGACCCGGATCACGCAGACGCCGCCGGCCAGCTTGGCCAGCCGCTCCTGCAGCTTCTCCCGGTCCCAGTCGGAGTCCGAGGCCTCGATCTCCGCCTTGATCTGGCGGATGCGGTCCTGCACGGCGCCCTGGTCGCCGGCGCCGTCCACGATCGTGGTGTTGTCCTTGTCGACGGTGACCCGGCGGGCGGTGCCCAGCACCTCGACGCCGACCTGGTCGAGCTTGAGGCCGACCTCGGGGCTGACCACCTGGGCGCCGGTGAGGGTCGCGATGTCCTGCAGCGTCGCCTTGCGGCGGTCGCCGAAGCCCGGGGCCTTGACCGCGACCGAGGTGAAGGTGCCGCGGATCTTGTTGACCACCAGGGTGGACAGCGCCTCGCCCTCGACGTCCTCGGCGATGATCAGCAGCGGCTTGCGGGCCTGTGCCACCTTCTCCAGCACCGGCAGCAGGTCAGAGATCGAGGAGATCTTGCCCTGGTTGATCAGGATGTACGGGTCCTCGAGCACCGCCTCCTGCCGCTCCTGGTCGGTGACCATGTACGGCGAGAGGTAGCCCTTGTCGAACTGCATGCCCTCGGTGAACTCCAGGTCCAGGCCGAAGGTGTTGTTCTCCTCGACGGTGATGACGCCGTCCTTGCCGACCTTGTCCATCGCCTCGGCGATCAGGTCGCCGATCGCCTTGTCCTGCGCGGAGATCGCGCCGACCTGCGCGATGGCCTCCTTGGTCTCGACCGGCTTCGCGGTGGACAGCAGGTGGTCGGAGACCGCCCTGACGGCCGCGTCGATGCCGCGCTTGAGCGCGATCGGCTGCGCGCCGGCGGCCACGTTGCGCAGACCCTCGCGCACCAGGGCCTGGGCCAGCACGGTCGCGGTGGTGGTGCCGTCGCCCGCGATGTCGTTGGTCTTGGTGGCGACCTCCTTGGCGAGCTGGGCGCCGAGGTTCTCGTACGGGTCCTCGAGTTCCACCTCGCGGGCGATGGTGACGCCGTCGTTGGTGATGGTGGGCGCGCCGAACTTCTTGTCGATGACGACGTTGCGCCCCTTGGGGCCGATCGTCACCTTGACCGCGTCGGCGAGCGCGTTGACGCCGCGCTCCAGCTTGCGGCGGGCGTCCTCGTCGAATTGCAGCATCTTGGCCATGGGTGCCAAGCGTCCCTTCTAAGCCGTGGTTGATGAGACAGCGGCCGGCACGCCGAAGGCCGCGCCCCGCCGCCCGTCCGAACGGAGCGGAGCGGGGTCTACGGAACGCGGCCTTCACGCCCGGCTGCGCGGTACCGCCTACTTGGTGACGACGGCCAGCAGGTCCCGCGCCGACAGGACGAGGTACTCCTCGTTGTTGTACTTGACCTCGGTGCCGCCGTACTTGGAGTACAGGACGACGTCGCCTTCCTTAACGTCGAGCGGCAGGCGCTGGCCGTCCTCGAAGCGGCCCGGGCCGACGGCCAGGACGACGCCCTCCTGGGGCTTCTCCTTGGCGGTGTCCGGGATGACCAGGCCGGAAGCGGTGGTCTGCTCGGCGTCCAGCGGCTTGACGACGACGCGGTCCTCAAGCGGCTTGATGGCAACGGTAGCCACGGTCGTGACCTCTCCTTCGGAGACATTCACCAGCGGCGGGAACTGGTTCCCGCCGGTTGACTTGGGGCCACCGTCCACGCCTGTCGTCGCGGGTGCCAGGGGGACGGAGTGGCATTGGCACACTCTGGGCGAGAGTGCCAATCGGCAGGTTATGACTACGGCTGGCACTCGGTCAACCTGAGTGCCAAACGGATGGGCCGGCCGTGCCGCCGCAGATCGCGGGGCGGACGCATCTGCCGCACCCGCCTTCGGCGGCGGATAATCATGGACGCACAAAGACGCACCAGGCAGTAGGGTCTGCGCGGGGTCGCGTACGCCACCTGTGCAAACCTGCTCACGAGGGGATGTGAAGGTGTTCGGCATACTCGGCCTCGATCCGACGGCGGAGCGTGTCTACCAGGAGCTGGTCACCTCGGGCTCGACCGACGCGACCGACCTGGCCGAACGCTGCGGGTTGTCCGGCACCGAGGTGCGCGCGGCGCTGGCCCGGCTCGCCGAGCTCGGATTGATCACCAAGCAGGCCGGGGCGCGCGAGCGCTACGCCACCGCGCCGCCGGCCGTGGCGCTGGGGGCACTGCTCGCCGAGCAGCGTCACGCGCTGTACCGCGCCGAGCTCGGCCTGGCGTCGCTGGCCGAGGCGTACCGCAGCGCGACCGCGGACAACTCGGCCCGTGACCTGGTCGAGGTGCTGATCGGGGCGCACGCGGTAAGGCACCGGTTCGAGCAGATCCAGATGGGCGCGAGCAGCGAGCTGCACGTGATGTCGCAGGCCGCGCACGAGGTGGTCGCCTCGGGCGAGAGCGTCGCCGAGGGGCAGGCGGTCGATCGCGGTGTGCGTTACCACGTGGTGATCGAGCGCCCGATGCTGGACTTCCCGGGCGCCTTCGAGGGCCTGACCGCGCACATGAAGCACCAGCAGCTGGTCCGGGTGGTCGAGCGGGTGCCGACCAAGCTGATCATCGCCGACCGCTCGGCGGCCCTGGTGCCGCTCAGCGACGGGTCGAACCCGGACGGCGGCGAGCCCGCGGCGATGTTCGTACGCGCGCCGGGCCTGATCAGGCTGCTGATCGGGCTGTACGAGTCGGTGTGGGAGCGGGCCGTGCCGGTGCGCCTGGTCGAGCCGAACGTGATCGAGCTCGACCAGCCGGAGACCGAGCCTACCGGGCTGGATCTGCGCATCCTGTCGCTGCTGATGGTCGGGGCGACGGACGCCGCGATAGCGAAGCAGCTCGGCCTGGGCCTGCGCACCGTGCAGCGCCGGGTGGCGCACATGATGGACCTGGCGAAGGTCAGCACCCGGTTGCAGCTCGGCTGGCAGGCCTGCCGCCGTGGCTGGCTCGCTTAGGGCCGGCGGACCCGGATCACGGCACAGCTACGATTGATCGTGTGACGGAGGCGAGAATCCCCGTAGGCGAACAGGAGTCGTTCTACGACCGGGTCGGCGGTGAGCCGACCTTCCGTGCGTTGGTGCACCGGTTCTACGAAGGCGTCGCCGGGGATCCGCTGCTGCGGCCGCTCTATCCCGAGGAGGATCTGGGGCCGGCCGAGGAGCGGTTGACCCTGTTCATGATCCAGTACTGGGGCGGCCCGACGACGTACAGCGACCAGCGCGGCCACCCGAGGCTGCGGATGCGGCACGCGCCGTTCCGGATCGACGAGCAGGCGCGGGACCGCTGGCTGCACCACATGGGCGAGGCGGTCAGGCAGCTGAAGCTGGATCCGGCCGACGAGGCAGAGCTCTGGCAGTATCTGGAGCGCGCCGCGCAGTTCATGGTCAACGCGATGTGACGAACACCGCTCTGTAGCAAACACCGGTGAACCCCGCGCCGTGCGGCGCGTCAGCCGTGCACGCGCTCCAGCACGGTGCCGTACGGGGTGTCGAGCCGCAGCCAGCGGGTGTGCGTGGCGACGCGCGCCGTCTCGTCGCCGCTCTCCGGGCGCGGCCCGAGGAAGCCCATCGTGGCGGCGGCGTGCGCGGCACGCCAGCGTAGGCCGTGCGGAAGCTCCCGGGTCCAGATCTCCTCGGCGAGCGAGTCGAGCGCGGCCCGGTCGCGGCCGAGCGCGGCGAAGCGGAAGTCGGCGTTGCCCTGCGCGACCGCTTCGGCCAGGCGCCGCAGCGGGATCTCGCCGAGCGGCTGCCAGCCGGTGCGCGGCGGCAGCAGGCCGGCCCAGGACGGCCCGCCGAGCAGCGGATCCGGCAGCGCGACGTAGGCTACGGAGGCAGTGCCCGCGCCGCTGCCGCCGCCGTTTACCCGGATCGCGTCTAGCAGACGCCCCGCACCGACAGTGCGGTCGAACGGCGGCGTGCCCTCTGCGAAGGCGACCGTACGCACCGTGAGGACGGTCACGCCGCGCGACGCCGATCCGTGCAGCGGCGGGGCGGTGTACGCAGCGGCGACCCGGCCGATCCCGACGAAACGCACCGCGGCCGTCTTGTCGAGAGCGAGCAGCCGCTCCAGGTATACGCCGAGCGCGGCCGCGTCATCGGTGCTGCCGAACTCGAGCTCGAGCACACTCATCGCAGATACGGTTCGAGGTAGCCGCGTTCGTCGGCGGTGAGCCGCCGGGGCCGCTCGGCGGCCAGGTCGTACGGGACGAGCACCGTCTGCGCGACGGCGTACGTCCACTCGTCGTCCTTGACCTCGTAGGCCACCGTGAACGAGGCGTGGTTGATACGGGTCACCCAGGTCTCCACCCGCACCGGCTCAGAGCGGTAAACCAGCGGACGCCGGTAATCGATCTCGTGCCGCGCGACGACCGTGCCGAGGGAGAACTGCGAGACGCCGACCTGCTGCGCCGTGGTGAACATCCACTCCACGCGCGCCTGCTCCAGATAGCGCAGGAACACGACGTTGTTCACGTGGCCGAAGGAGTCCATGTCGGCCCAGCGCAGCGGGCACAGGTACACGTACCTGAGCCCGCTGTCGGTCATCTGCGGGCCGCTGAGCGGCCCGGCCACGTCCGTTCCGGTCACCCGGCTAGCCCCGGGTCAGCTTGCGGTATGTGACCCGGTGCGGCCGGGAGGCCTCGGGGCCGAGGCGCTCGACCTTGTTCTTCTCGTAGGACTCGAAGTTGCCCTCGAACCAGAACCACTTCGCGTCGCCCTCCCAGGCCAGGATGTGCGTCGCCACCCGGTCGAGGAACCAGCGGTCGTGCGAGACCACGACGGCGCAGCCGGGGAAGTCCAGCAGCGCGTTCTCCAGCGAAGAGAGCGTCTCCACGTCGAGGTCGTTGGTCGGCTCGTCGAGCAGCAGCAGGTTGCCGCCGAGCTTCAGGGTGAGCGCCAGGTTGAGCCGGTTGCGCTCGCCGCCGGACAGGATGCCGGCCGGCTTCTGCTGGTCGGGGCCCTTGAACCCGAACGCGGACACGTACGCCCGCGAGGGCATCTCGACCTGGCCGACCTGGATGAAGTCGAGCCCGTCGGAGACGACCTCCCAGAGCGTCTTCTTCGGGTCGATGCCGGCCCGGCTCTGGTCCACGTACGAGATCTTGACCGTCTCGCCGACCTTCACCTCGCCTGAGTCCGGCTTCTCCAGCCCGACGATGGTCTTGAACAGCGTGGTCTTGCCCGCGCCGTTCGGGCCGACCACGCCGACGATGCCGTTGCGCGGCAGGGTGAAGGACAGGCCGTCGATCAGCAGCCGCTCGCCGAAGCCCTTGTTCAGCTTCTCGACATCGACCACCACGCCGCCCAGGCGCGGGCCCGGCGGGATCTGGATCTCCTCGAAGTCGAGCTTGCGGGTCTTCTCCGCCTCGGCGGCCATCTCCTCGTAGCGGGCCAGCCGCGCCTTCTGCTTGGCCTGGCGGCCCTTGGCGTTGGAGCGGACCCACTCCAGCTCGTCGCGCAGCCGCTTGGCCCGCTTCGCGTCCTTCTGGCCCTCGACCTTCATCCGCGCGGCCTTGGTCTCCAGATAGGTGGAGTAGTTGCCCTCGTACGGGTAGGCGCGGCCGCGGTCGAGTTCGAGGATCCACTGCGCGACGTTGTCCAGGAAGTACCGGTCGTGGGTGATGGCGACCACGGTGCCCGGGTACTTGGCCAGGTGCTGCTCGAGCCAGAGCACGGACTCGGCGTCGAGGTGGTTGGTGGGCTCGTCGAGCAGCAGCAGGTCCGGCTGCTCGAGCAGCAGGCGGCACAGCGCGACGCGGCGCTTCTCGCCGCCGGACAGCACCTTGACGTCGGCGTCGCCGGGCGGGCAGCGCAGCGCGTCCATCGCCTGTTCGAGCTGTGCGTCCAGGTCCCAGGCGTTGCTGTGGTCCAGCTTCTCGCCGAGCGTGCCCATCTCCTCGAGCAGCTCTTCCGAGTAGTCGGTCTCCATCTGCGCGGTGATCGCGTTGTAGCGGTCGAGCAGCGCCCTGGTCTCGGCCACGCCCTCCTGGACGTTGCCGAGAACGTCCTTCTCCTCGTTGAGCACGGGCTCCTGCATCAGGATGCCGACGGAGTAACCGGGGGTCAGCTGCGCGTCGCCGTTGGACGGCTGCTCGATGCCCGCCATGATCTTCAGCACGGTGGACTTGCCCGCGCCGTTCGGGCCGACCACGCCGATCTTCGCGCCGGGCAGGAAGGAGAGGGTCACGTCGTCGAGGATGACCTTGTCGCCGTGTGCCTTCCGGGCCTTGCGCAGGGTGTAGATGAACTCCGCCATGGCTACAGTTTAGGGGCCTTCGACCGGTGTCCCCGGACGCGGGCTCAGCTCCGGACGACCTCGAAGTCGGCCAGTGCACTGCGATAGCGGGAGATCTCGTCGTCTATCGGGCGGAACAGCTCGTCCTGGGCGACCGCCGCGAGTTCGACCGACAGCCGGCCCACCGCGACCTGGCCCGCGGTGACGGCTTCACGGCGCGCGGCGCGGCGCGCGGTCACGTCCAGCGCCACCGACCCGAGCAGGAACAGCGCGGCGAGCACGGCTCCCAGCACGTCCGGGACGCCGGGCAGGAAGGCCAGCACGGCCCAGAACGCCGCGAGCGTGAGCAGCACCGTGTGCGCGGACTGGACCAGCCGGTGCCGGTTCGGCGGGCGGGCCTCGATCTCGCTGGCGGCCAGCGCCGCGTCGATCCGGTCGGCCAGCGGCTTGCGCGTGTCCGTGATCCGGTTGCGCAGCGCGCGGGCCCAGTCCGCCGGAAGGGGCGCGGTGGTCGTGTCGGCGAGCCGGTTCAGCACGGTGTCCAGGGCGGCGCGGTCCAGGGGGACCGGCGCGGGGACCTCGGTCGCCGGATCGGTGGCGGCGCGTACGAGATCGCGCAGCGTACGGCCGCCGGACACCGCGTCCGCACTGCGCGCGGTCGCCGTGTGCGCCGCACCGGCCTGTCCGGCGTTCCTACTGCTGTCACCCAGCGCGCGTAGGGCACGCAGCGAACGCAGCGGTGTGGCGACGGCTGCCTGCCCTCGCACCGCTATCCGCTCGCTTACCGCGTCCGCGAGGCTTGATACACCGGCCGCGGCGCGTAAGCCGTTCATCGCCTCGGCGCGGGCCTCGTCCGAGACGAACGTCTCCTCGCCGTCGTGCTGTTCGAGCTCGCCCTCGGTCACCAGCAGCGGGGTGAGCCGCTCGGCGACCCGGTCCACGTCCGCGGCCAGCCGGTCGGCGGCGGCGCGGCGGCCGGAGACGCGCTCGGTCAGCTGGCGGCGCAGTTCGTCCAGGCCCTGCCGGGTGCGCGCGGAGACCGGGATCACCGGGACCCCGGTCAGGCCGTCCTCCTCGACCAGCCTGATCAGGTCCGCGGTGCACTCCGCCACCGCCTCGGCGGGCAGCCGGTCGGTCTGGTTGAGCACGATGAGCATGATGTCGGCGTGGTGGGCCAGCGCCTTGAGATAGCGGTCGTGCCAGGAGGCGTCCGCGTACTTCTGCGGGTCGGTGACCCAGACCAGCACGTCGGCCAGGCCCACCGCCTGGTCCACCTCGGCCTGGTGCTCGCGCACCGCCGAGTCGTGGTCGGGCAGGTCCACCAGCACCAGTCCGGCCAGCGGGTCGCGCACCGCGGAGCGGTCAAGTGCCGAGTCTCGGGTCAACTGCTGACGCTCCTCGACGCCGAGGCGGTCGAGCAGCGGCCTTGCCTCGGCCAGCCGGTCGGCCTCCCAGACGCAGGCGACGGCCGTGGTGGTGGTCGGCCGGCGCACCGCGACCGGCGAGAGCCCGATCCCGACCAGGGCGTTGAACAGCGAGGACTTGCCGACGCCGGTGGCGCCGCCGAGGATGACCACGGTGTGCTCTGCGGACATGCCGAAACGTGCGGCGGCCCGGCGCAGCACCTCACGCGCCGGGTCGAGCGCGTTCTGCGGCAGCCGGTCCTCGGCCGTGTTCGCCAGCCTGGCCAACGCGTCCAGCCGCGCGCCGACGCCGATCGTGCGCTGATTGGCTCGAATGACTCTCATCGCGCCCGCTGCACCGCCTGCCCGGCTTCCAGCAGCGCCTTGCCCGCGCCCGGCTCGACGCCGAGGTCGGTCAGCGCGCGGTGGTGGCGGAAGGCCAGCCGGTCGAACAGCGCGCCCAGCGCGGTGTCCAGCGAGGTGGCGGCCAGTTCGGCGAGCCGGTCGGCCTCCTC
>JBKOWZ010000161.1:0-15049 GCA_046724665.1 Actinomycetota bacterium
ACGACCACCGGGACCGGTGGCACGCAGACGCTGAACGTGACCGGCACCGGCCGGTACATCCGCATGTACGGCACCGCCCGCGCGACCGGCTACGGCTACTCGCTCTGGGAGTTCCAAATCTTCACCGGCACCGGAAGCAGCCCCTCACCGAGCCCGTCCGCGTCGCCCTCCCCGTCGTCCACCGGCGGCGGCAACTGCGCGGACCCGATCATCTCCGCGTACCAGCCGGTGAAGGCCTCCTCGTTCACCGGCGCCAACGCCCCGGCCGCCGCGCTCGACGGCCGCACCACCACGCGCTGGGAGAGTCAGTATGCTGACCCGCAGTGGCTCCAGGTGGACCTCGGCGGACCGGCCACGATCACCTGTGTCGTGCTGAACTGGGAGACGGCGTACGCGACCGCGTTCCAGGTTCAGACCTCGAACGACGCGGCGGCGTGGACGTCGATCTACTCGACGACGACGGGCACCGGCGGCGTGCAAACGCTCAGTGTCACCGGCACCGGCCGCTACATCCGGATGTACGGGACCGCTCGCTCCACCGGGTACGGCTACTCGCTCTGGGAGTTCCAGGTCCGCGGCTCGGTCAACACCTCGGGCACGACGCCGACGATCCTCTCCCCGCCGACCAAGGCCCCTGCGACGACCGGTCAGTTCGCGCTGTCCGCCCCGGCCAACAACGCGATGGTGACCAGCACCCGTCGGCCGACCTTCACGTGGGCAGCCGTCTCCGGCACCGCGCACTACCAGGTGTGGATCAACATCAGCCGCACCGACTACGACTGGACCGCGTCGGGCAACCTGCTCGACTTCTACACCAAGGTCGCCGAGCCGACCGGCACCAGCTACACCCCGGTGTTCGACCTGCCGGACCGTTGGACGTACAAGTGGTTCGTCGTCGCGGTGTCCGGAACGAACGCGACCACGACCTCGAACATCCAGACCTTCAGCCTCTACCTGCCGGTCGTCAGCACGGTCGGCGACGGCGTGCCGATCGTCAACGGCATGCGGGACCTGGACAAGAACGGCGCCATCGAGCCGTTCGAGGACTGGCACCAGCCGGTCGCGACCCGTGTCAACGACCTGCTCTCGCGGATGACCGCGCAGGAGAAGGTCTACCAGATGTTCTACAACAACCAGCTCTACCCGCAGTCGGGCTGGATCTTCGGCCCGGCGCAGCCGAACGACCTGAACGGCTTCCTGCTGGCCTCGGCCGGCACCCGGCTCGGCATCCCGCCGATCGCCGCCGGCGACACCATCATGGGGTATCAGACCACGTGGCCGGCGCAGAGCGCGCTGGCCGCCGGCCGCGACTACGCGCTGGACTACAAGATCGGCGACATGCAGCGCCGCGAGGAGGTGCAGGCCGGGGCGCGCGGCGTGCTCGGCCCGCTCGCCGAGGTCGGCACGAAGGTGCTCTATCCGCGCATCCAGGAGGGCAACGGCGAGAACGCCGACGTCGCGGCCGCGCAGGTGCGGGCGCTGGTCGCCGGCTTGCAGGGCGGTCCGGAACTGAACGACCAGTCCGTGCTGGTGACCGTCAAGCACTGGCCGGGCGAGGGCGCCGGCGGCGAGGCGGGCATCACCTACGACGGGACCACGATCAAGTACACGATGATCCCGTGGACGGCCGCGATCGAGGCGAACGCCGGCAGCGTGATGACCGGTTACGCCGGCGCGAGCTTCCTCGACCCGAGCGGCGCGGGGGCGGGCAACAGCGCCCCGATCATCGGCTACCTGCGGCAGAACATGGGCTACACCGGGCTGATCACGACCGACTGGCTTCCGTCGGGGGCCTGGGTCAGCGCGGCGCAGGCCGGCGCGGACGTGATGGGCGGAGCCGACCCCGGCGCCGCCGGCTTCTCCCTCACGGACTTCGCCAACCAGGTGCCGCAGAGCCGGATCGACGCTGCGGTGCGCCAGATCCTCACGGTGAAGTTCAAGCTGGGGCTGTTCGAGAACCCGTACGGCGACGCGGTGAACGCGCCGTACCGGTTCCATCAGCCCTCGTACGTGTCGCTGATCAACCAGGCGGCGCGCGAGGACATGACGCTGCTGAAGAACGCCGGCGGCGTGCTCCCGGTCAGGCTGAACGCGGGCGACAACATCGTGGTGGCCGGCGCACGCGCCGCCGACGGCGGCGCGTGCTGCCTGTGGACCAGCTACTTCCACCCCGACTACGGCTCGCTGGACTTCCTCGACGCGATCAAGGCGAGGGCGGCACAGGCCGGGGTGAACGTGTATCAGGACACGGCGCCGACCAAGCCGAAGCTGGCCGTCGTCGCGGTTGGCGAGCCCTCGTACACGCACGCGACGAGCTGGGTGAAGGAGCAGCCTTATCTGCCTGCGGATCAGGTATCGATCATCCAGAACTTCAAGAACCAGGGCATCCCGGTGGTGGTGCTGCTGGTGCTGCCGCGGCCGTACGTGATCTCGGACTGGAACGGCCTGGCCGACGCCATCGTGGTCACCTACCGCGGCGGCGAGGAGATGGGCCCGGCCGCGGCCGGCCTGCTGTTCGGCGACTACACGCCGCGCGGCAAGCTGCCGTGGCAGCTGCCGGCCAGCATGGACCAGATCCTCACCCCCGGCGGCACGGACATCCCGGCGGACATGGTCGAGAACTGGGACCTGCCGTACGACCTGGGCGCCACCGCGGCGCAGCGCTCGGACATCCGGGCGCGCATCGGGGCGGGCCAGACCGTGCCGACTACCTACGGAAGCCCGCTCTATCCCTACGGTGCGGGGCTACAAGGCTGGCAATGAGGCAGGCGATGGCAGCCTGAGCCACGTCCGGAAAAAGCCTCCGGCCGGCCGATGAATCCGCGGCGCGCGCCCTGTCTGTACAGACGGGCCGCGCCGCGGTCCGTCTGACGGCCGGGAGGACTTGTGCCTGAGAACCGTGCGAACGGAAGGTCGCTCCAGGGCTGGACCCTGGCGCTGACCTCGGTGGGCGCGATGATGGTGGCGCTGGACGGCACCGTGGTCGCCACCGCCCTGAGCAGGATCCGCGTCGATCTCGACGCGTCGATCGAGCAGCTGGAATGGACGGTCAACGCCTACAGCCTCAGCTTCGCGGTGCTGCTGATGACCGGCGCCGCGCTCGGCGACCGGTTCGGCCGGCGCCGGTTCTTCGCGATCGGGCTCGGCCTGTTCACGGTCGCGTCCGTGCTCTGCGCGCTGGCCCCGGGAATCGGCTGGCTGATCGCGGCGCGCGCGGTGCAGGGCTGCGGCGCGGCGCTGGTGATGCCGCTGGCGATGGCGCTGCTCAGCGCGGCCTATCCACCCGAACGTCGCGCGCGGGCGTTGGGGCTGTTCAGCGGGATGATGGGGATCGCGGTGGTGGCCGGGCCGCTGGCCGGCGGGCTGGTGACCCAGAACCTGGCCTGGCAGTGGATCTTCTGGCTGAACGTGCCGCTCGGCGCGCTCGGCGTGCCGCTGGTGCTGCGGCGGCTGCCGGAGGGCCGCGGACCGGCGGCCGCGGTGGACGTCGTCGGGCTCGCGCTGGTCAGCCTCGGCGCGTTCGGCCTGGTCTGGGGCTTGGTGACGGCCGACTCGGCCGGCTGGGGCTCGGCGCGGGTCGAGGTGGCGCTCGCGGGGGGCGCTGCGTCGATCGTGCTGTTCGTCCTCTGGGAGCTGCGCGTCCGCGAACCGATGGTGCCGATGGCGCTGTTCCGCTCGCGGGGCTTCTCCGCGGGCAACGGCGGCGCGGTGTTCCTCTACGCCTCGCTCTACGGCGAGCTGTTCTTCATCGCGCAGTTCCTCCAGACCGGCCTGGGCGACCGGCCGCTGACCGCCGGAGTGCACATGCTCGCCTGGACCACCGGGGTGACCGTCGTCGCGCCGCTGGCCGGGATCTGGACGAACCGGATCGGGGCGCGCCGGCTCGCGGTCACCGGCCTGGCGCTCCAGGCCGCGGCGATGCTCTGGATCGCGCTGCTGGCCCGGCCCGACCTGCCGTACCCGCGGCTGATCGCGCCGATGATCATCGCGGGCTGCGGCATCTCCATGGCGATGCCCGCCGCGCAGATCTCGGTGATCAACGCGGTGCGGCCGACGCAGATCGGCAAGGCGTCCGGCGTCTTCAACACGCTGCGCACGTTCGGCGGCGTGCTCGGCGTCGCGGTGCTCGCGCCGGTCTTCACCGCGGCGGGCAGCTACGCCTCGCCGCGCGCGTTTACCGACGGCTTCGCGGCGGCGATCGCCGTCTGCGCGGGGCTCTCGCTGGCTGGTTCGCTCGCGTTCCTGGCGATCCCGGGTACGGCGCGGCGCAAGGCGGCGGCCGTAACCGCTCCTGCCGCCCCGGCCGACAAGCCGGTGTCGGCGCACGATGCGATGCTTGAGCCGGTGGGGAGCGTGAAGGAGTGATGAGTGTGGCGGTAGCCGAGTATCGCGCCGAGCAGGACAGCGCTTCGGGGCAGGACAGCGACGAGTTCGCGCGGCTGAGCGAGCCATTCCGCCACGAGTTGGTGGTCTACTGCTACCGCATGCTCGGCTCCGTTCACGACGCAGAGGACCTCGTCCAGGAGGTCTACCTGCGGGCGTGGCGCTCTCACACGCAGTTCGAAGGGCGCGCCTCGCTGCGGACGTGGCTGTACCGCATCGCGACCAACGCATGCCTGAACGCGTTACAGCACAGCAGCCGCCGCGTCTTGCCGTCCGGGCTCGGTCAGGCATCTGACACGCCGGACGCGTCGATGACGCCGAACACGGAAGTTCCGTGGCTGGAACCGCTGCCGGATCGGTTGATCGGGACGCTGCCGGACGATCCGGCGGCCGTCGTGGCGTTCCGCGCGGGCATCCGGCTCGCCCTGATCGCCGCGTTGCAGCACCTCCCGGCGCGGCAGCGTGCGGTCCTCCTGCTGCGCGAGACGCTCGGCATGTCCACGGCACAGATCGCCGAGCAGTTGGGCATGACCGCGGCGGCGGTCAACAGTTCGCTGCAACGTGCCCGCACCCGGCTCGACACGCTCGCGCCGGCCAGCGAGGAGATCGCCGAACCCGCCGATCCCGACCGCCGCGCGCTGCTCGACCGCTACGCGAAGGCGTTCGAGCGCGCTGACGTCGATGCGCTCACCCGGCTGTTCACCGAGGACGCCATCGTCGAGATGCCTCCGGCGCCCGAGTGGTTCACCGGCCGCGCGGCGCTCACCCGCTTCTTCACGCACCGCTTCGGCCTGCGCACCACCCGGATCCGGTTGGTGCCCACCTCGGCGAACGGACAGCCCGCGTTCGTGGCGTACCGGCAGCACGACGACGGGACGTGCGAGGCAGCACACGCACACGTACTCACGCTCGCGGGCACGCGCGTCAGCCGAGCGACCGCCTTCAACGACAACGACGGGCTGGTCGAGTACTTCGGCCTGCCGCTGACCGCCACCGCGGACGAAATCGACCGGCTTCAGGCCCAGGCTTAGGCCGAGCCGTCGCAGCCTCAGCCGTGGCCGTAGACCTCGTGCACGTTGTCGCGCGGCGCCGGCTGCGTGTGCCCGGCCGGGCCTGCGGCGAACGCCCGGAAAAGGTTCTCCGTCGTGCGTGAGACGAAGACGCCCGTGCGCCGGTCCATGCCGTGGTCGCTGCGGTCGTCGCGGGTGCCGGCCATCAGGCCCTCGACCCAGCGCATCGTGCCGGACGCGAAGACGCCGGCGCCGCCGGGCACCGTGTAGTACGCCGCGTCCGCGTGGCTGGACCTGCCGTTACAGACCAGCGGCGAGTGCGCGATGATCTGGATCGGCCGCGGGGTGGGCTGGCCCGGGGTGACCCGGTCGTACTCGACGCCGACCAGATGCGCGAAGCCGTCGCCGTTCTTCACCCCGGTGCCCTGGAACAGCCAGTGGTCGGCGGCGTGCACGACGAACGGCGCGTCGGTCGGGTAGCCCTCGTAGAGCACCCCGGTCATCGAGGACTCCGGGTCCGCCGCGGGTGCGGTCCGGTAGTCGGTGGTGACCTGCGCCGGCTCGTGGCGATAGAGCGGGTCCATCGAGTACGCGGTCTTGTAGCAGATCACCTGCCGGTCGGCGCCGGTCGGCGAAGGGGCGAAGCGGATGCGCCGGAAACAGGTGTTCGCGCCGAGGAAGGCCAGGTTCACGCCCGAGTCCCTGGCCTTGGTGACCGCCGCGCGCTGCTGCGGTGTCCAGTACTCGTCGTGACCGAGGCTGATCACCGCCCGCGCGCCGTCGAGCACCGACGGATCGCGGTGCACGTCGATGCCGGTGGTGTACGCGAGCGGCAGCCGCAGCTGCTCCGCCAGAGCCACCGCCGCGCGCTCGTACACGAGGAACCGCCCGGCGCCGTTGTCCTCATATGGCCGATCGAAGCTCACGACATACGACCGGTTGTCATATGAACCGCTCGGACCCTCATACAGGTTGTAGCCGCCCCAGAGGTTGTAGGCCTGCCAGGTGGCCGGGGCGTGCATGAGGACCAGCTTGCCCGCGCCCGAGGCCGATCGAACGATCAGCGGAACATACGACTGGTGTCCGTCCGAGCCCTCAAGCCGTAGCAGGTACGCGCCTTCCGGCCAGCCGGTCGTGGACACGGTCAGCGAGTCCTGCCACGTGGTGTAAACGGTCCGGGTGGCGGACTCGAACCGCGCGGGGCTCTGCACCTTCCCGGGAACCTGCTCGGACCGCCACACGCACCGCGCCTCGGCGCCCGCGTAGTAACCCATCCGGTAGGCGGACACCCGGAACGAGGCCGAGGTCGTCGAGACGCGCAGTGCGACGGGCTCGCCCGGCAGCACGCTCACCTTGTCGGCGTAACCCTCGATCGCATGTTCCGGCGAACGGGTGATGATCCGCCAGTCGCTGTCACCCGCAAGGTCCTGCTCGGCGACCGGCGCCGCCCTGCTCGGAGCAGCGGAGCCCGAGCCTACCGCCGCGGGACTGCCCGAGCCGTCGTCGCCGCATCCGCCGATCACCGCCGCGCTGATGCCCGCCGCTCCCGCGCCCGCGACGACGGCGGCGACGCCGAGTACCCGCCTGCGGTCCATCCCCTGACGGCCGGCCTCGTCGCGATCCGCGGGTTCCCGGGCCGTTTCCTGGTCTGCTTGACGCTTGCGCGCACCGAATTGAGCGGCCATCTCACCTTGTCCGCCGGAGCCTTCACTTGCTCATGCAACATCATCATTCACTCATGAGCCTACGGCACTGATCGAACAGGGCGCAGGAGAGACGTTCAGGCGGAAGACTCCGCCGGATCCGGGTGGCCGCACGTAGTATGTCAGGGGACGCAAACGTGAGGGCAGGTGTTCGGGCCGCGGAATCCGCGCCGGCCGGTTCCTCGTCGGAGAGGTTGTTCGCCTTGGCAGACCGGATAGTGGTGACCGGCGCGGGAGGCTTCATCGGCGGCCATCTTGTCAGCGCCCTGGTCCAGCTGGGGCATCGGGTCACCGGTATAGACGTCAAGCCATTGAAAGATTGGTGGCAGGTCTCCGAGGCCGACAATCGCGTGGCCGACCTGCGCGATCCCGAGAGTTGTTCGGACCTTTTGCGCGGCCGCCGGGTAGACACCGTTTATCACCTCGCCGCCGACATGGGCGGTATCGAGTACATCACCCGGCACGACTGGGAGTGCGCCACATCCGTCGCGATGACGGTGAACATCCTGCGTGCCGCACGGGAGTACGAAGTATCGCGGTTCGTGTACACGTCCTCGGCCTGCGTCTATCCCAAGGGACTGCAAGGCCGCCGGCCGAAGCCGCTGCGTGAGACCGATATCGATCCTCCGGACCCGGAGGGCGGGTATGGCTGGGAGAAGTACTTCTCGGAGCGGATATGCCGGTACGCGGCCGACCGCATTCCGCATGTCAGGGTGGCGCGCCTTTTCAACGTCTACGGCCCGCACGGTGCCTGGAACGGCGGTCGGGAAAAAGCTCCGGCGGCCATCTGCCGAAAGGTCAACGAGTCGGCTTTCGGCGGGGACGGGCGGATCGTGCTGCACGGGGACGGATCGCAGCTGCGCAGCTACCTTTATGTCGATGACTGCGTCTCTGGACTGATCGCCGAGGCATCCTCGGCCTACGCAGATCCGGTGAACCTGGCCAGCCTCGAGGTGGTGTCCGTGGCGGATCTCGCCCGCCTTGTGGCGTCCATCGCGGATGTGTCGCTCGCTTTGGAGTTCGACCGGGATACCCCGACAGGTGTACAGGCGAGAATTCCCGATATTTCGCGCGCTGCACGTGAACTAGGGTGGCGGCCGTCGGTTTCGCTTCGGGAAGGAATGCGGAGGACATATGAGTGGGTGGCAGAGCAATCGGACAGCCGTCGCCGGGCGCGCGTTCGAGTCAATTGACGGGACGTCTGACGAGGAAGATCCTCAGATGAATCTGGTGCAGATCGAGCAGCGGCTGGCCGCCTTGTTGCGCGGGCTGCGCGGCTCGGACCTGGAGCCCGCCCGGGTCACCCGGACCGGCGCCAACATCCAGACGGATCTGGACCAGCGCACGGACGAACTGCTCGCCCGGTCGCTGTGCGAGATCCTCGACGTGCCGATCATGTCGGAGGAGAGTCCTTACAAGAGCCTCGGCGGCGCCGGGCACTGCTGGATCGTTGACCCGATCGACGGCACGCTCAACGCCGTCGCCGGCACCGACGACTTCGCGGTGTGCGTCTGCCTGGTGCGGACCGATGATTTGCAGCCGCTGGTGGCCGGCGTGTACCTGCCACGGTCCGACCAGCTCTATCGCGCGGTCCTGCGACACGGTGCGTTCCTGGAGGACCGTCGGTTGCTCTTGCCGGGCGGCGAGCGTGAACGCTGGCGATCGGATCAGAAGATCGCGGCCTTCGGCGTGCCGAAGGACGGGCCGGCTGTGGCGGACCGGATGTCCGGCAGCCTTCGGCGCCTCTACGCGGGAGGCTGGGTGACCCGGCAGACGGGAGCCGCGTCGATCGACATCTGCCGCGTCGCGAGCGGCACCTGGTCGGCCTTCTTCGAATACGGGCTGATGTTCTGGGATTTCGCGGCGGCGGCCCTGATCGCCGGCGAGGCCGGCTGCACGGTCCGCGCCGTTCCGCGTCGTGCGGGCCTTGCCGGGCAGCCGGTCCTCGAATACGACTTCATCGTCGCCGGCTCGCCGCGGATCCACGCCGAGGTCTCGGCGGCCACCGGTATTCTCCCCATCGAGTCCGGTCAGGGCTGATGAGCGTTCTCATCAACGTCGTCTCCCTCATCGGAGTCCTGCCGGTGGCGGTCGCGATCTGGTACTGGCTGCAACGCTATCAACGCGGGCGGGCTCTCCTGCGCTTCACCGCGGGCAGTTCCATAGACATGGTGCTGACGACGTCGTCGGTGGCTCCTGCTGTGCACGGTGTGCCCGCACACCGGCCGCTCACCGGGTACGGCCAGGTGAGGGCGGTCGCGAGTTGCGCCAAAGCGCTCGCTTCGCTCTACCCGCGGACCCCGGCGAAGATCCATCTCAGCGGCTTCATCAGCAACCGGCTCGATCGCAACGTGGTCGTCTTCGGCGGACCGGCGAAGAACGAGGCGGCCCGCGCCCTGCTGGAGGACCTGTCCTCGCGCTACGAACTCGAGGACTTCGTGTTCGACGACGTGGGCGACACGCTCAGGATCGTCATTCCTGGGCAGCCGGCCTACGAGACGACCGGATTCTCGCCCAACATGTCCGAGGGATTCCCGGCGACCGACTACGGGATCGTGATCGCCGCGTTCCACGCCGGCCACGAAGGCAAGGCCTTCCGGCAGGTCCTGTGCGCCGGCTTCACGACCTACGGAACCTATGCCGCGGCGGAGTACCTCTTCGACGACCTGGTCAAGCTGTCCCGCCGCGGTCTGGCGCGGGTTCTCGGCTTCCGCCTGACGTATCGCCCGATGTCGTTCGTCGCCATCGTCTCCGCGCGCTTCTCGCGTGACGAATGCATCGAGATCCATCGAGTCTTCGCCGCTCCGCTGAAGGCCAAGGGGTAGTGGGCAGAATCGCGGTCATCGGTTCCGGAGCCGCCGGGTTGACCGCGGCGGTCGAACTCGCGCGCGGCGGCCATCTCGTCACCGTCTTCGAGAGCGGCCCGGCTCCGGACGATCGGGTCACCGACGCGCTGCTCTCGGGTGAGCTCAGACGATCCCTCATCGAAACGTACCGGCGCCCGGCGGGTGACCACGTCACGGTACGCACCGGACGGCTGTCCCAGGTGCGCGACTGGGTCGGTTGGACGTCGAGCCAGGTCGGCGGGGGTACGGCGGTCTGGGGCGGTCTCTGCGGCAGGCCTGCCCGGGCCGACTTCGCGCGGTGGAACCGTACGGGGCTGTCCTACGAGGAGTTTCAGCCGTGGTTCGCCGATGCCGAGTCACTCCTCGGCGTGCGCAGCCCCAGCGTGTGCGCGCCGCCGGCACACGGCGGCGCACCGGGTGAAGCGGCCGCCACCCTGGCGCGATCCCCCTGGAGGTTCCACCCGGCCCCGCTCGCCGAGACGGCGCGGATACGCTGGGGGCTGGAACCGCCGCGCCGGCTCGCCGAGCTCTGGCCCTGGCGGCAGGCGGCACTCGCCGCGCGGCTCGGCGTCGAGATCCGCACCGAAACCAGGATCACCGCGCTGGAACTGGATGAACGCGCCGCCTGCGTGCGCGCACTCGTGGCCATGACGAAGAGCGGCCGATGCGAGCGGGAGGGCTACGAGGCGTTCGTCCTCGCCTGCGGAGCGATCCAGACGGTGCGTCTCCTGCTGCTGTCCGGCGCCGACCGGTTCTCGACGGCGTCCGCGCGGCTCATCGGCAGATACATGTCCTTCCACACCTTCGGCCCCCGGCTGCTGGTGCGGGCCGCGGCGAACGCGGTCCGGTATCCGCTGGTGACCCGCCGCCCGCCGGACGAACTGCGGCTGCGCGGCTTCGTCTCCGTTCACAGCACCGGGTCGCCGGGCCGGGATTGGGCCTTCGCCCCGGAATCCGAGTCCGAACAGTGCCTGGACTTCCGCTATACCGGCGAGGACCAGGCACTGCCCGGAAACCGGGTCGTGCTCAACCACGCGCTGAAGGACGCCTGCGGCCTGCCCACGGCGCTGGTGGTCCGGCCGGAGAATCGGCGCGACCGCAGGGCTCACGGCCTGATGGCCGCGGCCATCTCGAAGTACGTGGCTCAGCTGTGGCCGCAGCGTTCGGTCGTCCGCTCGAGCACCTTCGCCGAGGACTGGTCCCGCGTCGGAGACCACCAGATGGGCGGTTGCCGGATGAGCCCGTCCGCGGCGGCGGGAGTGACGCGCCCCGACGGCAGAATGCATGATCTCGCGAACGCCTATGTCGTCGATGCGAGCACGTTTCCCACCGCGCTTCCCGTGCCTCCGACCGTCGCCGTCGTCGCCAACGCGCTACGCGTCGCACGAGGGCTCTGACCTCGCGCCAAGCGTTCTACAGGATGGCGTAGACGACGACGTTGTCGAGGTAGTGGCCCCCGGCGAACCCGCCGCCGCAGGTGATCAGGCGCAACTCCGGGTCGGGGCGCGCGCCGTAGACGTCCTGCGTCGGGAACGCGTCCTTCGGGTAGGTCTTGACCAGCATGACGTGGAAGGTGACGCGCCGGCCGGAGCTCAGGCCTACGGTGACGGCGTCGCCGGGCTTGAGCCGCTTGAGGTCGAAGAACACCGCCGGTCCGCCGACCGAATCGACGTGCCCTGCGATCACCGCGGGTCCGTTGCGGCCGGGCACCGGGCTGCCGGTGTACCAGCCCGCCTCGGTCTGGTTGGTCGGCGGCTCCAGCGCGCCCGACGCGTCCAGCCCGAGCGTCTGGAGCGTCGAGCGCACGTTGATCGCCGGGATCTCGATCGAGATCGGACGCTGCGTCGCAGCGCCTGTCGCGGCGCCGCTCGGGCCGCTCGCCGAGGTGGACGGCGCCGTATCCGTGGGCTGAATCGTCACCGCGCCGGACGCGTGCAGTCCGTTGGCGTCGCGATGCGAGAGGGCCCACAGGCCGGCGCCCGCCGCGGCCGCCAGCACCACGCCGCCGACGGCGGTCCACGCGGCGGACCGGCGTCCGCCGAACCAGTACGGCCTCGCGTGCTTGGGCTTCCACCTCATGGCTGTGTCACGTCTCTGTCACGTCGATCGCTTGCGTCGCCGGGTGAGTCCGAACCCGACCAACCCGACGGACCCGAGGGCGGCGACCAGCAGCACGACCCAGCCGGCCGGCATGGCGGATCCCGGGCCGCCCTGCCGGGCCGTGCCGCCGAAGCCGGTGCTGACGCCGCCCTTCGGCGCGACGCTGGTGCCGGTCGCGTCGCTGAGGCCGAGTATCTGAGGGCTGCTGCCGGAACCGTCGAGCACGGCCAGGGTGTACGTGCTGCCCGCGGTGAAATCCAGTTGCGTGGTTTTGTCAGCGGCCTGCGTGGTGACCTTGACGGCACGCGAGCCCGGGGCGAGCAACTGGTAGGGGCTGACGTCGGGGAAGCGCAGGCCGGCGGTGAGCACGTCATCGCCCACGTTGACGGACGCCGTCGGGTTGCGTTGTGAGGCCTCGATGACGCGGACGCTGACCTTGCCCTGCGGAGTGTCCAGCTTGTCGGCGAGCACCTTGAGCGTGAGCGCCGAGGACGTGCCGAGACCGGCGACCGTGTAGGCCTGGCCCACTGCCACCTGGACCTGGGCGCTGATCACGGGTTTCGCCGTCGCCGCGGCATCGGCGCCGCGCATGGCCACCAGGTAGTCGCCGGGCGCCAGCGACTGGTACGGCGAGAGCGTGCCGTATGCCACGTGCTTGAGCACCAGTTGCGCCGTTGAGCCGCCGTACGGGTACAGGTAGACATCGACCGGCGGGGTGTCGGGGGAGAGGTGGGCGAGCCGCACCCAGCCGACCGTGGACGTCGTACCGGCGACGGCCGGCGCCGGGAGCGAGGACACGAACGTCAGTGCTATGAGACCGGCGACCGCGAGCGGTGCGCGTATCCGTGCGCTCATTTCTCGACTCCGTGGAGGGCTAAGGCTTTGCGCGGCGGTGACCGTGGCGGCCACCGGCCGGATCAGGGACTCGCGGCGGCGAGCAGGCCGAGCGGCTCGGGCTGAGTGAAGGTTATCCGCAGGCCGTTGGGTTCGGCGACGGCCGCGGCCGGCCGATATGGCGGCTTCTGCGCGGCCAGCAGCGCGAGCAGGGACCGGGCCTGCGGCGAGGTCCCGGTGGCCGAGCGGCCGTCGATCGAGAAGAGCACCATCGTCGCGGTGGGGATGTCCGGCCCCGAGCCCGGCCCCGGCGCGCCGAACGAGGCGAGGGCGACCGTATGCGAGGCGCCTAGCAGCGCCAGCAGCGAACACAGCCGGCTGTCCACCATGCCGTCGGCCAGCGCGATGGACTGGTTGGGGTTGCTCACGGCGATCCGCGGGTTGTGTATGAGGTCTGCGCCCACACGCTTGCGGGCGGCGCGATCCTGCGTCAGCCGCTGCGTGTAGTCGGCGGTCCCGTGCGGTGTGACGGCCCTGACCTCGACGAGGTCGGCTCCGCTGCCGAACGAGGCCAGCGGCTGGGCGGACGTGATCGAGGCCAGCGCGGTGCCGAGGGCGGCGCGCGACGCGGCGGTCGCGACCACGACGTCGGCACTCGCGATGGCGCTGACGTCCGACTCGGAGGCGATCGTGGACGTCGCCGACACGCCGTCCTGCTTCAGCAGGGCACAGAGATCCGCGTCGCAGGCCACCTTGTGCGTCGTACCGACCGCGATCGAGACCCACTTGGCGGCCTCGAGTTCGGCCGTCGTCAGGGTGGCGCCCGTCATCGAGGACGAAGGGCTCGACGACGGCTGCGCGGCGCCGTTCGCGCCGCCGCGATGCGTCGAGGCGAGGGCGACGCCGACGCCGCCGGCCGCCAGGGCGACCACACTCAGCGCGCTGATGATCACCTGCTCGCGCCGCGGCCGCGAGCGGTGCAGGCGGCGCGGGGCGCGTGGTGACCGTGCCGCGTCCGCCTCGTCGCCGGAGTCCTGCTCCGCGGGCCGCTCCTGCTCGGGCCGTTCCTGAGCACGATCGGTCTGCCGGCGCGCCGTGAGCATCCGTTCGATGGCGTCGAACTTGCTCATCAGGTCGTCGGGCATCGGGTCATCGCCCACTCGAGCACCCCCTCGGCGGATGACAGGATGCCCATAGATTGGCAGCAGCGCTCACGGATGGGAAGACGTGGTAACCGTTCCGCAAGAAAGCGAGCAGCCCAGGGCGCACAGCACCTGAACATAGCCCGGTATCGCGCCCGATTGCGGGACCTGTGCCGGGATTTCCGGGCATTGCCGGTATGTGCTGAGTATCAGACCCCTGGCTTCGACGCCGCCTGGCACGCATCGTACGCGCGGTGCGGCGCAGTGTGAACCGGTGCGCCCGATCGGCGGCTCGGTCGCATCGACTGGTTCGCCACGCACTGAGTGCGGTCCAGGGCTGGCGCGCCGCCGCATTCTCGGTCAGGGTGAAAGCAGGCATTTCGCACAGGACCCGGGAGAGCGGAGGAAGACATGAGAGTCCGAGACGTACTCGCTCACAAGGGACACGACGTCGTGACGGTACGCCCCGACGCCACCTGCCGCGACTTGATCGCGCTGCTGGCCCGGCACAACATCGGCGCGGTGGTCGTCTCCTCGGACGGGCTGAGCGTCACCGGCATCGTCTCCGAGCGCGACGTCGTGCGCCGGCTGAACGACCAGGGCGCGGGCGTCCTCGACGCGCCGGTGTCGCGGATCGCCACCCTCCAGGTCGCCACCTGCGACCCGGACGACCCGCTCGACGAACTGCGCGAGACGATGACCCTGCGCCGCATCCGGCACATCCCGGTGGTCTCGAAGGGCCGGCTGATCGGCATCGTCAGCATCGGGGACGTGGTCAAGAGCACGATCAGCCAGTTGGAGGACGAGCGCAAGCACCTCATCGACTACTTGCAGGGCTGATCGGGTAGCGCGCAAGCGGGCCAGCACTGCGTCGTTAGGCCGACCAAGGGCCGCCGGGTTCGACCCGGCGGCCCTTTGCGTTGGGCCGTTGCCCAGCCGTTATCGATCGTTTCGCCGAGGTCATTGCGCCCTGACCTTATATAGTTTAACTTCCTTACGAATTAGTGGCCCAGCCGGGCCAGGGTCTGACC